>NZ_JAILZV010000003.1 GCF_023512315.1 Anoxybacillus sp.
GCGTTCATTGTTCGAGGAGGGCATGCTGTGCGCATGCCCAGTCGGCAAGCGAACCGCTTGCCGACTACGGCAGAAAACTAGAAATAGAGCGATGCCAACTGGTTTTTATTGGTTAATCAACACGCCTGTATTTAACACATAAATAATGTTGTTGCTACTTTTGTTTCATTGTCGGTGCAGCTTCTTCCGTAGGCGACATGAATCTTGGTGGGTACAATTCTTCAACCGTTACGTTTAAACAATTAGCTGCTTTTTGTAAAAATTGCGCGGTCGGTAGCCGGTTTCCACGTTCAATTTCTCCTAAAATGGACACCGAAATCCCTAAATCTTTCGCAAATCGTTCTTGTGTATAGCCCTTTAACTTTCGAAAAGCGCGAATACGTCTCCCCCATTTTTCTGCTTCCATAGGCGTACCCCTTCTTTGTCCGATAGTTCCTCTATCAACGAAGCTACGCAACGTCGCACCGTTGGAATATATATATCCATATCCAACTCAAACAGTGGAACGAGCACAAACGCCCGTTCCGCCATCCGTGGATGTGGAATCGTAAGTCGCTCTGTTTCAATATTTTCGTGATTATATAATAAAATGTCAAGGTCTAACGTGCGCGGTCCCCAGCGAATTTCCCGTTTTCTTCCTAATTCTTGCTCAATGATTTGCGTTGCTTCAAGCAACGCAAACGGTGAAAGAGACGTTCGAACATGAATAACCATATTTAAAAAATGATCTTGTTGAACGTAACCGACGGGAGCGGTTTCATAAATCGAAGACGTGTCGATAACAGAAATTTGTTCATGTGCTGCTAATTTTTTGACTGCCTCGTGTAAATACGAGAGACGGTCACCTATGTTTGATCCAAGTGCAATATAAGCATCGTTCTTCATTTAACGACTCCTTATTATTTCAACAGCAACTGATTGATAATGTCCTTTAATTGGCGGGTTTGGTTTGCTCACTTTTACCGTACACTGCTCAATGGTTGGAAAAGAAGATAAAATGCGTGAAGCAATTCGCTCTGCAATTGCTTCGATTAAGGCAAATTGCCTTTCTTCCACTATTTCCCGGCAGATTTCGTACAGTTCTGCGTAGTTAACTGTATCCGTCAGGCAATCGCTTTCCCCTGCTTTTTGAACATTTGTCTCTACAATTACATCAACAAGGAAACGCTGGCCAAGTACATGTTCTTCCGGAAGCACCCCATGATACCCGTAAAATTCCATCCCAGTCACATAAATTTTATCAATCGTCTTCGCCCCCTTTTCCAAGCATTGCATCCATCATTTTCACCATTCTCGCCATTGGTAACACATCATGAACGCGAACAATATGCACACCTTTCGCAATGCCAAGGCAAACGGTCGCTCCTGTTCCTTCTACACGCTCGTTTACAGGTAAATCAAGGACTTGACCGATGAACGATTTTCGCGATGTTCCTAACAATAGTGGATAGCCTAGTTTAGTAAACTCTTCTAAATGACGCATCACTTGTAAATTATGCTCTGCTGTTTTCGCAAAGCCGATTCCTGGATCTAAAATGATCGCTTCCTCTTTTACCCCTGCTTTTTTTACAATTTCCACACTTTCAAGCAAATCGGCAATCATATCCGGGATTAAATGTTGGTAGTCCGGCTTTGGTCGATTGTGCATCAAAATGATTGGAACGCGATAATGAGCCGCTACTTCCGCCATTTTTCGGTCAGCTTTCGCCCCCCATACATCGTTAATCATATGCGCACCTGCTTCGATCGCTTGTTTTGCTACTTCTGCTTTATACGTGTCGATCGAAATAGGAACACTTACTTCGCTAGCTACTGCTTTTATGACCGGAATTACCCGTTGCAATTCTTCTTCAACCGGCACTCTTTCCGCCCCTGGACGTGTCGATTCCCCACCGATGTCAATGATATCCGCGCCTTCGGCAACTAGCTGTTTCGCATGTTCTACTGCGCGCTCGATAGCGTTAAACTTTCCGCCATCAGAGAATGAGTCGGGAGTGACGTTTAAAATGCCCATAATGATGGTCTTTTGTTGAGTATTCAGTGTATACCGCCCACATGAAATGACTTTTACCATTGGTTAGTCGACCCTTTCTATTAACTCATGCCTTGTCCATAAATGAGTAACGAAACGTTCGTAATACTTCTTTAACTGTTTCGTCACCGGACCTTCTTTTCCAACATAGCATCGGTTATGAAGACGTGCAACCGGTACAAGTTCTTGGACGGAATTTGTTAAAAACACCTCATCCGCTGTTTCTAAGGCAGGCAACCGATATAACCCTTCTTCATAACGAATTTGTAAAGTGGCAAGGAGCGTCAGCACAAATTGGCGCGTAATGCCATTTAACGCTCCAGTATCGATAGAAGGAGTATAGACAATTCCATTTTTTACCCAAAAAAGGTTAGAAACAATGCCTTCGGTCACAAATCCTTGTTCATTCAGAAAAATACCTTCTATCCGAGGATCGTTACCGATTTCTCGTTTCCCAAGGATGTTGTTTAAATAATGGTGCGATTTCCATCGTTCTTTTCCCTCTGGGCTATTTCTTCTCGTCTGTAAAACGGTGCATACTTTTTCCACCGAAACAGTGGAAGGAAGCGGCTTCATATAGACAATAACGACAGGCTCTACATAACTGTCTGTTTGTAAGCCGATGTCGCCAATGCCAGCAGAAACATTTAACCGTACGTATGCATCTTGTAACCCGTTTGCTTGTAGCAGCTGATGAACAATGTGTACGACTTCTTCCCGATGTAGAGACAACCGAATATTCATCTCCGCTAGGCTGTTATTTAGTCGTGCAAGATGGTCGTCTAATAAAAAAGGGTGGCCATTATACGTGCGAAACGTTTCAAACGCCCCGAGCCCATACATAAAGCCATGGTCAAAAGGGGAAATGCGTGCTTCTTCTCGATGAACAATCTCTCCATTAACGTAAAGATACATCATCGTTCAACCCTTTTTGTATGTGTGAATAAAGTTTCGTAACAATTCCATGCCGTGTGTCGTCATAATCGACTCCGGATGAAATTGAACACCTTCCATCGGGAGCGTTTTATGGCGAATCGCCATAATTTCACCGTCCGTTGTCCACGCCGACACGTCGAAGCAAGTTGGCAACGTTTCTTTTTTCACAATCAACGAGTGATACCGTGTTGCCGTGAACGGGTTAGGGAGATTAGCGAAAATCGTTTTTCCGTCGTGAAAAATTTGTGACGTTTTCCCGTGCATTAATTTTTGTGCTCGGACAACATCGCCGCCGAACACTTGCGCAATTGATTGATGGCCTAAACAAACACCAAAAATAGGAATTTTTCCAGCAAAATATTCGATTGCCGCTAAGCTAATGCCTGCTTCATTCGGGCTACAAGGTCCTGGTGAAATCATCAAAAAATCAGGGCGCATCGCTTCAATTTCCTCAATGGTTACTTCATCGTTTCGCTTAACGATTAGCTCTTCACCTAATTCCCCTAAATATTGAACTAAATTGTACGTAAACGAATCATAATTATCAATCATTAAAATCATTCATCTCACCTCATCCTCAATGGTTACTCTGCTTCACTCAGCTCTTTTGCTTTCCATAAGGCAATCGCCTTTTTTAAACATTCTTTGTACTCGTACTCCGGTCGGGAGTCGATGACGATTCCTGCCCCCGCTTGAACGTGTGCAACGCCATCTTTCGCAATCATCGTCCGAATGGCGATGTTCAGCTCCATATCGCCATCAAACCCAACCCAGCCGATTGAACCTGTATACACACTACGTCTTACAGGTTCTAGTTCCTCAATAATTTCCATTGTTCGCACCTTTGGGGCGCCGGTAATCGTCCCGCCTGGGAAAACGGCACGAATGACATCGAACGCGTCTTTGCCGTCTGTCAATTCGCCAGATACGTGGGAGACGATGTGCATGACGTGGGAATACGCTTCAATCGTCATCCACTCATCTACTTTTACTGTACCATATTTGCATACCCTTCCTAAATCATTTCGCTCTAAATCAACAAGCATTACATGCTCTGCTCGTTCTTTTTCGTTTTCCAACAATTCGTTCGCGATGCGTTGATCTTCCTCTGCTGTTTTTCCGCGCGAACGCGTTCCCGCAATCGGTCTTGTACTTACAAAAGCGCCGCGTTTTTTCACAAGCAGTTCTGGAGAACCGCTGACGAGTTGGAAATGCGGCGTATGAACATATGCCATATACGGAGAAGGGTTGAGCAGCCGCAGCTGTTCATAAATGTGGAACGGATGTGTCCGCAGCGGTTTAGATTGCCGTACGGATAAATTTACTTGAAATACATCTCCTTGGGCAATGTAGTCTCTGGCTTTCTCGACTGCCTTCATAAATTCTTCTTCCGTCATCGACACAGCTTCTTCGTCCGCCGTTATGGTAAATGGAAAATGCCTCATTTCTTCGTTATCTTTTCTCCATAATGATTCATACATAGACAGACGTTGTTCCGCTTCTTGTTGCTTTTCTTCATCATAGTGCACGATGATATATAGCGCTTGTTCTTGATGGTCATAGACGAAAACATCGTCAAAAATGAAAAAGTATACATCAGGGAGAGCAAGATCATCTTTCGCCAATTCTGGAAGCCGTTCAATATAGCGGGCGCAATCGTAGCTAATATACCCGATTGCTCCACCTTGAAAATCCGGACCATCAGAAATGCGTTCCACTTTCCATCGTGAAAACCATTGTTGCATTAATTGAAGCGGGTTCCCTTGTAGCCGAGTTTCTTCGCCTTTATACTGAATAACTAATTCTTCGCCTTTTCCTTGCACGATGCCGATAGGACACATACCAATGATGCTGTAACGACCTGCTCTTCCGCTTTCTAATAATACATGGTACGGTTCGTTTTGAATAAGCGATTTATATTGCTGAAACCAATCTCGTTGTTGATAAGAAATGCGTCTTGTTGCTATTTTCCGCAGTCCCATAAGAGGCGGTTACACTCCTTCCTTTGCTGCACATGCCAATTGATTGCTTGCTCCATACATACTACCTATTTTAATATAAATAAAAAAATTTCGACAGGGAATATCCCTGCCGAAATGATGCTTTCTTTATTCCTCGAATTGATATAGAGCCGTGCTTAAGTAGCGCTCTCCGTTACTTGGAATAATGGCTAATACTTTCTTTCCTTTTCCTAGCTGTTTTGCTACTTTTAGCGCTGCATGAATTGCTGCACCGGAGGAGATACCGCCTAAAATTCCTTCTTCCCGCGCTGCACGGCGGGCAGCATCAAACGCTTCTTCCGTTTTTACAGTAATCACTTCATCGTAAATTTCCGTATTTAAAATGTCTGGGACAAAGCCAGCGCCGATTCCTTGAATTTTATGTGGTCCTGGTTTTCCACCGGACAATACTGGCGAGTCTGCTGGCTCGACAGCATAAATTTTGATGTTTGGATACGCTTTTCGCAATACTTCGCCAGCGCCCGTAATCGTTCCGCCAGTGCCGATTCCCGCCACAAACGCATCTAACTGGTCGCCCATTTGCTCGACGATTTCTTTTCCTGTCGTGAAGCGATGAATTTCTGGGTTCGCTTCGTTTTTAAATTGTTGCGGCATAAAGTACCCGTGTTCGCTCGCAAGTTCTTCCGCCTTCCGAATCGCCCCGCGCATCCCTTCGCTTCCCGGTGTTAACACTAACTCTGCGCCATATGCACGCAACAAATTGCGACGCTCTAAGCTCATTGTATCTGGCATCACAAGAATCGCTTTATAACCTTTTGCAGCTGCTACCATCGCTAATCCGATTCCTGTGTTACCGCTTGTTGGCTCAATAATGGTGTCGCCAGGCTTTAATTTTCCTTCTTTTTCTGCTGCTTCAATCATTGCTAGCGCAATCCGGTCTTTCACGCTGCTTCCTGGGTTCATGAATTCTAATTTGACATATACGTCTGCACTGTCTTCATCCACGATGCGATTTAATTTGACTGCCGGTGTATCACCAATTAATTCTGTAATGGAGTTTACTGCGCGTGCCATATTATCCACCCCTAATCCCGAGTAATTTTATCGAATTTGTTTAAAATTTATCAACTATTTTCTCAATTGTCAATTATTTTTTATTCTGCTGGTGATTCTGCCAGTTGTTTTAGTTTTTCCAAGTCTTCTCGTGTAAAATAATATGTTTCATTACAAAAATGGCACGATGCTTCCGCATGTCCTTCTTCGTCGATGATATCTTGAATTTCTTTCGGTCCTAAACTGATGAGCGCATCAGCAATTCGCTCTCGCGAACAACGGCATACAAAAGCGACTGGGACTGTTTCCAACACTTTGACATTCCCTGTTCCAAGCAACTCTTCTAAAATTTCTTCTGGCGTTAATCCTCTTTCTACCATTTTAGACACAGGCGGAATCGTTTTTAGCCGCTGTTCAATTTCATCAATCGTTGCATCTTTGACATCAGGCATTAACTGAAGGATGAATCCACCAGCAGCGAGAATCGTGTGATCGGGATTCACTAACACCCCTACCCCGACAGAAGAAGGGACTTGTTCAGAGGACGCGAAATAATACGTAAAATCCTCCCCAAGCTCACCAGAAACGAGCGGAACTTGCCCAGTGAAAAAATCGCGTAAGCCTAAATCTTTTACGACCGTTAACATACCGCTTGTCCCGACCGCTCGGGCAACGTCTAGTTTACCATGTTGGTTTAATTCGAAGTGAACATGGGGATTCGTTACATATCCTCTTACTTCCCCGTTGGCGTTGCTATCGACGAGAATAGCACCGATTGGGCCGCCTCCTTCAATTTTAATCGTTAGTTTGCTGTCGCCTTTTAACATTGCTCCCATCATGACACCTGCTGTCATCGCGCGCCCGAGCGCTGCGGAAGCCGTTGGCCACGTTTGATGGCGACGCTGTGCCTCACGAACGGTTTCGGTCGTTCGCACCGCATACGCTCTTACTTGGCAGTCATATGCTAATGCCTTTACTAAGTAGTCTGACATAACATGCTCACCTTTTTCTATTTTTTGTCTACGTTTTTCATATACAAAAGATGCAAGCCTTTCAACGTTAAAAATGGATCAACAATATCGATGACGCTCGACTCGTGAGCGATTAGAGGAGCCAATCCCCCTGTGGCAACGACTTTCGGCGGAACAGGGCTTTTTTCTTTCATCCGCGATACAATTCCTTCTACTTGTCCGACGTATCCGTATACGATGCCAGCTTGCATCGCGCTGACTGTATTTTTTCCGATAATATCGTCGGGGCGGGCAATTTCAATACGCGGTAATTTCGCGGCGCGCGAATAAAGCGCTTCCGTCGAAATCGTAATCCCTGGCGCAATAGCTCCTCCCATATATTGTTTATGTTCGTTAATGTAACAATACGTCGTAGCCGTACCAAAATCGACAATAATTAATGGGCTGCCGTATAGATGAATACCCGCAACAGCGTTGACGATACGATCCGCCCCGACTTCTTTCGGATTGTCGTATTTAATGTTTAATCCTGTTTTAATCCCTGGACCGACAATTAACGGCTTAATGTGAAAATATTTTAGACACATCCGTTCTAAAGCGAACATAATCGGCGGAACGACCGAAGAAATAATAATGCCGTCAATATCCGAAAAATGAAGACCGACGTGATTCAGCAGCGCTTTAATTACCATGCCGTATTCATCTTCTGTTTTTCCGCGGCTCGTTTCAATGCGCCAATGATGTTTTAATTCATCCCCATCATACACACCTAATACCGTATTCGTGTTGCCGACGTCTAGTACAAAAATCATCGCTTCATCCCCACTTCTCACAAATGCTTACTTTTTTTCATCATACCATAAGAGGAGAAAACGGTAAAAAAAGATGTCCCTTTAAAGAGACATCTCATTCTTCTTTCTTCGATTGAATATTTACTTTTACATCATCTTGTTTTCCGTTTCGGTCCGGCAATGTTCCGTGCTCAAACAAATGCTTAATTTGTTCTGCATCTAACGTTTCTACTTCAAGCAATGTTTTCGCAATAAGCTCTAGCTTGTCGCGGTTTTCCGTTAAAATTTGTCGCGCCTTTTCGTAACACTCTTTAATAATGCGCTGAATTTCTAAATCAATTTCATAAGCGATTTGATCGCTGTAGTTTTGTTCGTTATGCAAGTCGCGGCCTAAAAACACTTGTCCGTGCGACTGACCGAATTGTAATGGACCTAACTTTTCGCTCATTCCAAACTCGGTTACCATCCGGCGAGCAATGTTTGTGGCGCGCTGAAAGTCGTTATGCGCTCCGGTGCTGACTTCGTTGAAGACAATTTCTTCTGCAACACGACCACCTAGTAAGCCTACGATTTTATCTAACAACTCCGGCTTCGTCATAAAATAACGGTCTTCCTTCGGCAACATTACGGCATATCCACCTGCTTGGCCGCGTGGAACGATGGTTACTTTATGCACCATTTCCGCATCCGCTAACACCATACCAATAACAGTATGACCTGCCTCATGGTACGCGACAATGCGACGCTCTTTTTCAGAGATGACGCGACTCTTTTTCGCTGGTCCAGCAATGACGCGGTCTGTCGCCTCGTCAATGTCGCTCATATCAATTTTCTTTTTATTTTGCCGCGCAGCAACGAGCGCTGCTTCGTTCAATAAGTTTTCTAAATCCGCACCAGAAAAACCTGGTGTTCGCATCGCTATCGCTTTTAAATCAACCGACTCATCGAGCGGCTTGTTGCGAGCATGGACGCGAAGTACCGCCTCGCGACCTTTGACGTCTGGACGGTCGACCGTGATTTGTCGGTCAAAGCGCCCTGGGCGCAACAAGGCAGGGTCTAAAATGTCTGGACGGTTCGTTGCTGCGATAATAATGATCCCTTCATTGCCGCTAAACCCGTCCATCTCAACAAGCAATTGGTTGAGTGTCTGCTCGCGCTCGTCATGGCCGCCGCCAAGTCCGGCGCCACGTTGACGACCGACCGCGTCAATTTCGTCGATGAAAATGATACAAGGTGCATTTTTCTTTGCTGTCTCGAACAAGTCGCGGACACGCGACGCCCCGACCCCGACAAACATTTCGACAAAGTCTGATCCGCTAATCGAGAAAAACGGTACGCCCGCCTCTCCAGCGACCGCCCTTGCTAATAACGTTTTCCCTGTCCCTGGAGGTCCAACGAGCAGCACGCCTTTTGGAATACGTGCGCCAAGTTCGACAAATTTGCGAGGGTCTTTCAAAAACTCAACGATTTCTACAAGTTCTTGCTTTTCTTCATCCGCTCCAGCGACATCGCGGAAACGAACTTTCTTCTTATCCTCGCTATATAACCTTGCACGGCTTTTGCCGAAATTCATCACCCGACTACCGCCGCCTTGCGCTTGGTTCAGCAAGAAGAAAAACAGAATGAAAATAATGACGAACGGAATAATGGAAGTGAAAAACGTCACCCAACCACTCGTTTCATCTGCTGGCATTACTTCCACTTTTGTCCGTTTGGCAGCTGCATCAATCCGGTTTAAAATCGGATCACTGTTCATGACATACGTCGAAAAATATTGTCCTTCGGCATATGTTTTCAACTGCCCGCGAATTTCATATACGCCGCGTTCCGGCTTCATCGAAAACGACTTTACATCGCCGTTTTCAAGATGTGCGATAAAAGCATCGTACGTCATCGGTTCCGTCCGTTGGTTCGTTCCATTAAAGAAGCTGACAACTCCAATGACGACGAGAAAAATCAGTAAATAAAAAATCGTATTACGGAAGATCCGATTCATTTCTTGCCTCCTCCCATATGAAACACACTATACTCAATAGTATCATAGAAAATCATTCCAATACAACCAATTCGCCATACGGACGGATTGCTTTATTTGCTGTACACTTCTGGCTTTAATACCCCAATGTAAGGAAGGTTCCGGTATTTTTCGCAATAATCTAGTCCATATCCTACAACGAACTCATCCGGAACGATAAACCCGACGTAATCCGCTTCAATATTTGCTTTACGGCCAGACGGTTTATCTAACAGCGTGACAATTTTAATCGTTTTTGCTTTTCGATAACGGAACAAATCGACTAAATAACTTAACGTTAAGCCACTATCGATAATGTCTTCAATAATTAAAATGTCGCGCCCTTCGACAGAGGTGTTTAAGTCTTTTAAAATTTTGACTTCTCCTGATGAAACAGTTGCGTTTCCATAGCTTGATACATCCATAAAATCCATTTCTAAATATGTATCTACATGCTTTAATAAGTCCGCCATAAACGGCATTGCCCCTTTTAACACCCCGACAGCCAACGGAAAACGCCCTTCATACTCTTCTGTCAACACTTTGCCCAATTCTTTCACTTTTTCTTGAATTTGCTCTTGTGTGACTAAAATTTTTTCAATATCTTGATTCATCCCCATTTTCATTTCCTCCTAGATGTTCATTGCTCTTTATAGTGTAATACAAGATAATGCGTTTTTGTAATATCTGTTGCTTCAAAAGCAGATTTTTTTAGCTTTGGTAGCCATAAAATCCTCCCTTGCCCATCTTCCACCACCGGCCACATGTCTCGATCATGTAACGGGATTTTATGTTCGATAAAAATTTCCTTCAGCTTCTTCGTCCCGTTCATTCCTTTCACCGTCATTCGATCCCCAGTACGTCTCGTTCGCACACGCAACGGGAAAGTAATCGCTTCGGGAGAAATGACGAAAATATCAGCCCTTTTTGCTTCCTCCGGATAGTGTTCCCGAAATTCGCTTACAATTACATGTCCATTTGGCAAATCAATCGTTGCTGGAACGGGTACATCCAATACATAAGCATCCGCTTTTTTTTCCTGAAATGTAAAATAACAAACATCGTACGCGCGGATGATTTTTAAACCATCTGGAAAATCTAACTTGCCAGAAGGATGGTTATTCATCAACAAAGCTAAAGCACTGCTTATATGTATGGAGGACAAAGAAGAAGGAATGCCGTCATAGAGATAGTTCAATATTAGTTGAATCCCTCTTCTTTGTAAAGGCTTTGGCATTGCTTGAAATGGACGAATATGCAACCTAACTTCTCTCGGCGTTGTTTCCATTACGTTATTCATCGCTTCATACGTTAATTCCTCTAAAAATGCTTCGTCTTCTAGCACCATTTCACTATAATGCTGGAAACGCTCATGGACACGCGGGTTTTCTTTTTTTAGAAAAGGGAGAACGACATGACGAAATCGATTCCGCGTGTACTCATCTTTTTCATTGCTGGCATCATAGCGTGGCTGAAGGCGATGCTTTTGGCAATACATTTCAATTTCTGCACGGCTGACGCATAAAAACGGACGAATGATATACCCTTCTTGAAACGGGCGTTTAAACGGAATGCCTGCATAGCCTTTTTTGCTACTGCCTCGGACGAGTCGCATTAAAATCGTTTCGATTTGGTCATCGCCGTGATGTGCTAACGCCAAAAAGGAAGCAGCGTGCTTTTCCATTACTTCTTGGAAGAAACGGTAGCGGCATTCGCGCGCCGCTTCTTGTGCTCCCATTTTCGTCTGACGTTGAAAAGCAGGAACGTCGATTTGTTTTGCCTCACATATAATACCGAGTTGATCGCAAAAATGTTTCACAAAATACATCTCTTCTTCCGATTGGCGACCACGAAACATATGGTCGACGTGGGCAGCCACAATAGTGATGTTCCATTCTGCTTGGATCGTATAAAAAAAATGAAGTAACGCAAGCGAATCTGGACCACCGGATACCCCGACAACAACGGTCGTATTCGGCATCAATAGCTGATGTTTTTTTATAAATGAACAAACGGTTGAGCGCATATCGCCAAAACCTCTTTAACGAATGGTTTATAGTATTAATCGTATCATTAATAAAATATTTTCTCAAAAAAGAAGTTCGGATTTAAAGAATTTGTCCATATAAATACAAGGCGTACATACATAATAGTGTCACAACAATAAAGGCCGTTTCAATAACGCCGCTTCTTTTTTTCTTACGATGCTGTTTTCGCGATGGCGGTTGCTTTGCGCGAGCTAGCGGCACGTCGTGGTGAATGGCAGCCACAAGTTCCCGCTTCATGTCCATCGCTCGAACATACTTTCCGTCAATAGCTTTCATCAATACGTGCTGATACTTGCGTAACGTAGCATCCGCTTGAATCATCGTAAATAGCTGCTTTCGACCATTTTCTTTTCGCTCGAATTTCGTCGGGTAACACGCATGAATCATTATCATTGCTACAGCAAACAAATCGTAGGCAGGATCTGCTTTGCGCGAGCCTAGCCCCCAATAGCCTCGATCATAAAATTCGGTAAATTCTTTGACGGCTCGGCCTTGCAGCGTTGTGCCGCCAACATCAAGCAAGCGGATAGTTGGCGGGTTACCGGCCACTAAAACATTTTCGGGTTTTAAATCTCCAAATACCCAACCTTCTTCATGAAGCTGCTCCAACGCCGATAATAGCTGAAGCACTAAAATAACGAGCCATTCTTTTCCGCGTTTTCGAAGGAAAGAAAAAAAATCTTCCCCCTTTATATATTCCATCGCATAAAACGGAATCGTCCGGTTAATCTTTTGGTCGTGCCAGTCATCCATATCTAACAAAGAAGGTCCAAGGGCGGCTCCTTGGACCTTGGAAAAGCGTTTTAATACATTTACTTCAGACGTAATCGTTGTGCTGCTGTCGCTTACCTTTATGGCGACAAGTCCTTTTTTGCTTTCTGCTAAATAAACAGCTCCGTTCGCTCCATTACCGAGCGGTTTGACGATTTTATACGCCTGCTTATGCCATTTTCCAACGATCACTGTACCAGCCGGTAGTTTACATAGACGATTCTTCAAAATAGGATTCATCACGTCCAATCAAGCTCCTTAACGAACGTTTTTTCTGAAAATGGCTGACCGCTTGGCGCAGAGCTGGTCCTGTTGGCGTAAGCCCACCAGATGTTAGTTTAGGAAACACCGACGAAAGCGCCTCGAGCTTCGGTGTCCAATCTAATATTTTTTCCACGTCTTCCTGTTTCCCTGGAAATACAAATACAGAGAAGAGATTATCGCCCATGCGGGCATTTAAGCTGAGCGATAAATCAAACAGCGCTTCTTTTACCGTCGGCAACTTTGTTTTCATGCTTCCGCTCGTATCTATTAATATTAAAACTTCCAATTCCACCGTTTCACCGAGCTCATCGACAATTTCCATCACTTCCCCACGCTTTTCCGGGGGTAACTCTTCCATTGAAATATTTGATCCTAAAATTTGCTTTAACTCTCGATTAACCACCCCTTGTAACGTCTGTGTCATCGCTTTGCGTGTCACCATTTGCACCGTTTGTGACAATTGCTTTGCATATACTACTTGGCTTATGCCCCCTCCTGCCATCGCAATTCCTTCGACTTCGCGAAGGCTATTTTCGTCCATTACATCTTGGTCAAGTACCCCAATCACGTTCACCGTAATTCCTTGTTCTTTTGCGAGCGCTGCCATAGCGACTGGGTCTTCTCCGTGGTTAGAACAACCGTCCGTAATTAATAAAATTTGCCGTAACGTTCCTTTCCGCACCTTCCATTCCCTCCTTACGTGTAGTATTCCCATCATTGCCGGAATGGAAGTTTTTTATACTTATTGCGCCTTTTTCGTGTACATATACGCTGGAATAGTTGCCCATTTTGGCGTATTATGTTTAATTTTTGCAACGACGATCGTCATGTCGTCTTCGATTCTTCCAGAGCTCGCACGAATTACCTCCTCCATAATGACATCCGCTACCGCTTGCGGATCAGTCGTTTTGAGCTCTTTAATTTTCCGTTTCATCCATGCTTCGTGATTCTCTACTAACGGTCCTTCAAAAATTCCATCGCTCATCATAATCAACAAATCACCAGACTTTAGTTGTTCATTGACTATTTCAAACTCGGCTTCTTTAATAATGCCAATCGGCAAGTTGCTTGATTCCACTTTGATGACATGATTCCCTCGCTTAATAAAGCTAGGGCTTGAACCGATTTTTAAAAATTTTGTCGTTGCGTTTTGCAAATCAATCATTGCCAAATCCAGCGTAGAAAACACTTCGTCTGTCGTTCGCAGCGAAAGAATCGAATTAATGGACTTAATCGCGATTGTTTCATCAATGCCGGTTTGTAAAATTTTTTGCAACAACTTTAACGTTTCATTGCTTTCGTAATACGCTCGTTCCCCATTTCCCATCCCGTCGCTGATGGCAATGGCGTATTTCCCTGTGCCAAGCTCGATGAGCGAATAGCTATCCCCAGATACAAATCCTCCCCCCTTCGCAGCAAAAGCAACTCCTGTTTCCACAACAAACGCTTTCGTTGAACCAAACGCCACACGACAATACCCGTTTGGATAGGCAGAGCATTCTTCCCGCTTGACAACAATCGTTTCGTCCAAAATATCAGAAAGCATCGGGGCGATAAGTTTTTCACATTCTCCCCGTCCTTCGCAGTACGGAATGCTCATTTCGATGTCCACGTTCCCTTTTTCCAAACTGTAAATATCAACGTGGCCAATCTCAACCCCAAACTCTTGCAATGCATGGAAAATTTGCTCTTCTTGCAAGTAATGATTTTCTTGTTCACGTTGAATTTCTTGTGCAAAATCCTCCATCACTTGTGAAACGCCAAGTAGTTGTTCAGCGACTAACTTCCGACTCTCATGAATTTGCCGACGCAACTTTTTATTGGCTTGATAATTGGCCACCTCTTTTTCCATCGTAGCGATTACTTTTTTCCCTTTTGCGCAATACCGATTCCATTCGCGCAATAAGGAATGGTTTTGTAGTAACGTCCCTGCATCCGCTTCTAACATCATTTGCTTCATATACTCATATGTTTTATCAAATTGCTGCGCCCAACATTGTTCTTTTTTAAAGCATGTTTGGCACGTTTTTTCCGTCACATCCCCAAGAAAGTAGTCAATCTCTCGCTCCTCCTGTTCCTCCCCTAAAAAACGCTCGGTTGAAAAACTGTTCGCAAGCGCTTGAAAAACGCGGGAAAACTGGGAAACACGCTGTGCCGTCACATCACGAATTTTCCGCATATATTGCTGCTGTTCGTTCACATATTCTATTGTTCCTGGGATATATTTTGCTACCGTTTCTGTCCACGTCCGTGGCGTAAGGAGAAACAAGATAGATGCCAAGCAAGATTCGACGATCGTTGGAAGTGCTTCTGTCTTTCCATTTCCGTACAAACCAATCAGCAAGGTAGCTACTAACAGTCCGAGCGACGCACCAATTTTCTTCCCTTCTTTTAACAGCCCCCCTAAAAGTCCTGCGAACGCTAGTAAACTCATTTGATACAAATTATCGATGTTAGCTAGGCTCAAAATAAGCCCTGTGACTACTCCTACCGTCGAGCCAATAGTTGTTCCAGCGACAAATGCAAAGAGAAGGACAAGATAGCGCGATAATATATGTTCGAGCGACAGTTGAGATACTTCCCACCCAATCGTTCCCGTTAACATCGAAGCGAGCAAAATAACGAGTGAAACAATTTCTTCTGCTCGCAATATGTGCTTATATTTTTGTGCAGCTAATAGAGGGATGCTTTGCAGAAAAATAAGGGTAAGAACAAAACTAAGCCCTGCTTCAATGAGTGCCATGACACTCTCATACGTCGTTGGCGGACCATTCCATAAATAAGCAACCGCTAATTTTGTAGAAAACGATAGACAAAATACAACAAAAGGTGCTATTTTTAGCGAATCGCCCCAAAACTTTCTTCCCACTTGATGTAATAGTAGGAAGCTAAACATCGCTGCAAACACAAAAAACGCCGCTTCAAACGATATCGTTAATGCCCCAGCTACTAACGCAATAAACGCCAACCCAGCTTTTTCTCGACGTAGCGTATGCACCGATACGAAAAACGGAAGCGCAAACGGAATTAGTTTTGCTAAAATAAGGGCTCGTCCAAGCAAAAAGCCAATGATTAACAAAATAAACCCTTTCTGGATAAACAAATGCCCTAACCTTACTTTCAAATGTTTTGTCCAACGCGAAAAAACAGCCGGCGTGTCATTTAACGGCACTTCTGAAATTTGTGTTCCCACACGTCTTTCGATTCTTTGCATTTCCGATCTCCACTCCTTTGCTTTTCTATTGACTCTATTATATCGTTTGAATTATCAGAAATTTGTCAAAATAAGAAGGCGAGATAAAAAAGTGTTCGACGAATTTTTCAGTTATACGGCACGGTTATACAAATATGTCGAAATAAAAAAGGATGCTTCCAAATAGGAAACATCCTTTTCTGATGACCCGTACGGGATTCGAACCCGTGTTACCGCCGTGAAAGGGCGGTGTCTTAACCACTTGACCAACGGGCCATTTGATTTCATTTGTTATAGCGGCGGAGGGAATCGAACCCCCGACCTCACGGGTATGAACCGTACGCTCTAGCCAGCTGAGCTACGCCGCCATACAGACAATTAATATAATAATATTTGTCTGGTTTTTTGTCAACACTTTTTCATATAAAAAGCATCCAACCGATGGATGCTTTTATCCTCATGTTCTTCTCGTTCAGCAGCAAGTTATCCGCGTCGCGCGCCACGACCTCCCCGCTTCGATTCCGTATGACGCTTCAACGACGCCAATCGGTCTTCACTTTCTTTTAAAAAGCGGCTAATTTTTTGTTCAAAACTTTCCTTTGCAGCACGATCATTTGTTTTTGTACGCGGACGCTGTGAAGGCTGAGACTCTTTTGCTTTTTTAATCGATAATCCGATTTTCCCGTCTTTCTCTACATTGATTACGCGCACCTCGACGACATCGCCGATTTTCAAATGGTCGTTAATGTCTTTGACATAGTTATCGGCTACTTCACTAATATGCACTAACCCCGTTACGCCTTCTGGCAGCTCCACAAATGCTCCGAATTTCGTAATGCCTGTTACTTTGCCTTGTAACTTGCTGCCTACTTCAATCGACATAAAAAAAGTGCTCCTCCTTAAAAAATCAAAATCGTTTTCTTTATTATAACGAATCAAAAAAACAAGTGTCAATAAGCCATACGCCTAACATGCAGCCCCCTTTATTTGCCCGGTACGGCAAAAATGATTTCTCCTTCTTTTGACAAATAGTATTTTTTTCGTGCTAATTCGGCGATATATTCGTCATCATGCAGCTTTTTAATTTCTTGTTCGAGCCGTTTTTGTTTCTTTTCTAACGATTCAAGCCGCTGTTCCAGCCGCTTTTGCTCGCGCACTTTCGCTTCCATGTTAACAGACTGAGAGTGGAGCACATATAAAAAGAGCGCCGCTAATATACTTAACAACACACCAAAAAACGTGAAGCGGACAATGGCAACACGCTTTCTTTTCGCTGTTTTCTTTTCTTGCTGTTCATGCGCTGACACATACGAAGACGGAAGCTTCGTTACTTTCTTTTGCTGTAAAGCACTCATTTTCCTCCACCCTCCACTCTTACTTTCGCCATTTCATACTCCATCTTAACATCCTATTCTTCGCTTTTTGTATAAATCCTGCCAATACACGTAAAAATTTTTCTACTGGTTCTCGCCATTTCAACGGAATCATCGACCAAAGCCACTTTCCAAGCGCCCGAAACGGCAATAGGAAAAAAACGATGCAGCGAAAAAGTATTGTTATGAAAAATAAAACGATTCGCCAAATAAGTAACGCCGTCCAGAAAAATAGCTGCAAAAGCAGCCGAAGCGGCTGCACAATGACATAGTAGCATGTCCGAAGGAAAAAACGATATAGTGCAATACAACAACGAATCATCGTTTCAAGCAGCTTTACGTATATATGGCGAAATAAACTTTGATACGCCGCATATCCACATAATAGCGCCAGAAAAATGTATACTCTTAGCTCTCCGTCATTCGTAAGTAGCAATACATAAAAAATGAATAACGCTTGCAACAGCCAAAACAAAAGGTCGTGAAAAAAGACGATGAAACGGCTTCGCTTTGAGCGCTTTAGAAACCGGTTGTACGTATCAAGCGCAATGCCAAGCCAACCGCCCATCCCGATCATCGCAAGCATCGTTTCTAGCTGGGTCGTTAAACTCATTTGAACAACTTGCTAAAGAACCCTTTAGCTTTCTCCTGATGATGTTCATCTAAATAAATAAGGTCAAAAATTTTCCCTTTAATCGATACGATTCCTTTATCAACGTCTAAATTTTTCATTTGCAAATTTTGGCCGCGAATCGACAAAAAACCCATGACGGTTTCTAACAAAAATTCTTCGCTGTCAAAACTTTCGACTTGTTTTACACCAGTAATATCTAACGTCCGTCTCCCGCGCATGATGACGTCATGCTCCTGAACAGATCCTTTTCCTTCATATTGGTTCATTTTTTCATCCCTCGCATTCATCCTTTCTGTTTGTATATGTATGAATGCGAGGGAAAGTTTAGAACGAGCTATGCTTGTCCATTTTCCATCGACAGACGCTCTTCTTTGATTACCTCGTAAAGAGTAGTTGCTTCTTCTTTTTTCGTCGTTTCTTTTAAATCGATGATTTTCACCGTTACTTGTTTGTTTCCAAATTGAATCGTCACTTCGTCGCCAATTTTCACGGTAGAGCTTGCTTTAGCAGTCACACCGTTAATCGCAATCCGTCCTTGGTCTGCCACTTCTTTTGCTAACGTCCGGCGTTTAATTAAACGCGATACTTTTAAAAATTTATCCAATCTCATCTTTATCGTCCTTTCTTTTTTGCTTCTTCCCAAAAGTAATCAAGCTGTTCAAGTGATAGTTCTCCCATGCGTAATCCCCACCTTTTTACTTGTTCCTCAATATACGAGAATCGGCGGTAAAACTTTACGTTCGTTTGATGTAGCGCTTCTTCTGGGTTGATGTTGTAATAGCGAGCAACGTTGACAAGGGCGAATAAAATATCTCCAAATTCTTCGAGCCGCTTTTGTTGGGAGTGTTCGCGCTGAAATTCATTTATTTCTTCCTCTACTTTTTTCCACATCGGACGAACATCATCCCAGTCAAAGCCAACTTTCGCGGCTTTCGTTTGAAATTCATACGCTTTTAACAAATTCGGCAAGCTTTTTGGAACATCGTCTAATAAAGAAGCCGCTCGATCTTTCTTCTCCTCTTCTTTCAAACGTTGCCAATTTTGTACGACTTCGTCCGCGTTTTGTACCGAAACATCGCCAAAAACATGCGGGTGACGGCGAATCATTTTTTCTGTGATTGCTTTAATTACGTCGTCAATGGAAAAAATACCGTCATCCTCACCGATTTGCGCATGCAACATCACTTGCAATAGTACATCGCCAAGCTCTTCGATGATATTGTCATCGTCTTGTTCGTCGATTGCTTCAAACAACTCGTATGTTTCTTCTAGCAAATATTTTTTCAACGATTCATGCGTTTGTTTTCGATCCCACGGACAGCCGTTTGGCCCACGCAATGTAGCAATGACGCGCCGCAACGTATCAAACCGATGATACAACATCGCTTCGTCTTTCACTGGCGGCACATAGACGCTCGTTAAATTATTGAGCGTTGTTACACGGTCTAACTCATATAGCGGAATTTCTACTATTTTTTCTTCTCTGCTTCCCGCAGCCGTCACGACATATACACGATAATCATCCGGCAGTTGCTCCATAAGTGAAAGCTTTACGTCTGACGCAATGAATGCGTCATACACTTGACAAAAAATTAGATGGGTTGTCGGCTGCCAATCGCCGCGCTGAAAAGAAGTTGCATCGACTAATTGAAATCCTTCGACTGGGTCGATGCGTAGCGCTGTAAACAGCGCGTCGAGAAAGCTTTGTCCTCCTTCAATTTTCACGTGGCATCGCCCTTGTTTTTCCGCTTCTAACAAAAGTTGAACCGTCTTTTCCGCTACAAGCGGATGCCCCGGAACAGCGTAAAACACATCCTTTGTTTGAACGTGTTCTAACAACGTCGCGACAATTGTTTCATACACTTGTTCAAACGTAGAAAACTGTTCATACACATCGTCGAACGATGTAAACGACACGCCTTCTTCCATAAGCGCTTGCACTACTGGATGTTCTTTTGTCCGCAAAAAAAGCGGCGATGCTCCTTTTAATTGCCGGTACACACCGAGCGGTAGTTGGTCAACATCTCCCGCACCTAATCCTAAAATAAAAACGGTATTCATCGTTCATCACCCATTTTCGAAAGAAATATGCGCAATTTTTCTCCAACCGGAAAAAAAGCGACTTCTTGCGGAGAGAAAAGTTTTCCTTTTAACACCATTATAATATAAACAACGCCGCCAAGCAGCACGCCAGACAATGCTTGCCATGTCGCACCAAAACGGTTTTCTCCCCATTGTCCGGTTACCCATATATACAGTGTGAGTACCGCTACCATAACTAATGCGGCGCGCAATGTCCAATAAATTTCTTTTTTGCAAACGGGCTGTACCCCTATAGTTCGTACTAACATTCGATACAAAAAAAGCGACATCGCTATATACGCGAGGAGTGTAGCAACCGCTGCGCCATTGACACCAAAAAAAGGAACAAATAAAACGTTGCCTAGCCATTTGCAGCTAACAGCGATCCCGACACTAAGCACTGCTCCCCATTCATAACCGATACCTTGTAAAATAGCGGACATCGTCAGCGACATTGTCGTAAAAAAAATCGAGAGGGCTAACACGGCAAGCGACAACGACCCTGCATCGTTTTCAAAAAGCATGATATTCGTCGGCCGAATTAATGTCGCAAGACCAACTGCAGCTCCCATCCCAACGACTATCCCAACTCGAACAGACAGACGCGTTTTTTCTAAAATAAATGCCTGCTCTCCGCGCTTTTTCGCCCCAGCAATGAGCGGAACGAGCGTAAGCGAAAAAGACGTCGCCACGACTGTTCCGAGCTGAATCAGCGGTTGGCCGCGATCGTACACCCCTTTTAATGTTTGAGCAACTCGCTCGCTTACGCCACTCTCTTTAAGCAAAGATAGTAAAGTGAGCGCATCGACTAACTGCGTTAACGTCAACACCATATTCGCTACACAAACCGTTAAGCCTTGTAGCAATAAATAGCGTATGAGCGGTCTCTCAACCCCTTTTTTTCGTTGGCGCATACCACTTTTTAGCCAATAGGCTGTTAACACAAAAAGAGCGGCAAATCCTCCCGTGACCGAACCGAAAATGGCCCCTGCGCCAGCTTCGTACAACGTATGCCCCGTTCGGAGGAGGATGTACGAAAAACCAAGAATGGTTGCCACACGAACAGACTGTTCGACTACTTGTGAAATCGCGGTCGGAACCATATTATTTCTCCCTTGAAAATAGCCGCGCAATACGGCCAAAAATGGAAAGAGTAAAAAAGAAAAGGCAACGACTTGAATGAGCGAAGTTAATTGCACATCCCCCATCCATTTCGCCAGCTGTCCTCCACCGATATAAAGCAAAAAAAAGAAAAACATACCGATTGCACCTAATACGAAAAACGATGTACGTAACACATCGAAAACACCTTGTTCATCATTTTCCTCTACTCGCTCAGCGACCAGTTTGGAAATAACGACTGGATACCCAGACGTCGCTAGCGCCATCATCACCGCATAAATGGGGTACACTTGTTGATAAATATAAAATCCCACATCCCCAACAATGTTCTGGTATGGAATGCGGTAAAATGCACTTAATATTTTTGTTATCAACGCAGCAACAGCTAACACAACCGTTCCGTGCCAAAGTCTCACCGTCCGCGGCCGCTCCATCTTGCTTCACCTTCCCTATTCATCATAGCCCTTTGCCATTATACCGCAAAAGAAAAAGACAGCATAGAAGCTGTCTTACGTGTTAGCTGGCGGAAAACGCTGCGTCATTTTATTGTTCCATTTGCCGTGCTAAAAAGCTGGCGGCAGTTTCAACCGCTTTATGCTCCACTTCACCAATCGTTTTGTCTTTCGACAAAATGACGACCGCTCCAATCGGGTCACCGTTTGCAATGATCGGGGCAACCGTATACGATTTCCACCGTTCCGCATGACCGTCCACCATTTCAACTTCCCCTTCTTCGGTGCGAAGCACTGGCTGACGTTCATCCATCACTTTTTCAAGCAAGGAGCTGACGCTTTTATTAAGAAATTCTTTTTTCGATACTCCTGCAACCGCAATAAACGTGTCGCGATCACAAATTAATACCGGATGTCCTAAGCTGTCAAACAACGCTTCCGCATACTCTTTTGCAAAATCCCCTAATTCGCTAATTGGTGAATATTTCTTTAAAATGACTTCTCCGTCACGATCAACAAAAATCTCTAGTGGGTCTCCTTCGCGGATACGCAACGTTCTCCGAATTTCTTTCGGGATAACAACCCTTCCTAAATCATCAATTCGACGAACAATACCTGTTGCTTTCATCTATTGATGCCTCACTTTCATCATAAGAATTAAATGCATCGATGAATTCTTCGTTGAAGAATCCACCATTGTTGAAATTAGTATCCTTCACAAACCAACTTCTATACATGATGAAAGTGATTTTTGCAAACTTAGATAAAATTCCCCACCATTCATTATCGACCATTTTTTCAAACGATAAACTTATGCCGTAACGGATTTTTCATTTTTTTCGGCATTGAGCGCTTTTAACGTTTCGTATAAAATGACAAGCCATTCTTGTGGTTTCATGCCTTTCACATGAAGGACGATTTTGAATTTTTCTCCGTCCATGCCAAATCCGAACACGCGACCGTAACGGTTGCCGATTTTTGACAATCGCTGAATTTGTACTTCTTTTGATGCTTGCTCGGTAAATAAAATATCAATTTGTTGCTTATGTTGCTTAATCGATTGTACTCCGTTTTGGTTCGCATATACTTTCATTTCAGCAATTTGGAACAAATAATCGACTTCATCTGGATATTCGCCGAACCGGTCAAGCATTTCGTCGCGTAGTTCTTCTAGTTCCTCGAGCGTACTAACTGCTTTAAAGCGCTTATACATATTAATTTTTTGCAGTTCGTCATGAATATACGTATCCGGAATGTACGCATCAACCTCGATATCAATTTCAACTTCTGCCGATTTTTCCGCTTGCGGAATGCCTCTCCGTTTTTCGATCGCATCTTTTAACATTTGTGAATATAAATCAAAGCCGACCGAATCGATGAAGCCGTGTTGCTCTGCGCCTAATATATTGCCCGCTCCGCGAATCGATAAATCGCGCATCGCGATTTTAAATCCAGACCCTAGCTCTGTAAACTCTTTAATCGCCTGTAGACGTTTTTCGGCTACCTCATTTAATACTTTATCTTTCCGGTACGTAAAATACGCATACGCTACACGATTAGACCGGCCGACGCGCCCGCGCAGCTGGTAAAGCTGTGACAATCCCATTCGGTCCGCGTCATACACGATTAACGTGTTGACGTTCGGAATATCGACACCCGTTTCGATAATCGTCGTTGTTACAAGCACATCGTATTGTCCCTCTAAAAATGCGAGGATGACGTTTTCGAGCTCCGTTTCTGTCATTCGCCCGTGGGCGTATGTGACGCGCGCATCTGGAACAAGAGCGGCAATTTCTTCCGCCTTGACATCGATATCCTCGATACGATTGTAGAGGACAAACACTTGTCCGTCCCGCGCTAATTCGCGTTCGATGGCTTCGCGAACTAATTCTGGCGTATGCTCCATTACATACGTTTGTACCGGAAAACGGTTTTCCGGCGGCGTTTCAATGATGGATAAATCACGGACACCAATCATCGACATATGCAATGTCCGTGGAATCGGTGTTGCCGTTAATGTCAACACGTCGATGTTTGCTTTTAGTTGCTTAATTTTTTCTTTATGGCTGACGCCGAATCGCTGTTCTTCGTCAATAATAAGCAAGCCTAAGTCTTTAAACGCCACATCTTTTGATAAAAGCCGGTGCGTGCCGATGACCATATCAATCGTGCCATCTTTTAACCCTTTAATCGTTTCGTTTTGCTGCTTTTTCGTACGGAAACGGTTCAATAGTCCTACATTAATCGGATATCCTTGAAAACGCTCTCGAACAGTTTCGTAATGTTGCTGCGCCAAAATCGTCGTCGGCACTAAAAATGCGACTTGCTTTCCAT
Organism: Anoxybacillus sp.; assembly: GCF_023512315.1. Classification (GTDB taxonomy): domain Bacteria; phylum Bacillota; class Bacilli; order Bacillales; family Anoxybacillaceae; genus Anoxybacteroides. Next base: position 24,032 of record NZ_JAILZV010000003.1, read on the forward strand.
CCATAATCGCTTTAAACGCTGCCCGCAACGCTACTTCTGTTTTTCCGTAGCCAACGTCACCGCATAACAACCGATCCATCGGTTTTTCGCTTTCCATATCGCGTTTAATTTCTTCAATGGAACGAAGCTGGTCTTCTGTTTCTTGATAAGGGAAAGCCGCCTCAAACTCCCGCTGCATTTCCGTATCTGGCGAGAATGCATATCCTTTGCTTGCCTCACGCTCGGCATAAAGCTTAATTAAATCTTCGGCAATATCTTGAACCGATGATTCAACCTTTTTCTTTACCTTTTTCCATTCCGTTCCGCCAAGTTTATAAATTTTCGGTTCTTTTCCTTCTGAGCCGACATATTTTTGTACTTGGTCAATTTGGTCAATCGGAACGTATAGCGTATCGCCACCTTGGTATTGAATGTGAATATAGTCTTTATGAATTCCGTTAATTTCTAACGTTTCAATCCCTAAATATTTACCGATTCCGTGGTTGACATGCACGACATAATCGCCGACTTGCAGCTCGGAATAACTTTTAATTCGTTCGGCATTTGATAGTTTTTGCCGTCGGATTGGCTTTTTGACCCGCTTTTTAAACAACTCTTCTTCCGTAATTACCGCCAATTTTTGCAACGGCATTTCAAACCCATTGTTTAAGTCACCTTGCAATATCTGGCATTTCCCGTGCATGAGCGGTGCCTCATCTGGCAACGGCGCCACGTCTATTTCGTAATCTTCCAAAACCGCTTGCAATTTTTTGAGCCGTTCTATGTTTGGCGCTAAAAAAGCGACCGCATATTTCGCTTTTTTCCACCGTTCCAATTCCGTCTTTAACAGTTCCATCTGACCGTGAAAATGTTGCATCTGCTTGCAGGAAACGCCCACAATATTTTGCGGATGCGTATGTGGAACGTGGCGCAAAAATAACGATAAATAGACACGCGGCTGTTTGCACGTTTGCAATAAGTCGGAAAACGAATGGGAAATCGGGAGGTCATGAATGATTTTGCCAGCCGATAATAAACTTGTGTACCATTCCGCTTCCTCTTTATCTAAATTTTCCGACGTTTCATAAATCCGGCTTGCTTCATCCAATAGCAGTAATCCGTTTTCTGGCATATAATCTAGCAAACTAGCAGGCCATTCATAAAAAAGCGACGAATACTTATATTGCTGTTCAATCGTTTGCCCTTGTTTCAGCTGTTCCAGTTCTAATGACAAATGTTCGAGTAACAGTTGTTTTGCTTTTTCGTCTTTTAGTTTTTGCAGGCTTTCGGCAAGCCCTTGTTCAATGCGTTCGATGCCACGTTGCAATACTTCCCCGTATACAAGCATCTCCTCTGCTGGACCGATTAAAACATCATTCACCTCGGCTTGGGAACGCTGGTCCTCAACGGTAAACGTCCGAATCGATTCGACTTCGGTATCAAACAACTCAATCCGATACGGGAGTTCGGCAGTCAGTGGATATACGTCGATAATGCCGCCACGAATGCTAAATTCTCCAGGTGTTGACACAGTTGCTGCACGCTTATATCCCATTTGCACAAGACGATGTTTATATGTTTCTAAGTCTAGTTCGCTTCCAACGGTAATCGTCAGTAAGTTTTCTGTCCATAACGATTTTGGTGGCAACAAGCGGCGAATACCAGCAACCGGGGTAACAACAATTCCTTTTTTTTGTTTTGCCCAATAGTTCATCACTTCCAGCCTTTGTGCCTTTAACTCTGGGCTAGCGATGGCCATCTCCGCGGCAATCATTTCATTGACTGGGTAAAGGAATACTTCCTCCGTTCCGAGTAGCTGCACAAGGTCATCGAATATTTTTTGCGCTTGAAATAAGTTATGCGCGACAACAAGCAGCGGTCGATTTGTTTCTTTGTAAATAGAGGATAAAAAAACCGACCGCGCCGAACCGGATAACCCGGTCACTAACTGTTCTTTTAAGCCAGCTTCCACGCCTTTCAAAATCAACTGAATATCTTGGTTTTCTATAAAATAATGATGCAGTGCGCGCACCTAACTCCCCTCCTCTCATAAACAGTAAATGCAAAAATGCTTTGGTTTGCCCAAAGCTCTCTACTGAATAAATTTCTCATATTGATGCCATTCTGGATACCGTTCTAGCGCTTCTTGGCAATCTTCGCAAATCGTTTTCACTTGAATGTCGCCGGTTGGTAAATAAGAAATCATCTCTAGCCGTTCTTCTTCTGTTAAATGATGAAACCCTAGCTGTTCGCTATCGAGCGAAACGCTATCGAGCGTTCCGATTTTGATGCCGCAATGTCGGCAATAATAATGCAGTGCCATGTCCGCAACCTCCTAATGGGTCTTTCCATACATTTATTTTTCACCATTAGGAAACGTTTTATTCACACATTAAACTCATTCATCACTTGCACAAAAGAGGCACTAACAAATTTTTCACAAGCGTCTGCCGCACGGTGAATGGCTTGTTTTATTTCGGGTGCTTCTTCCGCTTGAAATCTCCCTAAAACGTAATCTGTTATTTTTTGTCCGTTTTGTGGTCTACCGATGCCGACACGAATCCGTTTAAACTGCTCGGTTCCTAAATGATGAATGAGCGATTTAATGCCATTATGCCCACCGGCGCTTCCTTTTGTCCGTAAGCGAATTTTACCGACGGGGAGGTCTAAATCGTCATAAATAACAACGACATCTTCTATGTCTATTTGAAAATAATCCATCAGAGGACGAACACACTCTCCGGACAAATTCATATATGTCAGTGGTTTACATAAGATAACTTTCTCTCCACCAATGATATGCGAACCGAAAATGCCGTGAAATTTTGCTTGGTTATAAGAAACGCTCCATCGTCTTGCCAATTCATCAATGACCATGAACCCGACATTATGTCTCGTTTCCTCGTACTCTTTTCCTGGATTTCCTAAACCGACAAACAGTTTCAACCGTTGCTCTCCTCTCTTTAGTCATATGCAAAAAGGGTACACCTTTACATGATAGTACAAAGATGGTGTCCCACCAGCAACGGGACACCTCTTTTTTTATCACTGTATATACGCACGAAATCCTTTCACAAAACGATATATTACATCTTCGTTGAAGAAAGACGGCCTTTTGGGGCATCTTCCATTATGACACTGGGACTGTTTCTCGTCCTTCTTCTGCCTCCGGTCGTCCAGCCTCTTGTTGCTCGCCACTATGAATTTCTTCCTCTTGCTTCGGCGGTAAAATCGAGGCGATGACTTCCGTTGGTTCATGATTAATCTCGTATTTTCCACCCGTTTGGATATCGCCAACCGTCAACGTATCGCCAACTTGTAAATGAGAAATATCAATGTCAATCGAAGGTGGGATGTTTGCTGGCAATGCGCGAATCGATAGCTGGTGTAGCGATTGCTGCAATACACCACCGTCTTTCACACCAGCAACATCTCCAATTAAATGCACGTTTACATCGATCTCTACTTCTGTTGACATATCGACCGCTTGGAAATCGACATGCGTGATTTCGCTGCGCAACGGGTCTTTTTGCATGTCGCGAAGCAACGCCGTGAAACTCTCACCGTCTACATTTAACGTAATTAATGCATTGCGGCCTTCGTCGCGAATCGTTTTAATAAAGTCTGCTGCATTCACAAAAATTGCATGACTTTGAACGTTTTTTCCGTACAATACGCCTGGAATGTTTCCTTCTAAGCGAAGCGAGCGAATGTAAGAGCGTTTTTCATCTGTTCGTTTTTTTGCTTCTAATACAGCCATGAATGAGTCACCCTCCTGTTTTAGAATCTACGGATTACTTTGTCCTAAAACAAGAAGATTTAAACATCATGGATTAATCAAATAGCGCACTAATCGATTGTTTTTCGTAGACGCGAATAATTGCTTCAGCAATTAAAGGCGCAACAGATAACTCGACAATTTTTTCAATTTTCTTCTCTTCTGGAAGCGCAATAGAGTTTGTGACAACCAATTCTTTAATTTTCGAATTTTGAATCCGTTCAATCGCTGGCCCAGACAATACTGGATGCGTGCAACATGCGTACACATCCGCCGCTCCGTTTTCGACTAACGCATTCGCTGCTAATGTAATCGTCCCCGCCGTATCGATAATATCATCAATTAGAATAGCAGTTTTCCCTTCTACTTGTCCAACGATATTCATAACTTCTGCCACATTTGGTTTTGGACGGCGCTTATCAATGATCGCAATCGGCGCTTTGAGGCGGTCTGCCAATCGGCGCGCCCGTGTTACTCCGCCATGGTCTGGCGATACGATAACAATGTCTTGGAGGTTTTTGTTTTTAAAGTAGTCCGCTAAAATTGGCACGCCCATTAAATGATCGATTGGAATGTCAAAAAATCCTTGAATTTGCGGTGCGTGTAAATCAAGGGTAATGACGCGAGAAGCACCCGCTGTTTCTAACAGGTTTGCTACTAATTTTGCCGTAATCGGTTCACGCGAACGCGCTTTACGGTCTTGGCGTGCATAGCCGTAATACGGCATGACAATGTTAATCGTCTTAGCAGAAGCACGCTTCAATGCATCAATCATAATAAGAAGTTCCATTAAATGCTCATTTACAGGTGCGCTCGTCGATTGGATAACGAACACATCTCCACCGCGGATGCTCTCTTCGATGTTAATTTGAATTTCGCCATCGCTAAACCGAGATACCGAACATTTTCCAAGTTGTACACCGATAATTTGGGCGATTTCTTCCGACAACTGCTTATTCGAATTCAACGCAAACAACTTTAAGCTCGAATCAACATATTGAGACATGATAAACCTCCATTAGGATTTTTTCTTCACGTTCAGACGGTCGACATAATTTTCTTTATTCACTTGACGGGCGCGGGCAATCGATAACGCATTTCCTGGAACGTCATCGGTAATCGTAGAGCCAGCTGCTACATACGCTCCTTTTCCAACCGTTACAGGAGCAATTAAATTCGCATTGCACCCAATAAATGCGCCGTCTTCAATTTTTGTCAAATGCTTATTTTTTCCATCATAATTCACGGTAATCGAGCCACAGCCTAAATTTACATCTTCTCCTACTTCTGCATCGCCAATATAGCTTAAATGGGATGCTTTGCTTCCTTTTCCGAACGTTGATTTTTTAATCTCAACAAAATTTCCAATTCGAACGTCATCACCAATTTGCGAAGACGGGCGAATATGGGCAAACGGCCCGATAGTTACATGATTTCCAATTTCGCTATCGTGAGCGACAGAGTGACGAATCGTTGTATGATTGCCGACGACACAGTTTTTAATTTCTGAATGCGGACCGATGGCGCAGTCTTCCCCAATCACCGTTGCTCCTTCAATAATCGTGCCTGGATAAATAATCGTGTCACGTCCAATTTTCGCTTCCGGTGATATATACGTATGCTCTGGAGCAATAATCGTCACGCCGTTTGTCATATGGTAGCGATTAATGCGGTCGCGCATTATTTTTTCTGCTTGTGCAAGCGCCATGCGGTCGTTGACGCCAATGGTTTCGGCAAACGAAACAGCTTGATACGCGGAAACAACTTCCCCTTTTGCTTTTAAAATCTCAATGACATCGGTCAAATAATACTCACCTTGCACGTTGTTATTGGATACATTTGTAAGCGCTTCAAATAACGAGCGGTTGTCGAAACAGTATGTGCCTGTATTAATCTCTTGAATTGCTCGTTCTGCTTCGGTGGCATCTTTATGTTCAACAATTTTTTCAACATGCCCTTCTTTGTCCCGAACAATGCGACCATATCCTGCTGGATTTTCCGCAATCGCTGTTAAAATCGTCGCTTTTGCATTTGTCGCAAGGTGATGTTCTAACAACGCCTTCATCGTTTCCGCTGTAATAAGAGGAGTGTCACCGCAAACAACTAACGTTACACCATCTTTGTCTTGCAAATACGGAGCTGCTTGCATTACCGCGTGCGCCGTCCCGAGCTGTTCTTCTTGCAACGCAAACTCGCTTTTTCTGCCGATTTGTGCCTTTACTTGTTCGGCACCAAACCCAACAACTGTAATCAGTTTTTCGAGACCAAGCTGCAACACTTGATCGACTACATGCTGAACCATTGGCTTGCCGCAAACAGGGTGCAACACTTTATAAAGCTTTGATTTCATGCGCGTCCCCTGTCCCGCTGCCAATATTACCGCATATCGTTTCATGAATAGGGCCTCCAATTACCTTTTTATCCATATTGAATATATCTCAATTAGCTATGTATTTCAAGGCAACATTCGCTTTTGTCAAAAATTAAAAACCTGCCCGACATCGGACAGGTTTTTTCTATTTAAGAAGCTCCTGCTTCTTCAAGTTCTGCTTCAAGCTCACCTAAGCGGTGATACTCGGCCAATACAGCCTCTTGAATTTTCCCGCGGGTTGTGGAATTAATTGGATGCGCGATGTCACGAAATTCCCCGTCAGGAGTACGCTTGCTTGGCATAGCGACAAACAAGCCGTTATTGCCATCGATTACGCGGATATCATGTACAACAAATTCATTATCCAACGTAATAGATGCAATCGCTCTCATACGTCCTTCGGTATTCACGCGGCGTAATCTTACGTCAGTTACTTCCATTATGCTCACCACCTTTTCCCTATATCAGAACTTGGTTAATGTTATTCCACATTTCTCCCGCATTTCCTTCTTTTTTTATAAAATTTTTTTTAAAAAATATCTAAAACGACCGGTTTCTGTCAAAATTGCGGGAAAGGTAGGTGAGCGTACGTTAGTTACTCATTATTTCACTAGCGCGATGACTTCGATTTCAACTAGCGCATCTTTCGGCAATTTCGCAACAGCCACACAAGAGCGCGCTGGTTTATGTTCGTTAAAATATTGCCCGTATACTTCGTTCATCGCCGCAAAATCGTCCATGCTTTTTAAAAACACGGTTGTTTTCACAACGGTATCAAGCGATGCACCGGCTGCTTCTAAAACGGCTTGTAAATTTTTAAATACTTGATGCGTTTGCTCTTTTACATCGCCTTGTACCATCTCTCCTTCTGGCGTTAACGCAATTTGCCCCGAGCTGTAAAACATGTTATTGACAATAATGCCTTGCGAATAAGGTCCGATTGCTTGTGGTGCTTTTGTTGTTTCGACTTTTTTCATCAGTAACAATCTCCTTTCATTCCATAAAGTTCATGTAGTTTCCTTCGTTAATGGTAATTTGCTTCTCTTTTATATTAACAGATGAGAGCTTCACTAAGGAAATGTATTCGTCGACAAGCCGTTCACTCGGCTCTTCGGATTCAACGAGCACACCGATGCCCGCTACTCGAGCGTTAAATTCGTTTAATAAGCTAATCATCCCGTTGATTGTTCCGCCCGCTTTCATAAAATCATCGACGATTAACACGTTCGTCCCCTCTGCCAAGCTTCGTTTCGCCAACACCATCGTCTGAATGCGCTTAGACGAACCAGAAACGTAATTAATACTGACCATCGAACCTTCTGTCACTTTATTGTCATGGCGAACGATGACAACAGGAACATTTAAAAAATGAGCAACAGCATAAGCTAACGGAATTCCTTTTGTAGCAATCGTCATGACTACGTCGATCGCCCGGTCGGCAAACAGCGACGCATATAGCCTGCCAATTTTATTGATAATCCGCGGGTCACCAAGAATGTCCGTCATATACAAGTACCCGCCCGGCAATAACCGGTCCGGATTGGCTAACTGCTCGCATAAATACGTAACCGTTGCCTTTGCTTCTTCCATCGATAGTTTAGGAATATATTGCACACCGCCTGCTGCCCCTGAAATCGTTTTTAACGTTCCGACACCTTGTTGCTCAAACGTTTGCTTAATAATCGCTAAATCTTCACTAATCGATGATTTAGCCGATTGGTACCGCTCTGCAAAAAACGTCAGTGGCACTAACTGGTGCGGATGTTCAAGGAGATATTGCGTCATATCGACTAAGCGGCTACTGCGCCTTAACTTCATACATGAACCTCCCGAAAAACCGAATATTTTAAACTAAATATACCATTAATATACGCGTTTAATCAAATGAATTCCGCTCCCCTAATAACCGAACAGCAAACACTTGATCGCAAAATCCACGCAGCCCGTTGTAAATACGTTGCAAACGGGAGTCATACTGCACTAATCCGAAAACGGTCGGTCCGCTCCCGCTCATTAAAACAGCATCTGCTCCAAAACGCTTCATTTGCTCTTTGATATGCGCCACTTCTGGGTGCATTTTTAGGGTAACGTCTTCGAGCGCGTTCCCTACAAGCGAACAAATCCGTTCGTAATTTCGTTCTTTAATGGCTTGTACCATTCCGTTCACATCAGGATGGGTGACTCGCTGCAAGTTTAAATTCCGATATACTTCTGCTGTTGAAACGCCTATCGTCGGCTTCGCTAAAATAACCCAGCACGGTGGCGGTGCAGGAAGGTGTTCAATCTTCTCCCCTCGCCCTGTGGCAAGTGCTGTTCCGCCGTACACACAAAACGATACATCCGAACCAATTTTTGCGCCAAGTTCCGCTAATTCATCAATCGTCAGCCCTAATTGCCAAAGCTTATTTAAACCGCGTAACGTCGCAGCAGCATCGCTGCTCCCACCCGCTAGTCCAGCAGCGACAGGAATCGTTTTTGTAATCGAGATCGCTACGCCTTTTCGAACGCCAAACGTTTCTTTTAGCAACTTAGCAGCTTGATACGCCAAATTGCGATGATCGTCCGGCACAAACCGATTATGGGATATAATTTGAATCGTATCGCTAGCAAGCGGGGCTAACTCTACCCGATCTGCCAAATCAATCGTCGTCATTACCATTTTGACTTCATGGTATCCATCTGGCCGCTTATGTAGCACATCTAGCGATAAGTTGATTTTTGCCGGAGCTTTTACCAATAGTCTCAACTTGTCCACCTACTTTAACGACTTCAAAACTTATACGAACATTTTACCACAAAACTGCACCAATCATTAATATTATCAAGAAACATTCGTAACAGAAAACAAAAACCGAAGCGAAATGCTTCGGCTGCCGCGGATATTATTTTTATTCCTTCGTTTTGTTGGCTAAATGCTGTTCGGCCAGTTGTATCGCTAGTTTCACCATATTCCCTGCATCTTTCGCACGGATAGCTCCCCAGCCTTCTTTTTGCACCACGTCGTAAAACCCGAGCTCTTTCGCTAACTCCTCTTTAAACTGTTCCGACATGATTCCCCGACGTCGTCCCAAACAAAACAGCTCCTTTCTCATCCCGCGACATTTTTAGTATTCGCTGTTTTTAAAAAAACACAACAAAAAAAGCAGCAAACAAACGTCTACTGCCTCCCCATCACCATATGATCATCGTCAAAAAACGTTAGTTGAACTGTTTCTGTTAATACGTCTGCATAGCTGTAAGATACGCGCTCGAACGCATTTTCTGTTTGATCGAGCTCAATGACAAAGACGGAAGGATACGTTTCTGCCAAAATGCCACACCGTTCAATCGTCTTCCTTCTTCCACCGTTTGCTTTTAATGTCAAGCGTTTGCCGATATTTGAATCTAACGCTTTTTTAATATCGGATAAAGTTTTTGCCATTCGCTCTCCACCTCACTAATTGTTATTATAACAAATATGAATAAAAAAATCAAAATAAAAAATTATATCAATGCTCTTTCCTCGGTGTCAATGTGTTTTTTTCTACATTTTTCTCATTTCCGCATATAGTGTATACCTAAATGGCAAAAATTATGTACAAAAAACAGAAAAGATCGCCCGCCTCTTATTGGTCGTCGCGATCTCGTTACTCTTCCTCAATTAAACGAAACGGCATCCCTGTACGCAACACTCCTTTCGTTTCCACTCCCCCCAATCCTTTTTCCCCTGTTAATGTATTGCGTAACACATCCCACACGTTCACGGTTTCAATAAACGGAGTAAAACTAATTCTTGATACAATATACACCGGGTCAAGCGCGTGAATATTGACACGAGCAGGCGAGCTTGCGAAATTAGCACCAGCGCGAATGAGCGATTCAAAATGTGACTGACACGCGCCCGCAAAAATGACGAGTTGATCAAGATGCGGAATTTTTTTTCGTGCCTCTTTCACAGTTTGTACAAAATATTTCGAATGACGGTATGCCCGTAAATCCGTTACTTTTCCTTTCGATTTCGAGTAAGAATCGTGGCCGGTAACAACTAAAATATCGGGTCGAATTTGCTCTAAAAGTGCACCAATTTTCTCTGGCATCTCTTTTTCCTCACAATACACTCCGTGTACGGGGACACCGATTCGCTCATACAAGTTCAAACACTTTTGTAAGTAAACAGGGTCGCCATCCAAATGAAGAACGCGCCCTGGAATGTGAAAAAAATCCTTATCCGTTTGATACCCCCCAGTCGCTCGATACTCCGTCTTTTGTTTTAATAAACGATAATCTTGGCGGAACAGTTTAAACGATTGCTCAATGAGCTCTTGTTCTTTTTTCTCCCTAAGTTGCCGCTCCGATTCATCGATAATCAATAAATCGTCAAACGGAGCATCTGCCATTAACCGTACATCCTCTCCGTAAAGAATCGCTTCTTTTTCTCCATTTTTCTCTTTAATGTCCACGACACGAAACAATAAATCACATTCGTATGACTTTCTTGCCACAATGTCCCCTATTTTTATCTCCATCTTTTGTCCTCCTCGCATCCGACTTATTAAGTACAATATGCATACGCACAAAAGAAGTGAAGAAAAAAGAAAAAGACCTAAAAATTAGGCCTTTTCCTTCCATTCCTTCACTAATCGGTTGCTTAGCTTAGCAAATTCCTCTAACGTTAACGTTTCTCCACGTCGTCGCGGCTCAATTTGCAGCTCAGTTAACACCTGCTCAATAGTTTCTTTGTGCTGTTTCCCATTCGGCAGTTGATTCGTTAAGTTATTCAAAATTGTTTTGCGACGCTGGCTAAAACTTGCTCGAACCACTTGAAAGAAAAACGACTCATCGATAACGTCAACCGCTGGGTTTTCCCGTTTCGTTAGCCGGATGACCGCTGAATCCACATTCGGTTGCGGGATAAAAACGGTTCGTGGAACGGTCATGACCGTTTCTGCTGTCGTATAATATTGAACCGCAATGGATAAAGAACCGTAATCTTTCGTGCCTGGTTGCGCTGCAATGCGGTCTGCGACTTCCTTTTGCAACATGACGACAATACCACGAATCGGCAGATGATCTTCTAACAATTTCATAATAATTGGCGTTGTCACATAATACGGCAAGTTCGCTACTACCATCACATCGCGAATGCCGCCAAACTCCTCTTCCATCACGCGACGAATATCTGCTTTGAGCACATCTTGATGAATGATGCGAACGTTTGGATATGGCGACAACGTGTCCGCTAAAATCGGCAACAAGCGCTGGTCGATTTCAAACGCCACCACTTTTTTCGCACGGCGAGCAAGTTGTTCCGTAAGCGCCCCAATCCCAGGCCCAATCTCCATGACCCCTGTTTCGCCGGATAGTTCCGCGTAATCGACAATGCGCCGCAAAATATTTGTATCGATTAAAAAATTTTGTCCTAAACTTTTTTTAAACGAAAACCCATATTTCTCTAAAATCTCACGTGTTCGCCCTAGTGTGGCAATATCTTTAGCCATTTTCTTTTTCCTCCCAAAGCACTTGCTGCAACGCGTCGTGAAACGCATGTTTGGAAATGCGGAACATTTGCAATCGCTTATGCAATTGTTTTCCATTCGTATACCCGATTTTCAATAGCTGCCCTAGCCGTTGTCGCCGCGCTTTCGCTAACGCCCCACCGATTAACCCTGCTGCGAGTAAATCGTCCAACGTAATTTCTTCTTCCCATTCCACCGCTTCTTCATATACATGTTCAAGGGCATGCCGAATGGCTTCTACCGTCGCATACTCTACTCCAACACCTTTTCCTTTTTTCGAGAGCGCTGATTGTTTTGGCAAAAACGCATGCTTACAGCCAGGAACGTGTTCCGCAATCGTTTTGCGGATTTTCTCCCCTGGGAAATCCGGATCTGTCAAAATAATGACGCCACGTGTTTCTTTCGCCAGCTTAATTCGCTCAATCGTTTCTTCGTTAATCGCCGATCCGTTCGTTTCAATCGTATCGGCTTCCACTGCTCGCCGAACAGCCACTGTATCATCTTTTCCTTCTACCACAATAATCTCTTTAATTTTCAACGTAATGGTACGTACCCCTTTCATCGCCTTTTCTTTTTCGCATTCCCGCTAAACCTTGAAACTTTTTCGCGCTTCTTTCGTCTAAAGAAATAGAAAATCATCTTTTTCATTATAACGAAAAAACAGAGGGTGAAAAATCCCTCCGTTTAATCGATAATTCTAATTTTAACGCGTCTTGCTCCCCAGCGAAACGCGGCAGATTTTTCTGGAAAAAACACGTCGATTTTATATCCATTAATTCCCGCCCCTGTGTCCGCTGCAATCGCATAGCCGTAGCCTTCGACATATACTTTCGAACCGAGCGGAATGATGCGTGGGTCGACGGCAATTACCTTTAAGTGCGGATTGGCGCGCAAGTTAATCCCTGTGCTCGTTCTTCCGGAACAACCACCGCAATACGCCGTATAGGCGGTCGCCGTGACGTACATTTCTCGCGCCGCTTGTGACGATCCACGCGACGTGAGCGCTCTTTCCTTTGTGCCAACCGCTATCACAAGGTCTTTGCTTTGTTTTAATGTTTTTGTTTGTACTAATGTCCGTGATACCTCTTTGCCGTTTTCAAGCACGATTTCGTATTGTTTTGATACGAGCCCTTTTTCGCCAGGGTGAATCACCCGTCTTTCTCCTTTCGGCAATCGGTCGTCTTTGCGGGTGACGACTGCGAAATCTACTGCTTCTTCCACTACATCGGTGACTTTTTGAACTTTAACAACTTTTACGACCATATTTGCTTTTATTTTTTCATGTAGCGATGGCTCTACACGGTCGAGTTCGTTTAGCACGATGTTCTGCTGCTTTAAAAAGTCAGCGACAGTAGTCGAAGTTGCCCATACTTGCTGTTGTTTACCGCCGACATTCAATTGAATCGGAAATGCTTTTTCAAACGAAATAGTCATGCCCTTTTTGATTTCTGCTTCTAGCGATGGAAACACATAATCATACGGTCCGACAGCGATATGTTGGGCGGCTAGCAATTCTTTTACGCTTTTCGCAGTCGTCCATACGTCTTTTTTTGTTTCATTTACCGTTAGCGTCACCCGCTTGCTCGCTTGCCAAACGATTTGCAAATCATCGGTAACGGCTGCATTCACCGCGGGGTATATGTAATCTTCTGGACGTGGATGAATATTTAGTTCTTCTAACACTTCTGCTACCGTATTGGCATGTGTGCGAACCTCTTGCCTCTCACCATCTTTTATAACCGTCACATGCTCCTTTGTCGCTTCGTACCCCGTAAACCCCGTTGTCGCTGAAAGCGCTATCATCCCGCTAGCTGTAACAGCAAAATTTTTCCTTAACGAACTAGAAAACAATTCCCTTACATTACTTAACACGTTGAAAAACCTCCTTTTTTTCTCCTCCCTCTCACCTTTACGCTTACGTATACTCTATTATGCAAAAAATAGCATTGAAAGGAAAGGAAGACTTGTCGACATTCTATCGTATGCACGACGCTAAATTTGTAGAACTTTTTTTCTTATCGTGCTCGTTAGACAAGCCTCCCAAAAAAATGACACGTTTCGTTAGCGATTAATGCCGAACAATTTTTTCGCATTCTCCGTTGTTTGCCGCGCTACTTCTTCTAGCGAAATTTCTTTTAATTCCGCAATCGCCTCTGCAACGTATTTGACGTAGCTCGGTTCATTCCGTTTCCCACGAAACGGATGCGGGGTTAAATACGGACAATCCGTTTCAATTAACAAATGTTCTAACGGAATGTCTTTCGCCACTTCTTTTGGCTTTTTCGCATTTTTAAACGTCACAGGACCACCAAATGAAATATAAAAATTCATCGCGATGCATTGTTTCGCCACTTCAACACTTCCTGTAAAACAATGCATAATACCGCCGACTTCTTGCGCGTTTTCTTCTTGCAAAATCGTTAAAATATCTGCTGTTGCTTCACGGTTATGTATAATAATGGGAAGCTTCACTTTTTTCGCAAGCGCAATTTGCTTCCGAAATACGTCTTTTTGTACGTCTTTCGGCGATTTATCCCAATAGTAATCTAAGCCCATTTCACCAAGCGCAACGACTTTCGGATGCGCTGCTAGCTGCTCGAGCATATATAAATCTTCATCAGTCATATCAATCGCATCCACCGGATGCCAACCAACAGCCGCATAAATAAAATCATATTGCTCTGCAAGTTCAATCGCGCGTGCTATCGTCGGTCGATCAAAGCCAACGACAACAATGTTACATACTTTCTCCTCTTGCGCCCGCTTGATTACTTCTTCGACATCTTCGCTATATTGCACCGCATTTAAATGTGCATGTGTATCAAATAACATCGCCACTACTCCTTTTTCGTTGTTAAGTGTATCATAGGAAAAGATTACATATGTCACAGTAGCCTAACATTTCCGTTACAAAACGACAACAAAGAGGTGTCACGCACCTCTTTGCGTTTCGTTTTACTTTATTTTTGTTCCATTTGGCAAACGTTCATCAACTGTAGCAAGTGAAAGCACCCCGTTTTCTTCCCCTGCTAAAATCATCCCTTGCGACAATTCGCCGCGCAGTTTCGCTGGTTTTAAGTTAGCCACACAAATCACTTTCTTTCCAATCAGTTCTTCTGGCTTGTAAAATTCCGCGATTCCTGAAATGACTTGACGTTTCTCATATCCGAGATCAAGCTGCAACTTCAACAGTTTATTCGCATTTTTTACCGGCTCTGCGTGCACTACTTGCGCAACTCGCAAATCCACTTTCAGAAAATCGTCAATCGTGATTTCTGAAACAGTTTCTTTCGGTTGGGCAGAGGCTGGTTTATCGCCTTGCATTTGCGCTTTAATGTACGCAACCTCTGTTTCCATTTCTAAACGCGGGAAGAGCGGTTCTCCTTTTTCCACTTTTGTTCCTTCTTTGATGAGGCCAAACGTGTATAAGCTTTCCCACGTTTTTAGTTCTGCTTGTGTCACACCAAGTTGTTGGAAAATTTTTTCTGGTGTTCGTGTCAAAAACGGCTGCAACAACACCGCAATTTGACGAAGTACTTCGGCTAAGTGAGCCATCACAGACGCTAATTTTCCTCGGTTCGCTTCTTCTTTCGCTAACACCCATGGCTGTGTTTCATCAATATACTTATTGGCGCGACCAATTAATTGCCAAATGGCTGACAACGCTATAGAAAATTCCATTTTCTCCATCGCTTCTTCTACTTGTTTCACCGTTTCTTGCGCCACATGCACAAGGTCGTTGTCATAGGTCGTTTTCGCTCCCTCATAAACCGGGATAGCGCCAGCGAAATATTTTTCCATCATCGCTACCGTCCGGTTTAATAAGTTTCCTAAATCGTTCGCTAAGTCGTAATTAATCCGCTCGACAAATCCTTCCGGCGTAAATACCCCATCTGAACCGAACGGAACTTCACGAAGCAAATAATAGCGAAGCGCATCTAAGCCATAGCGGTCAATAAGCGTCACTGGATCGACCACATTCCCTTTCGATTTTGACATTTTCCCATCTTTCATCAACAACCATCCGTGAGCAAACACTTTTTTTGGCAATGGTAAATCTAGCGCCATAAGCATAATTGGCCAATAAATCGTATGGAAACGAACGATCTCTTTTCCAACAAGATGCACATCCGCCGGCCAATAGGTTAAAAACTTTTCATCGTTGTCTGTGCCATATCCTAATGCCGTAATATAATTCGATAATGCGTCAATCCATACGTAAATGACATGTTTCGGGTCTCCTGGCACTTTAATTCCCCAATCAAACGTCGTTCGCGATACAGCTAAATCTTCTAAGCCTGGCTTAATAAAGTTGTTAATCATTTCATTTTTTCGCGATTCCGGTTGAATAAACTCTGGATTTTCTTCATAGTACTGCAACAGGCGATCGACATATTTGCTCATATGAAAGAAATACGATTCTTCCTTCACTTTTTCGACCGGACGTCCGCAGTCTGGACAATTTCCATCCACGAGCTGCCGTTCTGTATAAAACGATTCGCAAGGCGTACAATACCATCCTTCGTATTCATCTAAATAAATATCGCCTTGTTCAACTAAGCGAGCAAAAATTTTCTCGACTACCTCTTTATGCCGGTCTTCGGTTGTTCGAATAAAGTCATCGTAGGAAATATCGAGTTTTTTCCATAGCTCTTGAATCCCGGCAACAATTTCATCAACATACGCTTGCGGCGTTACCCCTTTTTCCTCCGCCTTGCGTTGAATTTTCTGCCCGTGCTCATCTGTTCCTGTTAAATACATCACATCATAGCCGCGAAGACGCTTATATCTGGCCATCGCATCGCCAGCTACCGTCGTATACGCATGACCAATATGTAGCTTTCCACTCGGATAATAGATCGGCGTCGTAATATAAAACGTTTTTTTCTCCATCTGTACACCCTCCTCAATATAGAAAAACCCCCGCCCAAAGGACGAGAGCGATCCGCTTCTGACATCTATTTTATATGATTTTTTTGCTAAAAACATCTATTTCTCTTCTCTGGAAAAAATATACCTCTATCCCGTTATTTCGTGCGACAAAAACGTTGAATTTTGTCGAACAATCTGATTGTTTATCTTTTATTTAGAAGCTTCCAAACGGAAAAAATGATTGTAAATTAGGAACGAAAACACATTATTTCAAATAATAAAGTGGGATTTTTTATTTTTTTAATATATATTTTAAAAAGGTTAAATGCTTATTTCATAATAACTATTTAATATATAATATTTTTCAAAAATAATAAAATACATTTTTTTTTATTTTTACATATAAAAGGATTGACGTATAATGGAAACGCTGATATGATTAGGTTGTAGGAAATTTGTCGAATATTGACGAATGAAGCCTAAAAAAAACATATAGAAAAACACAACATTACTTAAAATGGAGAGGAGATTGTTCAATGAAATCTACAGGTATTGTTCGTAAAGTGGATGAGTTAGGTCGTGTGGTGATTCCAATTGAATTACGCCGTACATTAGACATTGCAGAAAAAGATGCATTGGAAATCTATGTTGATGACGAGCGCATCATTTTGAAAAAATACAAACCAAATATGACATGTGTTGTCACTGGCGAAGTATCGGATGACAACTTCAAACTTGCTGGCGGCAAAATCATTTTAAGCCGCGAAGGTGCAGAAATTCTTATGAAAGAAATCCAAGAGTGCCTAGAAGCGTCTAAATAATGTGAAAAGGATGTTCTCCTCAGAACATCCTTTTTCTGTGAAAATAAATGGTGGACGAGCGGTTATGTTTGAGTGGCGAGAAAAACTTCCTCATGGGTGTTTTATTGGTGATACGCTTGGTAAATTTCCCTCTTAGGCATGTTGCGGTCCACCGCTACTTGTTTAATCGCTTCTTTCGTGTTCATTTTTTTTTCGTTCACGTAATAATCGACATGGTCGATAATCGACAAAGGTTGCCACCATTCGTCTTGCGGTTCTTCGCACTCTTTCGCGCCGTCAACGACAAGGCAAAATTCCCCGCGTACTTCCTCTTGTTTTGCCCACTCAATTACTTCGCTCATCGTCCCACGAATGAACTCTTCAAACCGTTTTGTTAATTCGCGGCATAATGCTACCTTTCGCTCTCCTAGTACTTCCTGCATCGCGAGCAACGTATCTTCAAGCCGATGCGGTGCTTCATAAAAAATAAGCGTATCGCGAACGCGTTTTAACGCATCAAGCTGCTTTTTCTTTTCCTTTTTCGTACGGTCAAGAAAGCCAAAAAAATAAAAATGCTCTGTCGCAAGACCTGAAGCGACAAGCGCCGTCACTGCTGCATTCGCACCAGGAAGCGGAACTACTTTGCATTTTGCCTCAATGGCTGCTGCGACAAGTTCATATCCAGGATCAGAAATTGCTGGCATCCCTGCATCGCTAACAAGCGCTATATTTTTTCCTTCTTGAAGCCACTCGACAATTTTTGCGCCACTTTCATATTTGTTATGCTCGTGATAGCTCATGACAGGAGTCGAGATTTCAAAGTGGTTCAATAATTTCTTCGTTTGCCGCGTATCTTCTGCCGCAATCCAATCCACTTCCTTTAACACCCGTAACGCCCGTAATGTAATATCTTCAAGATTGCCGATCGGCGTCGGAACGATATAAAGCATACCAACATTTTCTTCTGCAAAACTTTTTTGCTGCCACATCCTCATCTTTCTCCTTTATTCGGAAGTACCATACAACAGTTGTTTTACTTCATCTGTATACTCATCGTCATCGCGATACACAATTAAAGGCGGCAAAATTTTTAAATCAGGGCTCCCATCTTTTATCCCTTCAATTAAAATAGTGTTAGCCTCTTTTCCAAGTTTCGGATAGACAAACCTCAACCGTTTCGGTTCTAGACGATATTGCCGCATGAGTGTAACAATATCTAACAACCGACCGGGTCGATGAACAAACGCGGCTTTCCCACCTTGTTTTAACAATTGGCTGCTCACACGAATGACATCGTCTAACGTACAGTAAATTTCGTGGCGTGCAATCGCTAAATACCGGTTTTTATTGATTTCCTCCTCGCTTACGGTCGGGAAATATGGAGGGTTGCACGTTACAACATCGTATTTGCTATAACCTAATTGCTTCGGCATCTCTTTAATATCGCCATGAATAAGTTCAATTTGCTCGTCTAATCCGTTATACTGTACGCTTCGTTTCGCCATGTCATACAGGCGATCTTGAATTTCGACACCAATAATCTTGCCTTTCGTTCGCTTGCTCAACAACAAGGGAATCACGCCGTTTCCCGTACATAAATCGATAATATTCCCTTTTTGAATCGGCATATACGCAAATTTCGCTAATAGCACCGCATCTAACGAAAAAGCAAAAACAGACGGGCTTTGAATAATGCGCATATTTTCGTTTAGAAGATAATCAAGTCGTTCATCCTCGTAAAGTTTGATCATCTACTCCAACCTCTTTCGTTCACTTTCAATAAAAGAGCCTCTCCTTCGTTGGAAAGGCTTTACTATTTTTTATTTAAAAACGATAAGCAAAATAAACAATCTTCTTTACGGACGCTTCCGTAATGAACGTTGCAAATATGAAACCCTTCTTGATAAAGTCGTGCTAAGTTATCATACCCTTCCCCAATATCAATGAGCTTCCGTTCGTGCTTCTCTTTTTTCTTAGAAGGCATTGTTTCTCCTGTAAGTTCCTGTAGCCGCTGCCGCAAATGCGTATTTTCCATTTGTAAATGGTGGTTTTCTTCCAGCAGCTGTGCAAAATGTTCTTTCAATTCTACAAGCTGACGATAAAATTGGCTAATTTGTTCTTCCATATTTGTTATGGATTGAAAAATCTCCTTCTTATTCACTATAAATCCACCCCAATTAATCCGTGGCTTGAATCGATAAAACTCCCTCTTTTATTAACTCGTCAATCGTATACTCTACTACTCGCTCATGCTCGGACAACTCCACCTGCAATACTCTTTCTAAAATATTCAAGCCGACTACCCTTCCGACACCATGTGGAGTTTCAATATATTCTCCTAAATCTGGAAGCTGTTCTTTTGCCGTTTCATACTCATCATTTTCATATTTTAAACAACACATTAACCGGCCACAAAGCCCCGATATTTTCGTCGGATTTAACGATAAGTTTTGGTCTTTCGCCATTTTAATCGAAACAGGATCAAAATCACCAAGGAACGTCGAGCAGCACAACATACGTCCACACGGTCCGATACCGCCTAACATTTTCGCCTCATCGCGCACACCAATTTGTCGCAACTCAATCCGCGTCCGAAAAATGGCTGCCAAATCTTTCACTAGCTCCCGAAAATCGACACGCCCGTCAGCAGTAAAATAAAAAATGATTTTATTGCGGTCAAACGTATATTCTACATCAACAAGCTTCATTTCTAGCCCGTGTTCTTCAACTTTTTTCAAACAAATGTCGTATGCTTCTTGCGCTGCTTTTTTATTATCCTCCACAACTATTCTATCTTTTGCATCCGCAATACGGATGACTTTTTTTAGCGGCAATACGATGTCGTTTTCGTCTACTTGTTTATTGCTAATAACCACTTTACCAAACTCAATGCCACGGACGGTTTCCACAATGACAAATTCCCCTGTTTGAATGGTCAAGTCGCCAGGGTCAAAGTAGTAAATTTTGCCCGCTTTTTTAAACCGAACACCTACTACATTATACAAACGTCGTTCCCCCCTTTAAGTTGAGGATAAGCTGTTCCATTAAAAGCTGTATGTTCATATTTGTATTTAAACGCGCTTTTGCCTGCAAAATAGCCGTCATATTATTAATGATTCGCTTTTGCGAGCATGCCAACGCCCACTGCCGCAAATCATCTAATCGGTCGCAATAAACGACATGTTCTAGTTGTCCAAGTTGCAAATGCAAAATATCTTTACATAAATACAATAATAAATCAAGTCCCATGTCTACTTGCTGCTTCTCCTGAAAATGAGGCATCCATTTTTCTTGGAGAAGGAGAAGCGCTTGAAGCTCGTTTTCGTTTAACGCTTCATATAATTGTAACACTATTTTTCGCGACTCTGCAAACCAATCGTTTCGACTCCATTCGAGCGCTTCTTCGTAATTATTCGTCACATGTGCCGTAAGCATTGCGAAATGAGGCGGAATATGCTCTTCTTTTAGTCGATTAGCAAGCAAAACAGGCGGTAATGGCTGAAATGATACGACTTGGCAGCGCGAGATAATAGTTGGTAACAAACGATGAAGTTGTTCCGTCAACAAAATAGCGGTTGTTCCTACATGAGGTTCTTCTAAAAATTTCAGTAAACTGTTCGCCGCATTCGTTGTCATTTTATCGGCATGGACAATGACATACAATTTCTTTCTCGATTCCACACCCATTTTCGCAAATTCTGCTTGCAACGCCTCAATTTGCCCTTTTTTAATGGATTGCCCGTCCGGCTCAATCCAGTGGACATCTGGATGGTTTCGCGACTCAATTCGTCGACAGTTGCTACATTCCTCACAAGGCTGATAGCCATCTCGATTGAAACAAAACAAGCTTTTGGCAAATAAAAGACTCGCTTCCCGTTTGCCAGTTCCCCGTTGTCCTTCTAATAAATAAGCATGGGCAACTCTTCCTTTTGCAATGCTATTGGCTAACATTTTCATAGCAACTGGTTGGTATTGCTGAAGTTGTTTCCACACGACTGCCACATTGATCACTCACTTAATTAATTGTCTATGCTCTCCCTTATTCTAACATGTCTTTATCATTTCATCATTTACAGTTCACGACATGTTTTTTTCCAATTTCCCCATTAAGATAGAAATCGCATCAGCAAACACATCAGCAATCGCTCTAGACGCATCCAACAAAACAATCCGCTCAGGAAATCGTTCGACTAACTGTAAATACCCTTTCCGGACGTTTTCATGAAACGACAAGCTTTCTAAATCTAAACGATTGATTTCTCGTGTTTCATTGCCATAAATTCGCTCTAGTCCTATTTTTGGATCAATATCAAAATAAAGTGTTAACGTTGGAAAGTAGCCTTCGATGGCAAATTGATTAATGCTTAGTACCTCATCTATTCCTAACCCCCGCGCAAACCCTTGATATGCAAGCGAACTATCAATAAAGCGATCACATAACACTATTTTCCCATCTTTTAACGCAGGAATCACTTTTTCGACAAGATGTTGCCGACGCGCCGCAGCATAAAGCAACGCTTCCGTACGACCGTCCATCGCTTTATGAGCAGGATCTAAAATAATGTCGCGAATCTTTTCAGCAATCTCAATTCCACCCGGCTCACGTGTCGCGACTACGTCCCATCCTTGTTCCTGCAAAAATGACTCTACCATCGATATAATCGTTGTTTTTCCTGCCCCGTCCGGCCCTTCAAACGAAAAAAAATAACTTGTCATTACTTGTCCCCTTTCTTGCTGCGTTATTGTTCCACCACTTCTATTTGATAAAAAGATAAGTAAGCTCCACCTTGAAATCGGGCACCATATTGCTTTAATGCAATGATTTGTTCGATATGTTCCTTGCGAATCACTTCTCCCATACATAACAACGGTATTCCTGGTGGGTATGGGATAATCGTTTCCGCAGCTACTAGTCCTTCTGCTTTTTCAAGCAGAACAACCTTTTTCGGTAATTTCGCTAACACGCGATAAGAAATCGACGGAGAAGCGTTCATAAATGAATAAGAGACAGACGCCATTGTCCGTGCATCATCATGCATTCCTTTAAACGCCCGCTTCATCTTTTCAATAATTGTTGGCAAATCTTTCACCGGCGCCAATGGATACACAAGAAGAACATTAAACGGATCAGCTAGTTCAGGAAAAATCCCTTCTTGTTCAAGTCGCTGTTGCAACTCATACCCTGAACATCCGCTTCTCGTTTGCACAGTAATTTTTAATAAATCGGTTGTTACTAATGGATCATTCGATTGGACGACTGTGACCCCTTCACTTTCATTTATCTCTTTTTTCAACTGCTCAATTTGTACTTGAATGCGTTGGATGTCCTCTAAACCCACATTAGCTACATAACTTCTCGCTAAATCAAGCGAAGCCATAATTGGATAAGACGGGCTGCTCGACTGAAACACTTGCAAAAAAAAGCGCAATTTCTCTTTATCTACAAGCGAGCTATTCACATGTAAATAAGAACCCATCGTCATTGCTGGTAGTGTCTTATGCGCCGACTGAACGACAACATCTGCACCATAGGCAATCGCTGACGTTGGAAATGGAGGTCCAGCGACAAAATGCGCCCCATGCGCCTCATCTACAAGTACCGGAATGCCGCGACTGTGGGCGATTTTTATTATTTCTGTTAACTGAACAGACATACCATAATAGTTTGGATTCGTCAAAATGACTGCAGTCGCATCAGGATGCTCCTCTATTGCTTCTCTAACTGTATCAAACGAAACATACGATGCGACCCGGACCGTTTCGTCAAATTTAGGAGAAAGAAAAACAGGAGCCGCACCAACTAACTGAAGTGCATGAATCACCGACTTATGGCAATTCCGTTGAACAATAACCTTTTTATGTTCTTCACACGTTGCAAAAATCATCGCTAAATTTCCTACTGTTGAACCGTTCACTAAAAAAAACGTTTCCTCCACACCGTAAAGCTCAGCAGCCAATCGCTGCGCCTCAGCAATAATCGCCTCCGGATGGTGCAAATCGTCGAGATCGCTCAATTCCGTTACATCAAGCCGCAACAACTTCCTGTAATCTTCTCTAGCCTGTACTGGAAAAACAGTTCCGTATTTATGGCCAGGCACATGAAACGAAGCTGGGTTAACGGAAGCATGTTGTGTTAAAGCATTATATAGTGGTGTGTTTTTTTGTTTGTTCATTTAAACCATTCCTTTAAGATTTACGTTCACCACTTAATATATAATAAAACAGGTCCTATTAATAGGACCTGTTCTATGAATATATTTCCCAATTCATAATTTTTTTCAGTTGTTGTAAGTAAAAGCGATATTTTGGGTCAATCATATCTGTCCGAACTATTTCTTTCTCGCAGTCTATGCAAAGAAATTTTGTATAAATATGAATTCCTTGTTCTTTCGGTTGTTCACAAACGATGCATGTTTCCCCAATCGATTGATTTGCCATCTCCACCTTCCACCTCCCATTCACTATTTTCCCCCATTTATAAGTTTCTATACTTACAAGATATGTATTTTCAGTTTGTTTGTATCAATGAAGGAAAAAGAAAAAGACTGACTAAACAAATGTTTAGTCAGTCTTTTCGGCCTAGCAACGTCCTACTCTTGCAGGAGCGTTAGCCCCAACTACCATCGGCGCTGGAGAGCTTAACTTCCGTGTTCGGGATGGGAACGGGTGTGTCCTCTCCGCTATCGTCACTAGGCGAATGAAGGATTGTTCCTTCAAAACTAGATAACAGGGTGAGAAGAAAAGGAGTCGCCTACGCTTTTCGTTATTGTCTAGCTCCGAACTAACATCCTCCTCCGCGTCCGCTTTCTCCATCGACGTGCAAGCACGTCTTCGTCGAAAGCTTGCGCTTCCGTCGGATGTTTCCTTGGCTCCGCCAAGGATCGTTCTCCGCTTTTCGTTATTGTCTAGCTTCGGCTCCTAGCCCCTCGAATCGCTTCAGTCCTGCTGCGGCGGCAACAGCCTC
This sequence comes from Anoxybacillus sp., assembly GCF_023512315.1. Classification (GTDB taxonomy): domain Bacteria; phylum Bacillota; class Bacilli; order Bacillales; family Anoxybacillaceae; genus Anoxybacteroides. The sequence continues at coordinate 48,291 of NZ_JAILZV010000003.1, forward strand.
CTCGCAGGCCTTTCGCTCTCTTCGTGGCTGAGCAGGCGCCTACGCTTTTCTTTGGTTAAGTCCTCGATCGATTAGTATCCGTCAGCTGCACGTGTCGCCACGCTTCCACCTCGGACCTATCGACCTCGTCATCTTCGAGGGATCTTACTCGCTAATGCGATGGGAAATCTCATCTTGAGGGGGGCTTCACGCTTAGATGCTTTCAGCGCTTATCCCTTCCGCACATAGCTACCCAGCGGTGCCCTTGGCAGGACAACTGGTACACCAGCGGTGCGTCCATCCCGGTCCTCTCGTACTAAGGACAGCTCCTCGCAAATTTCCTACGCCCGCGACGGATAGGGACCGAACTGTCTCACGACGTTCTGAACCCAGCTCGCGTACCGCTTTAATGGGCGAACAGCCCAACCCTTG
>NZ_JAILZV010000030.1 GCF_023512315.1 Anoxybacillus sp.
AAAGGAAGCTCGTGATTACTTTTCATAGATTTTTTGACGCTACCGTCACATCGGTGAACAATTCTTCCGACAAAAACGACACGTGCTGAACGTCAATATGCTCATGCACATGCGGGAAAAAAAGAAGAAGAAACTCTTAAGAAAAGCGCAAAGCGCCCGCCTATCGGTCAAGCCACACCGATCAAGCATGGCTTGGTTCTGCGTAGGTAAGCTCCATGAAGCCAATCAATATGCCGCCGAAAGAAGGGGCGGAACGCAAAATGACCTAACAAGCAAAAAACGAACAGCCACCAACAGCTGTCCGCTTTTTGCTTACTCTATGCTTGTTTCTTGCGTGCGAATAAATTCCTCATAAAATGCTGCTAAGGAAGTGTAAAAGTAAGGGATAAGCCATAGTAGTCCGATGCCTAGGGTGAGAATGGCTAAAAGTCCCCAGCCAAAAAAACTTAAATACAATAAAAACAGCTTCCATTTATACCCTTTCATCCGTTTTTTGCTTTCGGTAATGGCTTGAAGCACTCTGTACTCTGGATGGTCTTTTAATAGAAAAAAAGCTTGCGAGTATGCGAGCGCCTTAATAATGCCAGGGATGATAAGCAAAAGACTCCATAGAAAGACGAAAATGCTGTATAAAATGAACGTGCCGATTAACTTAAGCGCCCGTTTTACTGGCGTATACGTGGAAAACATGTGTGAGACGTGAAGGCGTTGTCCTCTATATACGTCTAAAAACACCCAATACATCGCAATGCCTAACGGAATGAGTGCAAAAGAATACAATAAATTAACAACGCTCGCTGCTAGCGGCGGATTTTCTTGCTCCATCCATGCGTTCCACCCACCGCTTGCAAAAATTTCAATGGTAGTTGGAACGACCGTGTTCAAGAAAAAGTACACAAGCATAACTAAAACCGCCGCGCCCCATTTTCCTTTTAGCGCCTGCCTCGCTTGCCGCCTCAATGTAGATAATGCCATACAAATTCCTCCTGCATGATAATAATAGACAAGTTCTTTTCCTACTTTATCACACGCCATAAAAAAATTCCATATCCTTTTTTATACAACAAATTTCCCTGATACATACAAAAAACAACAAATTTACTTCCTAAGTGACAATTTCCAAATATTTTTATATAATCATATATATGGAGGTGGAAGGATGAAAAGTATTAAACCTGGACGAGGAACTTCGTTTCAAGGAGTAGCAGGCAGCATCGTCGCGATTGTGTTCGGCATTTTCTGGACGGTGATGGCGTTTTCTATCACCGCCGATTCGCCTTTTCCTGCCACGAAATTTTTCCCTTTCTTTGGTCTTATTTTTATCGGGTTCGGTATTTTTCAAGCAATCTACCACTATAAAAATGCGACAGGGAAAAATCGTATGTCCGTTATCGACATTGTCGATAGCGAGGAAGAGCCAGACCCGCTAAATGCTCGATTTGGCAAAAATCATTCTTCCGCAGAAAAGATGAAAGCAAGCAGGGAGAATCAGCACTATTGCCCATATTGCGGCCAACACGTGCAAAACGATTTCATTTTTTGTCCAGCGTGTGGAAAGCATATAAGAAGCGATGTGTAAATAAGCGAACAGCTAAGCTGTTCGCTTATTTGCCAAAAAATCCTTTTAACGCAAAGGCGACGTTTTGCGGCCGTTCGGCGAGGCGGCGCATAAAATAGCCAAACCAGTCGTTGCCAAACGGAACGTAAATGCGCATCGTATAGCCTTCTTTCGCAAGCTGAAGCTGCATGTCTGTCCGGAAGCCGTACAACATTTGAAACTCAAACTGTTCTTTCGAAATACCGTGTTCTTTCGTAAATTGCTTCACTTGTTCAATGATATGATGGTCGTGCGTCGCAATCGCTGTATAGCTACCGCTTAATAAATGTGTTTGAATGAGGTTCATATAATTTTTGTCAATTTCCGCTTTGTCTTGATAAGCGACTTCCGGCGGCTCTTTATATGCCCCTTTGACTAAACGAAGCGGCACACCTTTTAAGTCTTTTACATCTTGCTCGGCGCGATACAAGTACGCTTGAATGACCGTTCCGATGTTGTCATACGTTTTGCGAAGTTCGCGCAATAAATCAAGCGTCGCTTGGCAGCGCGCGGAATCTTCCATGTCGATGCGGACAAAGTTGTTATACTGCTTTGCCGTTCCGACAATTTGCCGCATATTGTCTAAGCAAAAATCGAAATCAATATCGAGCCCAAGCTGCGTTAGCTTCACCGAAAGGTTGCTTTTTACACCTGCTTTATGAATCGCTTCTAACGTGCGTATATTATATTGCGTCGCTTCGAGCGCTTCTTCGCGACTGGAAACAAATTCCCCTAAATGGTCAAGCGTACAAACGAGCCCTTTTTCGTTTAGTTCTTTTACTTTCGCGATGGCGCTGTCGATCGTTTCCCCAGCAACGACTTGGGAAGCTCCAAATCGGAGCCCCCATTTGCGCGCTGCTTGATTGAGCATTTTGCTTTTGGAAATCGATAAAAATACATTTTTCGATATCGTTTCAATCACGCTGCTTCCCTCCTAAAACGCTTCACATACCGTTTTTGCTTGCATGTGAAGAAGTAAATAGTCAGGACCGCCTGCTTTGGAATCCGTCCCAGACATGTTAAACCCGCCAAACGGATGATACCCGACGATGGCGCCTGTGCAGCCGCGGTTGAAATACAGATTTCCGACATGGAACTCTTCCCGCGCTTTTTCTAAGTTGGCGCGATTATTGGAAATGACTGCGCCTGTTAGCCCGTAGTCCGTGTTGTTCGCGACTTGTAACGCCTCATCGAACGTTTTTACTTTCGTGAACGCAACGACTGGCCCGAAAATTTCTTCTTGCATGATGCGCGCATTTGGATCGACATCGGCAAATACCGTCGGCTGGATAAAGAAACCTTTCGAGTCGTCCCCTTCGCCGCCTGTCATGAGCTTTCCTTCTTGTTTGCCAATTTCGATGTAGCTCATAATTTTGTTATACGCCGCTTCGTCGATGACCGGTCCCATAAACGTGCGTTGTTCTTCTGGGTTGCCGACCGTTAATTGTTTTGTTAATTCGACGACGCGGTTTAATACTTGGTCGTACACGTCTTCAAGGACAATTGCCCGCGAACATGCCGAGCATTTTTGCCCAGAAAATCCGAACGCCGAAGCGACGATCGATTGTGCGGCTAATTCTACATCTGCTTCTTTGTCGACGATAATCGCATCTTTTCCGCCCATTTCGGCGATGACGCGTTTGAGCCATTTTTGCCCCGGCTGAACGATCGCCGCACGCTCGTAAATCCGGCAGCCAACCGCCCGTGAACCGGTGAACGAAATAAAGCGCGTTTGCGGATGCTCGACTAAATATTCGCCGACTTCTGCCTCACCGCCTGGCAAATAGTTTAAGACTCCTGCAGGAAGACCTGCTTCTTCCATTACTTCGACGAATTTTGCCGCAACGATCGGTGCGCGATCCGATGGGCGTAAAATAACGGTATTGCCAGTGACGATTGCCGCCACCGTCGTTCCTGCCATAATGGCGAGCGGGAAGTTGAATGGAGAGATAATGAGTCCAACACCGAGCGGAATATAGCGGAACGTATTACGTTCTCCGCTTCGGCTAAGTACCGGAACACCGTTTTCTAGCGAAAGCATTTGCCGTGCATAATATTCGAGAAAATCAATCGCTTCAGCTGTATCCGCATCCGCTTCTTTCCACGGCTTGCCGACTTCTTTCACTAAATAAGCAGAAAATTCATGTTTTCTTCGCCGCAAAATGGCAGCCGCGCGGAATAACACGTTGGCGCGCGCTGCTGGCGTGACGTTTTTCCACGTGTCAAACGCCTGAAGCGCTGCGGTCATCGCTTCGTCTGCGAGCGCTTTCGTCGCTTTCGAAACAATGCCGACGACTTCTGTTTTCTTCGCCGGGTTATAGGAAACGACTTTCTCTTCCGTCGTTACGCGCTTTCCGCCGATGATGAGCGGATATTCTTTTCCAAGTTGTGTTTGCACGTATTGCAATGCCGATTGAAACGCCTCTACGTTTTGTTCGACAGAAAAATCGGTAAACGGTTCGTGTTGATAACGTACTGCCAATGTTCTCGACCCCTTTTTGTCCATTTTATGAACATTATAATGAATATTTTGTGAAAATTCTTTGTTCACGGTCGCTAAGGATTTTACGGTTCATTTGTGCACAGTACACAAATCAACCCTTATACTGGAAAAAAAGGATGTCGAGATAGAGCATCATTCGTTGTTCAAAGTCTGATAGCGAAAGACCGGTAAGCTCTTGAATTCGTTTTAGCCGGTAATGGAGCGTGTTCGGATGCACGTATAAATGTTCCGCCGTTTTTGTCGCATTGCCGTCATATTTGATGTATTGCCTTAATGTTTCTAATAGCTCCGTTTGATTTTCTTCGTCATATTTTTGTAGCTTCCGCAGCTGCTCATTTTTATAGCCTTTTCGCTTATATTGCTCGTAAACAACCGGAAGCCAACGATAAATGCCGAGCGACTCGTAAAAGTGGGCAAGCGGCTCTTGAAACTGTTGCTTAATGTTCATCACTTCCGCCGCTTCCGCGTAGCTTTTTCTTACATCAAGCAAACTTCGATATGCCCGGCCGACACCGACGACGACATCCCGTTGCAAATCGCAATGAAAATCGTTTTCTAACTTTTCAAGCAACGTGTTCGCTTGATTTTTAGCCACGATTGGCTCGCTCATCGTTCCAATGATAACAACCCATTGGTCGTGATGTTCGATAAAAAAGGCAGGATTGCCGAGCGATTTCGTTAAAAACGTCATATACTGATGGAGCGTGTCTTTTTTTTCCTCGGCTAACACGCGAAAAAGCATGACAACGAAAGCAGCGGGCAACCGCACCCCTTTGAACTGTGCTTCCATTTTCACATCGTGCTCGCTAACGTCATCCGGTTGAAGCAACCGTAATAGCCAGTGCTGAATTTCTTCTTGTCGCTTTTTCGTCACGCTCATCTTTTGTTCTAGCAGCTTCGTGGCTGTTTTTGCTGCGTGCAGTAAAAAGTTTCGTTGTTCTTCGTTCAGTTCACCGTTCGTTTCTTGCACCCATAAATAACCGTATATATGTCGGTCGCTTTTTAAGCAAACAACCGTACGTGAACCAAGTCCAATTTCCGGCAATGGCGGGATTTTCACGATACCATCTGCTGCTTCAATGCGCTGAATCCAACCTTTGTCATGCAAATAATGGACGACGTGCGCCGCTGCTCGTTTGCCTAGAATGGTGCTCATCCGCACCGCATCAGGCGCATTATGGTTGCCGCTGTATGCCATTAGCTCTAAATCGCGCGATTCAATCGTCACTGGACAATGAATCGCTGCGGAAATAAAATCGACAAGTTCATGCAAAGAGGCAAACTTTCGCTCATCCGCCGACCAGTTTCCCTTCATCGTTCATCCCCCCTCGCTTTTATTATACACGAAAAAGAAAAAACGCCCGCTAGCAAACAGGCGTTTATGTATTCGCTTTCATTCCGTTGGTGGCAAAAACGTTTTCGGCATGACGACGGCGACCACTTCACCGCGAGCGCAAAGCGTATTTCTTGCATATACTTCCGTCTTCACTTTCCATTTTTTCGGATGAATTTCTTCAACTGTTCCGATTGCTTTGAGCGGAACGCCTTGTGGAGTCGGCTTGAGAAACTCAACATTTAGCGCAGCGGTCACAAAGCGTGGTGGTGCTTCCCCACTTCCAAGTTCATAGCCGTTTTTCCGATGCAACGCAAGCGCGGCAGAGCCTGTCCCGTGGCAGTCAATGAGCGAGGCGATTACCCCGCCGTACACAAAGCCGGGAATGGCGGTATGTTCTGGGCTTGGTGTGTAAATCGTCACCGTTTGTTCTCCTTGCCAGCCGGTACGAAAATGATGCCCGTGCTCATTCAAACGCCCGCACCCGTAGCACCATGCAAAATCATCTGGATACTCATCTTGCACGGCGTGTATTATTTTTTCTTCCATGAATCATCTCCCCCTTTTCCATAGTATAACGTAGCAGTCAAGTGCTAGACAAGAAAGAGAGCGGTTCTTTTCTCGAACCGCTCCTTATTTATTATTCTACTTCCGGCTTCTCTGCGGTGACCCCGACGTCTTTCCACGTCAACTTCGAGCTTGGGTCGACCGTAAAGTTTTTCACTCGGTTGTTTACTGCATAAAGCGCTGAACGATACAACGTTGGAATGACAGGAACTTCCTCGTTCATTAACGCTTGCCATTCGTTATAAACCTTTTTCCGGTATTCTTTATCAAACGCTTGTTCCGAATGCCCTTTTTCGAGCAGTTCATCGTTTTTCTCGTTCACCCAGCGCGAATAGTTGAACATGACGTTTCGTCCATATAGTCCGTATGGGTCGACGTCCGTTCCTGTTGCCCAAGCAGCGGCGAATACATCGACTTTCGGGTCGTCTTTTTCGACCATATCATAAAACGAGTTAAACTCCGCTAACCGCCCGTCGACTAATTGAACGTCTAGTCCGACATCTTTCCAGCATTGCATATAAAACTTCGCTAACGGTTCCGCGACATCAGAGCCGCTCATCGAAAGGAAATGAATCGTAAATTTCTTTCCGTTTGGATCTTCGCGAAGCCCATCGCCATCTTTATCTTTATACCCTGCCTCATCCAACAGCTTTTTCGCTTTTTCAGGGTCATACGAATAGCCTTTTGCCTCTTTATCATGGTAGCCAGGGAACGATGGTGGAATGAGCGTTGTCGCAGGGAAACGCAGCCCGTGGTATAGTTTGTCGCCAACCGACTTGTTATCAATCGCGTATGCCATCGCTTGGCGCAATCGTTTGTCTTGGAATTTTGGATTGTCCATGACGTTCTCCTGCTTTTTCGCATCCCAATGCCCAAGTTTAAAGCCGATATAGTTGTACGCTAAGTCGATTTTGCCAACGAATTGAATATTTTTCGTTCCTTTCGCCCCTACGTACTGATCCGTTGGGAATTCAGCCAGATCAATTTCGCCTTTTTTCAAGGATTGAAGGACGACTTTCGGGCTGACGACTTTCACAATGACGCCTTTTAAGTTTGGCTTTCCGCCATAATAGTCATCGTTGCGCACCATTTCCACCGATTCGCCTGGGACGATTTTCTTCACTTTAAATGGTCCGAACCCGATCGGATTTTTGCGAATTTTATCGGATTGAGCCAATTGCTTAATTGGAATATCTTTTAAATAATGCTTTGGCAGCGGATATGCCCAAATTCCGGTTAGCACTGATGGGTTCGCATGTTTCCACGTAATCGTAAGCGTTTTGTCATCGATGACTTTAATACCAGAAATCGTCGACGCTTTTCCGCTATGGTACTCATCCATGCCGACAATATCTTGCATGAGCGCATCGCCATAACGCACCCCTGTATAATCTTTATTGCCGATGACTAAATACGCATACTCTAAATCTTCTGCCTTCACCGGCTCCCCGTCATGCCACTTCACGTTGTCTTTAATTTTGATCGTCATCGTCTTTTTGTCCGCAGAAAGCTCGTACGTTGCCGCCCCATCATTCGTAATCTCGTAATCTCCGTTTGTGCGGAATAGAGATTCATCAAAAAACTGCAAAATTTCCGCATCTGGCTGCCCTGTGTAAAACGCGTAGTTCAGCGTCCCCTCAAACGGTGTGTCCGACACTAACCCATACGTAAGGACTCCGTCGACAATTTTCCCATCGTTTTTGACCGTCATCGGGAAATTGCCGATGTCTTCTTTTGGTGCAGTTTGCTCTGTCGGTTTTTTTGGATTGCTGCTTGTGGAGTTGGTGCATGCGGACAATACGAGTGACAGTCCGGCGAGCACGCTAAAAAACTTCCAATACCTTTTTTTCACTTTCATCTCCCCCTTTTATCCTAATCGTTGTCTTGCATCAGCCGCACGTTTTAACGCTTGGCCGATAAAATTTATACACAACATCATTACTAAAATAAGCAACGATGCTGGTAACCAAACCCACCATTTGTTTTGCAATACATCGGGATTTGTCGCATAGCTGACTAACGTCCCTAAGCTTGGAGTGCTTTCTGGGAGACCAAATCCTAAATAGCTTAGTCCTGACTCAATTCCGATATTGCCTGCAAGATTCAATGTTAAATTCACGATAATGATCGAGCTTAAGTTCGGCAATATTTCCCGAACGATAATTTTCCAATCGGGCGTGCCGAGCGTTTTGGAGGCGCTCACATAGTCCAACTCCCGTTCCGCTAACGTCTTTGCGCGAATGAGCCGCGCTTTTCCTGTCCAGAGAAAAGCACTCATAATCAAAATAAACGTAAACACGTTATATTTCGGAACGATTGCCACGAAAACAATGACTAACATTAAAAACGGCAAAATGAGGATAAAATCAATGATGCGCATAATCACGTTATCGATTACTCCACCGAAATAGCCTGCAATTAAGCCGACCGTTAACCCGATCAATCCTGTTAGCAACGTAATCGCTAACCCAATGGTAAACGAATTTTTCGTTCCAATGATGAGTTGCCCTAAAATATCCCTTCCACCGTAGTCTGTTCCTAGCCAATGCTCGGCAGACGGCGGGGCGTAGATGGACAAAAGATCGACTTTGACGATTTCTTCTTGATCCAACATAATGGAAGCCCCGTATACAATGAAGAGAATGAGCGAAAGAAGCAGAAGAGAACTAAGCGCCAGTTTATCTTTTACTACTTCCCGCCATAGAACAGAAAAGGGCGAATGTTCTGTTTTTTTCACTCTTATACCCCCTCCTCTGTCTTATGCAATAAGTGGTCCATAATAAATCTTAATCACTCTTAATCTTGTATAATAACTGCTTGACTCAAATGCATCAATTAAACTATAATCAAGTCTTGCACTTGAATGTCCACAATAAAGAATGTCATAAGTTCCTCGTTCTGATCTCCATACCCTCTTAGTTGCATATATGGTGTGAGAATATCGAAGTTTTGTGATATTATAGAACTGTATTACATCACCAACTGCTGCATTATTAGCGGCATTGCCAGCCTCGTCTCCTGAACTATACTCATAACTGTTGAAACCTTTTTTGTCAACAAGATAATCATGAAATGCCTCTACTTGTATCCAAGCGTTCGTATAAGGTTTCCATGTAGAATCTGTTTTGAATCCAGCAGCGTATAAGATCTGTGAAACAAAATTTGTGCAATCATTATCATACTTCTTATATTCTGGATTGTAGGATAAGGCCCATTTTCTAGCATACTCAACAGCTTTGTCGAGAGATGTCGATTCGATAGCTGTCGAATAAAACATTTGAGTCGACGCTAAACTTGTTCTATTTTGCGTTTCATCTACAGAATATTGAGATATTGAGTCTTGTAGCTTTTTTGAGAGTTTAGCTTTTTCTTTTACAGGAATTTTGTTCTTCTTGAACATATCATACAAATTCTTATTATAGTTTAAGTCATTAATGGCAGACTCGTTTGGAGCGCCAAGTTCATCATAGATATCCTTAGTGATTTTCCAAGCATCTTTGATATTTTCTAGGACTATGATATGTTCTATTTCTTCAAGATAAGTATATGGTTCAAATTCATCTTTTTGAAAAGTAAGCTCTGCATTTGATAAGATATGCGCCACAATTCTCCCATTCTCAAGTTTAGTCTCAATATTTGATATGCTTAATTTATAGCCTAGTACTTTTTTGTTTATTTCACTATAAAAATCGATTTTGTATTGAATTGTTTCCTTTAAAATGTCTAATAAATATTTATCAGCTACTATATCATCAAAATTACTCACTTTAGAATCTTGTAGCGAAGAATATTGTCGATTCATATAATCTTTTATGATTTTTTCAATATCTTGGTAGTTATAATTTAATTGCTTAGCATTCGCCGTATCAAGATTCAAAAAATTAAAAAATAACAAAAAAGCGATTGAAACCAAAAGCAAATACTTAAAGATCTTCACACAATCCACTCCTTTGTTTTTCATATATTCAAGTTAGAGCAAGCCAACCTTCGCTTCAATGCGATCCATCAAACGTTGAAGGACTTCGTTCAGAGCGTTGGGGAAATATTGCAAAGTCGGGTAATGATGTTACTCATACTGTTATTTAATGAATAATTTGGCTCTTCACCAAAAGTTGTACTTGACTATTTGAGATCATGTCTTACTTGCACCCATAGGAAAAAAATCAGTAAATCATACATGACGGCTCAAGAAAACACCTCGCTTACCATGTACATGTTGTGTTAACAGGTCAATAATTTTGAATTGATTTAAAAAAATTGGTAAAGCACATAATATAAAAACAATATACTATTAATGATAAGCGTAACAAACAAGATTTTATGGATAGTTGTTTTTCTCTCTCTAACCCCCAAAAACTTAATTTGGAAAGATAAAAGTAGGATATTGAAAAAGGTAGGCACTAAAGTATAAAAATACCTTTCATCGCTAATTGATACTACGTTTGGATTAAACCAATAAATGAACGCATCGGAATTTTGAATCATCAAGCTGAATAAAATAATAAACCATGAAATAACTAACAAGAGAATCTTCATGAATATTCCACTTTTTTCAGAAAGTCTAAGTTTCATAAAAGTAAAATGCCCCCTACCTTATAATGATTTGGATTAGTCACGCCTTTTTCTTGTTGCTGTTGCATCCCCCCTTTTTTTCATAAAACATCATCATAATCTTATACATTTCTTTTTTCGAAATGATTCAAAGAAATCGAACCCGATCAAGCGATTAAACAAATGTTGTTGCACAACCCGTATAATCACCGCAATCCAAGTGCTGTTTCAAAAATCCATTAACCGATCCATGTTCGTGATTACTGTCTTTTTCTCACTAATCAAGAAAAATTCGATTAAGATACATTGGGGCACTCTCTTCCCCCGTATATAGCGTCTTCATAGGTAGATCTTGATTTTGTGTCAATACATTCCTCCTCTCCCCTCTACTCGATTCTTATCCGCGGATCGACCGCGCTTAAAATGATGTCCGATAGCAATGTTCCGACTAATGTCGCGAGCCCGGAAATCATCACAAGTGCCGTCACGACGCTATAATCCCGCTGCATAATCGATTGTAGGAAAAGCTGACCAATCCCTGGATAACTAAAAATCGATTCTAAAAAAACAGATCCGCCAATTAATCCGGTAATTTCATAGCCTAAAAATGCGGCAATCGGCAAAAATGAATTGCGCAAAATATGGCGCGAATAAACTTTCGCTTCCGGCACTCCTTTTGCCCGTGCGGTGCGGACAAAATCTTTTACTTTCGTATCAATAATTTCGCTTCGCAAATATTGAATGATTCCGACCGTACTAATTAACGCACCTGATAAAGAAGGCAATAAAAGATGGTTAAACTTGCTTATGTAATACTCCCATGTCCCTTCTTCTAGTTGAATATCGACGCTACCACCAGTGGGAAACCATCCGAGCTTAAATCCAAACAGAAAAAGCATGATGAGCGCGAAAATAAATAGCGGGGTAGCAAAGCTAACATAGCTATATCCGACAATCAGTTTATCTGCCCACGAGTCTTGCCATCGGCCGGAAATCACTCCTAACGGGACGGCAATCGCATATGTCAGCACTAAAATACATAACGAAAGCAAAACCGTATTCCACATTCTCCCTGCTAATAAATCGGTCACAGGCTGTTGGTGGACGTAGGACATGCCTAAATCCCCGTGGAGCAAGTTTTTTATCCATCGAGCATATTGAACATATAGCGGGTCGTTTAGCCCTAATTTTTCTCGCATCTCGGCTAACGTTTGCGCATCCATTTTTGGGTTGTTCGCTAGCTGACCAGTTAAAGCATCGCCAGGCATCGCTTTGGCAAGCAGAAAAATAAGCACACTTAAAATAAATAGTTGCGGAATCATCATGACGATACGTCGCAATATAAATTTGACCATCCTCTCGACTTCCTCTCTTACGGGATCGCAACCGAATGGGTTTTGGAAATGCGTTTTAGCGGATATGCTCTTCCTTCCGCATTAAAATAACGAGAATACGATTGTTCATATTCTTTTTCGATTTGTTGCCGCAGTTTTTGCTGCTCTTGCCGTTTTAACGGGTCAGCGTTCGGAATAGACGACAGCAGCCTCTTTGTATAAATATGTTGCGGATTTTGAAATATTTCTTCCTTCGTCCCTTCTTCGACAAATTGCCCGCGGTACATAATGCCGATCCGGTCACACATATGGCGAATAATTCCTAAATCATGGCTAATAAACAAATACGTCAACTGAAATTCTTTTTGAATGTCTTTCATGAAATTTAACACTTGCGCCTGCACCGATACGTCAAGTGCTGAGACAGGTTCGTCGGCAATAATTAGCTTTGGATTGAGCGTTAGAGCGCGAGCAATGCCGATACGCTGCCGTTGACCGCCGGAAAATTCGTGCGGATATTTATCAATCGATTCGGGATGCAGCCCGACTTTTTCAATGAAGGCTTGCACTTTTCGTTTTTCTTCTTGCGGAGATAGCCTTTCAAAATTGCGCAATGGCTCCGCAACAATATCTAATACTCGTTTTCTTGGATTAAGCGAAGAGTACGGATCTTGAAAAATCATTTGAATGTCTTTTCGGTGCTGGGCGAATTCACGGCGGCTTAGTTTCGTCAAATCTTTTCCGTCGAACAAAATTTCTCCCGCGGTCGCTTTCACTAAGCCAATTATCGTTCTCCCCGTCGTCGTTTTCCCGCATCCTGATTCCCCAACCAATCCGTACGTTTCCCCTTTTTGTAATTCAAAGCTAATTTGATCGACCGCTTTCACATGCCCGATGACCGTTCGAAAAAACCCACCGCGCACTGGATAATATACTTTTAGGTGATTGACTTGGAGAAATGTCATGCTCTTTCACCTCCGTCGGGAAAGTAAAAATGTTGGTAGCATGTGCAGCGAACCCAATGATTTGGCTCGACTTCTCGCAATATAGGATGCGATTCGTGGGTGGACTCGTCCATCCAACGAATTCTTGCACGGAATCTGCAGCCAGTTCTCGGAAGTTTCGTCAATGGTGGCACAATCCCTTGAATGACATGGAGCGTTTCTCTTGAAGTTTGCGTGGAAGGGACAGACTGCAATAACGAGCGGGTATACGGGTGCAATGGCCGGGTAAATAGTGTATATACATCTGCAAGCTCGACAATTTCGCCTGCATACATGACAGCGACGCGGTCGGCCATTTCCGCAACTACCCCTAAATCATGGGTAATTAAAATAATTCCTGTGTTCATTTGTTGTTGTAAGTCTTTTAATAAACGAATAATTTGTGCTTGAATCGTGACATCTAACGCGGTCGTCGGTTCATCGGCAATGATTAACATTGGATTACAAGCAATCGCAATCGCAATGACTACGCGCTGCCGCATCCCCCCTGACAATTCATGCGGATAGCGGTCATACGTCTGTGCGGGATTTGGAATGCCGACACGCTCAAGCAGTTCTAACGTTCGTTTCCGTTTTTCCGAGGCGGAAAGCGTCGTATGATAGTCCATGCTTTCCTCAATTTGCTTGCCGACGGTCATGAGCGGATTTAACGCCGTCAGCGGGTCTTGGAAAATCATGCCGATATCTTTTCCGCGAATTTGATTTAACGCTTGTACCGACTGCGTTAACAGATTATTCCCTTTAAACATGACCGCCCCTTCTAGCTTCGTTCGTTCAGGCGGATGCAAGCCGATAATCGAAAGAGCGAGCGCGCTTTTCCCACAGCCTGACTCCCCGACAATCGCAAGCACTTCGTTTTCATGAACAGTTAACGAAACATCATCGACCGCCGCGTAATATTCCTCATGAATTCGGAAAGAAACTCGCAAATGTTCGATTTGTAACACGGACTGTTTCAACAAATGACCACCCTCTATTAAACTGAAAATTATGTATTTTTTGATTTCTATATAAGTATATTATTACAATCTTTTTGTTATTTCAACAATTTTTCTCTTTTATTCCATCGGTAATATATAAATTGAAACCAAAACCAATCATTTCGTTATTTTGCCATAAAAAATTCTCCCTTAGCCTCGCTAAGGGAGAATGCGTTCTACAGTTTAAACTTCTCTACTGCCTCAAATAAGTCTTGCGCTTTGTCGTTAAGCGATTGTACGGAAGAAGAAATTTCTTGCATCGACGCTAACAGTTGTTCGGAAGCGGCGGCGACCATTTGTGTTTGCTGGCCTGATTCTTTCGAAATGTGCTCGGTTTCTTGAATCGTCGCAGACAGTGACTGGAGCGATGTTTCCATCGACGAAAGTCTTGAGGACACATCGTTAATTTGTTCGGTGACGTCATGTGTTGCTTGTAAAATTTTCCCGAAAATCACGCCTGTATGGTTTGCGACTTCCACCCCTTTTTCCGCCTCTTGTAAGACGTGCTCCATCGCTGTCATTGAATGGGACGTATCGTGTTGGATTTCGCTCAACAGCTGATGAATTTGTTTCGCAGATTGCGATGATTGTTCTGCGAGTTTCCGCACTTCATCCGCAACGACCGCAAAGCCGCGTCCGTGCTCGCCAGCTCTTGCCGCTTCAATTGCCGCGTTTAACGCCAACAAATTCGTCTGTTCAGCAATCGCAGTAATCATTTGCGTCATTTGACCGATATTATTCGAACGTTCATGAAGCGTTTGAATAAGGTGGGACGACTGCGAAACGAGTTCGTTCACATTCGCCATTTGCTGAATCATTTGTTGCACCGAATCGCTCCCGCTTTGTGCTTCGTTCGTCATCGCGACAGAAGAAGACGCCACTTGTTTCGCGCGATCCGCAATATAGTGGGTATCATGAAGCAACTCTTGAATCGATTCAGTGTTTTGTTCAGCATGTTTCAGTTGTTGCTCAGCGCCAACGGCGACGTTTTCGATTGTTGTTGCTACTTGTCCAGTCGCCTGCATTGTTTCTTCTGTGATCGCTGTTAGTTCTTCCGACGCTGCCGATACTTCTTCCGTCATTTGCTGGTTCACGGAAATAATCGAACGGAACGATTCGATCAGTTCGTTAAACGATTTGGCAATTTGGGCAAACTCGTCGTTCGTCTGAACGTTCATGTGTACCGTTAAATCGCCGGTTGCCGCTTGTTTCATCTTTGCTTCGATAAGCGTAATATGGTGGCGGACAGAAAAATAAAACGCCACAAATAAATACACCATGACTACCGACGCAAGCACGATAATTGAAATCGTCAGCCATTTGCTCGTATTTAACGAATCATAGCGATCGTTAATTCGCTCCGCTAACAATTTCATCATAAATTGTTCCATATTGTATAGCTTTTCATGAGCGCGGTTCGTCCGTTCATATAGTTCAGCTGGCTTCACTGATACTTGTCCGACCATTAAAAACTCTTTGTTCATCATTCCCGACATGCTAATGACTTCGGTCATCGCTGTACTCTTATATTCATCAAATTTGTTTTGCAACGGCTTATCGTTCATAAACATGAGCGACGCTGAGTGGTTGAGTGAGTTGAGCGAGTTATCAATCGCATTTAAAAAATACGTCATTTTTTGTTGATCCATCTCGTAAATTTGTGTGCTAAACGACATTTTTACACCGAGCGCCTGTGCGGAACTAATCAGTTCCGTTAGCGCGGGAATTTTTTCAACCATCACGCGTGATAAATAGTTGTTATCAATGTTGCTATCGAGTGTTAAATTGGAGCGATCAGCTACTGTCATCATCATTTCTATTAAATTATTGATAATAATGTTATGTCGCGACACCGTTTCGTCCATCGTGTACGTTTTCCAGCCACTTTTCATTTGTTGCCAAGCGTTTGAAAAATCTTTCCATTGTTTTTGGATAGCAAACGGGTCATTATCTCGTTGTTGCATCGCTTGCACGTGCTTGACGAGCTGTTCTAATTGTTGTTCTGCTTTTTTCGCCTTTTGTTCACTCGCTGTATCTCCAGACAAGTAAAGCAACGTCGCTTCTCGATGTTGTTGCAACGCCTGCAAACTGCCGAAAAAGTCCCCCATATATACTAAACCTGTCTTTTCATGTTCAACAAACGCTGCCTTTTCCCCTAATGAGCGAATGTAAAACGTACCAATTGTTGCGAGCGAAAAAATAAAAACAGTAAATAAGAGCATAAATTTTTTTCCGAATTTCAATCGGTTTAATAAAAGCGACCCCGGCTGAAACAGTTGCATTTTCTTCCTCCTTGCCATCGTCTTTTTATGAAAATTAAGATTACTTTTTATTTTATCAAAAAAGCAACAAAATGAAAAATACTATTTTTGTGATAAAAATATAATACCCCCGCCCATCAACGATCAAGGGGGGATGATCTTGATGAACGAGGGCTATGCAATTAATGAGTTTGTTTTTTCCGGCTTGCGATATCCATCCATACTGCTAAAATTAAAATACTTCCTTTGACAATATATTGCCAAAATGTTTCCATTCCTAGTAGCGACATACCATTATCGAGCGATGTCATGACCATCGCCCCAATAATAGCGCCGACAATCGTACCAGAACCGCCCATTAAAGACGTACCACCAATGACGCATGCTGCGATTGCATCGAGCTCATACATTTGCCCAGCGGAAATCGTCGCAGACGAAAGGCGAGCAGTTAATACGAGCGCTGCGATTGCAGAGAGCAAGCCAGTAAAGACGAATAACATCATCGTATGGCGTTGAATGTTAATCCCTGACAACCGAGCTGCTTCGGAGTTGCCACCAATCGCATACACGTGGCGACCGAACGTTGTTTTTGTGGCGATGAATGTGAAAATGAGCGCAAGCGCAATGACGAAAATAATCGGGAACGGAATCCCTTTATAGCTATTCATCGTCAAGACGAATAAGACAATTAATGTACTAATTGCTGCTACTTTTGCAATATCCACCGACAGCGGAGCAACCGTAAATCCGTATTGCAGACGTGATTTCCGCTTTTTCCATGTCATCCATACAACGGCGGCAATTGCTACGATGGCTAATACTAGCCCAAAACCGCTCGTGAAATATGCGCTTCCTAGCGCAATAAAACTCGCATCCGAAATAGGGATAGTCGTTGATTTCGTAATCCCCATCAGCACTCCACGGAAAATCATCATCCCGCCAAGCGTGACGATAAATGCTGGAATGGCGCGGTACGCAACGAGCCATCCTTGCAACATTCCGAGCAGTATCCCAGCGACTAATGTCCCGATAATGACAACACCTGTTGGAAGCCCCATCCAGTTGCTTAAAATCGCTGCAACACCGCCCGTCAAACCGACGATCGAGCCGACAGACAAATCAATATGGCCAGCGACGATAACAAGCACCATGCCGATTGCCAAAATCGCTGTCACCGACATTTGCGTAAACAAGTTCGAAAGGTTACGAGCGCTTAAAAACGTATCGTTTAAAAAGCCGAAGAAAATCCAAATGGCTACTAATGCGCCAATCATCGTATAGGCGCGAATATCAATCTTACCAAATAACGGTTTGCGTTGACGTTCATGGACGACTGCTTTTGCTTCCATGGTCATTTCCCTCCTGTCGCCGCCATCATAATGTTTTCTTGTGTCGCTTCTTCATGTGTCAATTCTTTTACAAGCTTCCCTTCACGCATGACGTAAATGCGGTCGCTCATTCCTAATATTTCTGGAAGTTCAGACGAAATCATGATAATCGCGACCCCTTCTTCCGCTAGCTTGTTCATTAAATGGTAAATTTCATATTTTGCTCCAACGTCAATACCGCGTGTCGGTTCGTCTAAAATTAAAATTTTCGGTTTCGCCATGAGCCATTTTGCCAAAACAACTTTTTGCTGGTTGCCGCCGGATAACGTGCCAACCGGTGTTTCTAATGAAGCGGTTTTTGTTTTCAGCTCATCGACGTATTTTTGGCTCCATTTTAATTCTTCGTTTTGGTTAATGACTTTCCATTTGCTAATCGCTGCTAAACTAGCAAGCGTCGTATTATTTTTGACGTCCATGCCAAGCACTAGTCCAAGCCGCTTCCGGTCTTCGGTAACGAGCGCAATGCCGGCGCGAATTGCATCTTGCACCGAACGAATATGCACTTGTTCCCCTTCAATCCATACTTCCCCTTCCGCTTTTCCTTCATACGCGCCAAATAAACTCATCGCCAATTCCGTCCGACCAGAGCCCATCAATCCAGCAATGCCGACAATTTCTCCTTTTCGAACGGTTAAGTGGATGTTTTGGTTTACTTTCATCGGCTTATCTTTATGCCATACGGAATAGTTTTTTACTTCTAACACCACTTCTTTTGGCGTCCGCTTGACGTATGGGTAGCGCTCCGTCAGTTCGCGTCCGACCATCAAAGAGACGACTTGGTCTTCGTTCGTTTCCGCGCGCGGCAATGTGGCAATTGATTTGCCGTCGCGTAAAACGGTAATCGAATCCGCAAGACGAAATACTTCTGGCATTTTATGGGAAATATAAATGCAAGCAACGCCTTGCTTGCGCAATTGCTCTAAAATGCCCATTAAAATTTCAACTTCGCTTTCCGTTAGCGCAGCTGTCGGCTCATCTAAAATTAAAATTTTTGCTTCTTTCGAAAGCGCTTTGGCAATTTCGACGAGCTGTTGTTGCCCGATTCCTAACGAATGAATTTTCGTTTGTGGAGAAATGCTTAAGCCGACTTTTTCCAGCCATTTTGCCGCTTCATAATACAATTCGTCCCACTGAATAACGCCGAATTTTTTCGGCTCGCGACCGAGAAAAATGTTTTCGCCGACCGTCATTTCCTTGACGAGGGCAAGCTCTTGGTGAATGATCGCGATACCTGCTTTTTCGGCATCGACAATGTTGCGAAATTCCATCGGTTGTCCGTCAATGCGAATTTCGCCGGAATACGTTCCGACTGGATAAAGTCCGCTCAACACTTTCATTAGCGTCGACTTGCCCGCACCGTTTTCGCCACAAAGGGCGTGAATTTCACCTTTCTTTACTTTGAAGCTGACACGGTCAAGCGCTTTTACACCGGGAAATTCTTTTGTGATTTCGATCATTTCTAACGCATACATTCGTTTCACTCCCGTTGTATCAATCTTGAAAACGAGGGGTGACGATGCGTCAGCCCCTCACGTTAGTTATTGCTTTGGCCATTGGTCTTTTGGCACGTTTTTATATACGTCTTCTAGTTTTTGATAGCCGTCTTTAATGACCGTATCTAAGATGTTGTCTTTCGTTACGGCGATCGGATCAAGCAATACAGAAGGAACATCGATTTTGCCGTTAGCTACCGTTTGGCTTGTTTGAATTTTTTCGCCTTTGGCAAGTGCTACAGCCATTTCTGCTGCTTTTGTTGCAATCGCTTTAATCGGTTTGTAAACGGTCATTGTTTGTGTGCCTTCCACGATGCGTTGCAGCGCGGCAAGATCTGCGTCTTGACCGGAAACAGGCACTTTTCCAGCTAACCCTTGTGCTGCCAATGCTTGAACGACGCCGCCCGCTGTTCCGTCATTCGCTGCAACAACTGCTTGAATGTTGTTGTTATTTGCTGTTAGTGCGTTTTCCATGTTTTTCAACGCTTCTTCTGGTTTCCAATCTTTCGAGAATTGGTCGTACACGATTTTAATATCGCCTTTTTCTTCCAATGGTTTTAATACGTTCATTGCTCCTTGGCGGAATAAGTGAGCGTTGTTATCTGTATCTGCACCGCCAATGTATACGTAGTTGCCTTTCGGTGCTTTTTCTACGATTGCTTTTGCTTGCATTTCCCCGACGCGTACGTTATCGAACGATACGTAGTAATCAACATCTGCATTTTTAATTAAACGGTCGTACGAAATAACAGGGATCCCTTCTTTATGCGCTTTATCTACAATTGGAGCAGATGCTTCCGCGTTATGTGGAATAACTACTAACACATCAACTCCTTCTGAAATCAGCTGTTCTGCTTGGCTTAGCTGCGTTGCATCATCGCCGTTCGCCGCAAGCGTTTTCACTTCTGCGCCAAGTTCTTTTGCTTTTGCTTCGAACATTTCTTTGTCACGTTGCCAACGTTCTTCTTTTAATGTGTCCATTGATAAGCCGATGACGATTTTGTCATCTTTTTTCTCTGTTTTTTCCTTCGCTGTGTCGTTTCCAGAAGAAACTACACCGCACGCTGTTAAAGCAGATGCTAACACAAACGTTGCCGTTCCTTTTGCTGCATTTCTCCACCACTTCACTACATATTCCCCCTTCAATAAGTTCTCGTATTGACAAGTTAAGCATACCACGGAAAAAGAAACCGCTTTCTTTTCATCTTCTTCACTTCTTTGTCACACTATCGCACAAATAAAGCGCTTTCTTTTCAGAAAATAAAAATAACTAGCACTTTTTTGTGCTAGAACAAAAAAGTGCTAGTTATCCTTGCTATATTGTTGCCGGTATTCTTTCGGGGTGAGATTTGTCCATTTTTTAAACACGCGGCTAAAGTAGTTCGGGTCTTTATAGCCGACGTCATAGCAAACTTCTTTTATATTTAGCCGTTCGTCGCGAAGCAGTTCTTTCGCCTTTTCGATGCGCAATTTCGTCACATAGTCAATAAACGTTTGCCCTGTTTGCTTTTTAAATAGTTTGCTAAAGTAATGCGGCGTTAAATGGACGGATTCTGCGACTTCTTCTAGCGAAAGATCGCGATGGTAGTTTTCGTGTAAAAACACTTCGACTTGCTCAATCATCGACTGGTGTGTTTCAATCGCCAGCGGGTTAATTGGTTCCACGTTTTCCGTTAACGGAACGTCATGAATGTGCTGTACACGGCTAAACGATGGTAAATAGTAAAGCGCTAATGCTGCTTCTTTATACGATTGCTTCAATCCATCAACGCCGCTTTGAATCGTGCCAATCCCCATTTTCAGCGGTATTTGCCCAAGTTTTTCTAATTGTTTTAATAAGCGCTGGGCAAATGGAATCGTTTTTTCCTCTAGTTCATCCGCCGTTTGGAAAAAAAGCGCAAAATGGTGACCGACAAGCGGGCTACATAAACATTCCCCGCTGCTTTTGGCGTAGTCCTTCATTTGTTCTAGCACCCGCTTCTCTTTTGGCAACGTTTCTAGCTGCACCGTAAGCGCAAACCCTCTATTCAGTTCGATAGGAGCTTGCTTTCCAGCGAAATCATCAATTCGCTCCATTAAAAACAACGTAAACGTCGTTTCGTTTAACGTATAAAGCTGGGCTAGTTTTTCTTTCGTTTCAAGTTCGGCTTCGCGCATCTTTTTTTCTTCTGCAATCTCAGCGACCAATTTGTGAAGGACTGCAACAATTTGCTCTTTTTTCACCGGTTTCAATAAATATTCGTTAACACCTAATGAAATCGCTTCTTTGGCATACGTAAAATAGTCGTATGCTGTTAAAATGACGATTTTCATCGATGGATACGTTTTTCTTATTTCTGCAATTGCCTCTAGTCCGTGAATACCAGGCATTTTAATGTCCATAAAGACGATATCTGGACGTTGTTGCTCGACTTGCTGGATGGCGCTGCGCCCATTTTCGGCATGAAAAATGCGAAACTGCTCAGGAAGCATTCGTTGAATCATCAGTTCTAATCCTTCTCGTTCGAGCGGTTCATCATCGGCAATAAGCAACTTATACATTCGCTTCTCCCCCTCTCTTTTTCGGCAATGTCAAGACAATCGTTGTGCCTTTATTTGGTGTGCTGTAAATTTTCACGAGTTTTTCGATCCCATAAAACAGCTGCAACCGCCGTAAGACGTTCGACATCCCAAGTCCTGTCGAATGTCCTTTTTTGGAAAATGGATAGGACGATGATTGTAAAATAGCGCGGCGAATGTCTTCCTCCATGCCGACACCGTTATCCGCGATCGTAATGCGAATATAGTTTTTGCGCGGACGAATGGACAATTGAATGATCGCTCCTTCTTCCATTCCTTCAATTCCGTGCACAAACGCATTTTCCAATAGCGGCTGGAGCGTTAAACAAGGAATGACTTGGTCAAGGCACGTTTCGTCAATGTCGAGCTGAAACATCACGCGGTCGCGAAAGCGCGCTTTTTGAATCGAAAAATATTCCTTCGCATGTTCGACTTCCTCACGCAATGTTACAGGCTCATCGAGTTTGCGCAAATTGTAGCGCAGTAAATTCGACGTTGAAATAGTCAATTCGCTCGTTCGTTCCGCCCCTTCAATATACGCAAGCTTCGAAATGACGTTTAGCGTATTAAATAAAAAGTGAGGATTAATTTGGCTTTGAAGCGCTTTTAATTCTAGTTCGCTCACCAATTTTTCTTTTTCTAACATTTCCATGTTTTTTGCGATTAATTGGCGCAAGTTTTCCATCATTTGCTGGAACGTTCGGCCGAGCAATCCAATCTCGTCGTTTCCGTCTAGTTGAGGAATGTACGTTTCTAAATCGCCCGCGGATATTTTTTTCGCCGCCTCGACGAGCCGGCGGATTGGGATAACAATTGTACGTGACAGCCAAATAGCAAAAACAATGCTTAACACTGTCGTTAACACAAACAACGTCCCACCAAGCTCATTCATCCGTCCGACATTGACAAGCATTTGTTTATATACCGGCTGGTAAGCGCTCAGTTCTAAATCGACAAGCGTTTGGCTATCCTCGCGAATAAAGCTAGAAATTTTTTCGATCTCGTTATACGAATCGGCGTAGTCGGCAAATTGGCGATTGTTCAGTTTACGGACGACGGATCGCTCTAATTCAAGAAATTCATGAATCATATTTTTATAGTTTTCAATTGTCAACGCATCGCTTCCCTCTAAATGATGCCGAAGAAGCAGCGATTGCAACCGTTCGAGTTCCTTTTGATGTTCTATTAACAACCGGTAGCTCGCTTCGTCTTGATGAATTAAGTAGTTGTTTAAAAACCGTAAATTTTCTTGTGTTTCCATCGATAGCTGTTTGTATAAAAAAATGCGCTGCATCATGACATCATAGCTTTCTTGTACTTTTTTTCCGCTTTGAAAAATAAAAAACGCAATGCAATTCAATAAAAGAACGAGAAGTGGAATAAAAACAAACAATTTCGTTCGGATTTTCATTTGTTTCTCCCCTGCTGAACGTTTTGACGATCAATGACTTCAATCGCTGTAAAATGTTCTTTATCAATTTGTTTGCCAGAAAGATGGTCAACCATTAATTTGACTGCTGAATATCCCATATCGTAAGGTTTTTGGACGACCGTAGCCACAATGTCCCCTTCTTTGATCGCTTCCATTGTTTCTTCCACATCGTCAAAACCGAAAATTTGAATGTTTTCACGATGTAAGTTTTTTACCGCCATTCGAATACCGATCGCATCGAGCGCACTCGTGCCGACCATAACAGAAATATTCGGATGTTTGCGCAACATTTGTTCCGCTTGAATCGAGGCTTGAATGCGAGAAATGTTCGATGATGTGACGGAAACAACTTGTAAGCGCGGATGCTCAGCAATAACAGATAAAAACCCTTGCAAACGTAGGCGTTGGTTTTCTGACGTATCGGTTCCAATGATTACTCCAATCGCTCGCTCTCCTTCTACGCGAGAAACAACTGCCTTTCCAAGCAGCTGTCCTGCTTCAAAATTATTTGTTCCAACATAAGCGATGCGTCGACTTTTCGGAGCGTCAGCATCAATTGTAATCACAGGGATATTTCGCGAAATAGCTTTGTCAATCAGCGGTGTAAATGCTTCGTCTTTTAAATTTTGAACAATGATGCCATCCACCCGAGAGGCAATCGCTTTTTCTAGCAATTTTACTTGTTCATCAATGCTTGTTCGAAGAGGGCCAATGTATTCAATATTGACGTTATTCTGCTTTCCTGCTTCCCTTGCGCCTTGTTCAATTTTCCGCCAATACGGATTATCAAACTCTTGAGATATTAAAATAATATGTGGGAGATGCGACGCTGCTTTTTGTTCATGTTGCAACTTGGCTACTGTTTTTTCAAGCTGCTTGGTGACGGTGATAAAGTGAAAAAAAACATATAAAAATAAAACGAGCAGTACAATAAGACTTATTGTCCATTTTTTTTGTGCCATTGTCTTCACCTAATTTTACTATAATTCGTTTTGATAACGTTTACAATATTTTTTAAAGCGACAGATTTTCTGTCGCTTTACACGGTAAATCGATTGGTCGTTTCTTTCATCTTCTCTGCAATGTCATACAACCGTTGAGCGGTTGCGGCCACTTCTTGGGCTGATGCGGTTAATTCCTCTGATGAGGCAGTTACTTCTTCTGTCGCTGCTGAGTTTTCTTCAGCCACTGCACTAATTTGTTCAATACGAGCAATCACTTTATCTTTTTCTTTCACAATTTCATCCATCGCTTGTTCAGTCGAAACAAGTAAAGGTGCGATATGACTAATGGATGTTAAAATATCAGCAAACGAACGGACCGTTTTTTCGACGGCATTTGCTTGATCTTTAATAAAGTGTTCCACTTCTTCCGATGTATGAATGACGTCTTCCGTATTTTTACTAATGGATGTAATGAGATGAACAATGTCCTCTGTAAATGATTTAGACTGTTCAGCTAATTTGCGCACCTCATCAGCCACAACAGCAAACCCTTTTCCAGCCTCCCCAGCGCGTGCCGCTTCAATTGCAGCGTTCAAGGCTAATAAGTTTGTCTGATCTGAAATTGTTGAAATCATTTCCGTAATTCCACTAATTTTTTGTACAGATGTCGTTAATGTCCGAACATGGTTTGTCACCGTTTCAAATGCTTGTTTAATTTGTTCGATCGAAGCAATTAATACATCCATTTCTTTTTTACCGATGTCTGCTCGTTCAGACGTGCGAAT
>NZ_JAILZV010000299.1 GCF_023512315.1 Anoxybacillus sp.
ATAAAAAAGGAATTGTGTATCTCAATCAATACCATGTTGTATTCTGTCCAAAATATCGTAGAAAAGTGTTGATTGGAGATATTGAGCGAGATTTAAAAGAAATTTTCTATCAAGTTGCCCAAGAACATGATGTAGAAATAAAAGCATTAGAAGTTATGCCAGACCATGTACATTTATTTATTTCTTTTGACCCTAGGCAACATTTGCATAAAATTATTCAAGCGTTTAAAGGAACAAGCAGTCGAATATTAAGAGAAAAATATCCTTCATTGAAAAGCCGATTGCCGTCGTTATGGACGAGAAGTTATTTTTGTTGCACCGTTGGTGATATTTCCGAAGACGCCGTAAAGCAATATATGGAAAATCAAAAAAACGTGTAAAAGGAGGTGTATCGCATTGGCAAAATCAAAAACAAAAAGCTACGTACTGACATTGAAACTAAAAACAGAGATATGGCAAGAACATATACTTGAAAAGCGATTCGAAATCGCAAGAAAGTTGTATAATGCTTGTTTGCGTGAGTGTCTCAAACGATATAAAAAATTACAGCACAATAAAGAATACCAGCAAGTCATTCAACAATCAGCATCAAAAGAAAAAAACGAAAGATTAAATGAACTGTATCGTTCTTATGGTGTTACTGAATACGCCATGCACGATTTTATCAAGCCAATGCGATACCCTTTTAAAAAACACATCGATTCCCATACAGCGCAAAAAATTGCGACACGCGCGTGGTTGGCTTTTGAAAAAGTAGTACTCGGAAACGCCAAGCAAGTATACTTTAAAAAACAAAACGACATGGATTCCGTAGAAAGCAAAACAAACGAAACAGGGATTCGCTTCAAGGACAATCAGCTTTTATGGAACGGATTGTCTATTCCTGTTATTGTTCGTGAAAATGATATATATGCCCATATCGCTTTGCAAGACCGAATAAAGTATTGCCGTATTGTCCGCAAACGAATCCGAGGGAAAATAAAATATGATATTCAGCTTATTCTCGAAGGTACCCCTCCTAAAAAATTTAATAAAGAAACAGGAGAAATAAAACATCCACTAGGTCAAGGTGATGTTGGCATTGACATTGGTACACAAACAATCGCCGTTTGCTCTCAAACAGATGTCAAACTACTTGTTCTTGCGCCAAGCGTAGAAAACCTCGAAAAGCGGAAACGAGTGCTTCTTCGTAAACTAGACCGCCAAAGACGAGCCAACAACCCTCATAAATATAATAAAGATGGCACCATCAAAAAGGATAATAAAGAAAAATGGATATGGAGCAAGAACTATATAAAAACACGCAATGAATTAGCCGAGCTACAACGAAAGATGGCAGACAAAAGAAAACAAGACCATCATCAGCTGGCAAATTGGATGATTACTCTCGGTGATTGTTTCAAAGTAGAAACAATGAACTTTAAAGCACTTCAAAAAAGAGCCAAAGAAACAAAAGTCGATGCCAACGGAAAATACAAAAAGAAAAAGCGGTTTGGAAAAAGCATCGCAAATCGCGCGCCAAGTTTGTTTTTGACCATATTAAATCAAAAACTACAATATGAAGATTTGCAACTTAATTATATTGATACATTCAGCGTAAAAGCAAGTCAATACGACCATCAAAACAACGAGTACAACAAGAAAACACTTTCGCAACGATGGCATGAAACAAATGGATGTAAAATACAACGTGATTTATATAGCGC
>NZ_JAILZV010000300.1 GCF_023512315.1 Anoxybacillus sp.
CCTGCTGGGATATCCATTATGAGCGCTCCGACTTTTCCAAGACCGAACGTCCAGTTTTCTTCGAGCGGCGTTGTTAAAATATCTTCCATACTAAAATGTAACGCTGAACGTACATCCTCATCTTTGGAAACGATACCAATAATTCGCCCTTGACCAACTCCGCGCAGCTTTTGGCACGTATCATCGATTCTTCTCATCGATGTGTACGGGTCCGTCCCTTCGAATCCGAAAAACGCCCGTCTTTCCTTTGTTCCTTTTGTATTGTCGATCGTCATCTCGACGATAACCGCTGGAACTAACGCCAACTTTAGTTCCTTATCATCTGCTGTTTCGGGATTTGGTATCGATTTAACTGGAGAATAAATGGTAAACGTTAAATCTCCGGCTTTCCATGTATCCGTTGCAACGCGAAATTCACGTTCAATCGCATCTTTTGCAAACGGAATTAAGATGTTCGGCTTTTGTCGGTTTGGATCCGGGTTTTCAATATCGTATCTTTTGCTTTCGTCTTCCCCCGCCTCTAAAAAAGGCAACACATGATACAGTCCGGGCTGATCTGGCGATTCCACGCCAATGAACACATTTTGCCGCGGTGGGCGTGCTAACTCGAGATCCAACCCTCCGCTTTTTCCCGGAAATCCTAACGTAAAGCTTGCAAATGAGCCAACAGGTGAATGATGGGCGTTAAAAAACGTATTTTTCGGCATGGCCATGCTCCTCTCCCCATATTTGTTTTATCCTTTAATTGCCCCAGCGGTGATTCCTTCGACAATTTTGTCGCTGAGGAAAAAGAAGACAAGCAAAATCGGCAAGACGCTTATCATTAACGTTGCACCAATCGCGCCCCAATCGGTCGTATATTGACCGATGAAATTTTGAATTCCGACTGTCAATGTTTTAAATTCATCTGAGCTAATAAATGTATTCACAAATACAAACTCGTTCCAGTTATAAATCATATTAATAATCGTTGTCGTTACCATGACTGGTGTCGTCATCGGCAAAATAATGCGGAAAAACATGCGATGCACCGAACAGCCATCCATCACAGCGGATTCTTCCAGTTCACGTGGTAACGACTGGTAGAAACCAAGCAAAACCATAATGGTAATCGGCAAGTTGAACCCGATATTCGTCAAAATAATCGATAGCGGGTGATCGATGAGTTTTACTTTCATAAAAAAGCTAAATAACGGAATCAACGTAGAATGAACAGGAATCATCAGACCAACCATAAATAATCCAAGCACAATATGCTTTAGTTTCCAGTTCATTCGAGTAATCGCAAACGTTGCAAAGCTCGCTAGTAATACAGTGAATAGGACAGACACGGTGGTAATCCATACACTATTAAAAAAATAGCGGCCAATATCCCCTTCCACCCATACTTTTACGTAGTTTTCCCAACGCGGTGGAGACGGCAAGGAAAATAAAGGGGTGTTGAACACTTCTTGATTGTTTTTCAGTGAAAAGAACAGTAGCCAGACGAGTGGAAGAAGCTGCAATGCTGCTAAAATGATTAATATTCCGTAAAAAATACCTCTACCTATCTGTTTCATCGTTCTCCCCCTTAATACTGTATTTCCTCGTCTGAATGGGTAAATTTTCTAATCATCCATGTAGCAATCATACAAAGTAGCAACAAAGCAAAAGCAATCGTACTTCCGTATCCGAAGTTAAAACTACGAAACGCTTT
>NZ_JAILZV010000301.1 GCF_023512315.1 Anoxybacillus sp.
TGTTTTTCTATTTCCCCCTGCTCGATGAGGTGTTGGTAAAACACCGTCACCGGCGCATGGGGATATTTTTTTCGTAAAGCCAAAATATGTTCCTCGTCTTCCATCGTGAGTCTCCGAGAATGGCCACGATCCGCTCGACGTTTCGGTTTCAGTGCTTCAAATCCGCCTTTTTTATACTGCGTGCACCAATCTAGGATCGTTTTCGCTGCGATTCGTTTTTCCCCATAGTGTGGAACGACATGCATGCGCGTCGACACCTCCTTCACGTACGATTTCGGATCGACCTGTCCATTCACTAACGGTGCGATCAACCCATACCGAAATAGGGCGATTTCTTGTCTCATCGATTCATCCATCAAGGTTTCCTCCTTCTCCAATGTTGCGGAAGAACCAATCGGTTCGTCCTGCCTCCATCCTACCAAATCCCTTTCCCCTCGTCGACGCAAAAGGTTTGTGGAATCGATTGTTTTTGGAAATAGAACCAAAAAGAAACAAATTAGGAATCGAATCTATATAAGTTGAAATTTTGTTTTACATCCAGCTGATCACTCGCCACGTTATATCATATAAGCTTGTATTTAGATGGAAACCGAAGCGAAAAATCGGAAATTCTTTATTGCAACTTATATATTTGCTAAAAAATGAGTCGATTGTTCCTTCCACATCGCTTCGACGAGTTTCTCCAACCCAGCCCCCTCTAGGTGTTGTATCCACTCTTGGGCTTGAACGAGTGGTTCATTGGATACCCTCGTGATTCGTTTTCCTTTGGTTTGAAAAAACCAACGAAGCCACGGTAAATGAGCAAGGAACCGGCGCATATAACCAGCCATCCCTTGTCGGAGAGGAAAAAACTCGGACGAACGCTTCCCCTTGCCTAAGAGAGAGGAGAGGCGTTCCTTGAGCCAGTGGATGATCGTCCCAATCGTGTATTGGAAGTACGGCAAGAGGAACGTGGGAAGCACGGTCACCGTCTTTTGGCATATCACGCACCGATCACGAGCAATCCAAATCCGATAGGCATCTTGCCCCACCAATGCATTTCGTTCGTAATAGCCATGACGATAAAGATTGCGTTTCGCCTGACAATGTGGACAACGATGGATGGACGGAAACGCATTTTGTTTTCCTCGATTCGCATAGGTTTGCACATCAACCCCGAAGTCATACAACTGGATCACGATCTCGTCCTCCCCCTCCGAAACAATTCACTAAAAATTTAGCGTACTATTTCAGAAAAGGGGAGAAGGGTATCCCGAAGGAATTTGCAAAAAAGAAGGCGTTTTATTCGGGGACAAAATGATAATTTACATATATAGATGTGAAGTTCAAAAAAACTTTTACTCATTTCGTCATACCGTTGGTACTAGAATGATCAATAACGGTGTTCCTCAGCATATTGTACAGAAGTTTTTGGGACATGAAAGTCCAGAAATGACGAGCAGATACGCGCATATTTTTGATGAGACATTAAAGTTAGAGTTCTCCAAGTTAAATGGTGATTTTACAACTCACTTCATTATATTCTTATCAAGTTTCGACAATAAAAGTAGTTTTTCTACAAAGGATTTTTACCAGATTAATAGAATTTATGTTTATAAAAACCTTAATATATAAAAGGAGCATTCCTGTTAGAAAGGTTTTGGGGGACTTGAAAGAAAAAAGCCCTCTTGGTATGATGCAGGGGTGTC
>NZ_JAILZV010000302.1 GCF_023512315.1 Anoxybacillus sp.
TCAAGCGACGGCACGGAAATTTTCGTCGGCAAAAACAATAAACAAAACGACTATTTAACAAACAAATTCGCAAGCAAAGATGACATTTGGCTTCATACGAAAGACATCCCTGGCTCTCATGTCGTCATTAAAAGTAAACAGCCATCGGAACAAACGATCATCGAAGCTGCCCATTTAGCCGCTTACTTTAGCAAAGCGCGCCACTCCAGCTCCGTTCCGGTCGACTACACGCGCGTCCGCTACGTTAAAAAACCGAGCGGTGCCAAACCTGGTTTTGTCATCTATGAAAACCAGCAAACGATCTACGTCACGCCGGATGAGGAGATGGTGGTGAGAATGAAAAAACCCGTCTAAGTAGGCGGGTTTTTGTTCGTCTTTACAAATTGCTCATTTTCTTCAATATCGCTTACTCCCACTCTTCACCAAAAGTTGTACTAAAAAAAATTCAGAAATTTTTTGTCGTATGTTCTTGTCCAATCTCTCTTTTTTTGTCGAATAATGATATAATAGAAACGGAAAAAAGGAGGTGAAGATGATGGAGCAGTTGTTACAACGTATTTTTGATGAGCTGGCTTTTTTGCGGGCGAATATGGCAACGAAAGACGATGTGGCTGCGTTGAAAGATGATATTCGAGCATTAGAAAGTCGCGTCAGTCATATTGAGCAGACAATGGCGAC
The DNA here is from genome assembly GCF_023512315.1 of Anoxybacillus sp. Taxonomy (GTDB): domain Bacteria; phylum Bacillota; class Bacilli; order Bacillales; family Anoxybacillaceae; genus Anoxybacteroides. The sequence goes on from NZ_JAILZV010000302.1 coordinate 679, forward strand.
GAAAGATGATATTGCCGCCATGGACAAACGTATCAGCCAGATCGAACAAACGATGGCGACGAAAAACGATATCGCCAGCATCGAACAGCGGATGGCGACGAAAGATGATATCGCCAGCATCGAACAACGGATGGCGACGAAGGATGATGTGGCAGATATTCCGTTTATTAAACAAGCGGTGATGGAAACGTTAGAAACCATCAATGAAATCCCAGCAATAAAACAAACCCTCGCTGAAGCGCTACGAAAACTAGACGATGTTATCGCCAGCCAAGCGCGGCAAGAGCTCGTTCTCCAATCACTCGCATTTCGCTCGCTTGAACAAGAAAATGAGATTCGTGCATTAAAAGCGAAATAATCTAGCCACGCAACAACACTTCTTACCGTAGTCCTATACTAAGCGCAAAAAGCAACCGCACGCACGGTTGCTTTTCGCCATTAATGGAATATTTCTTGCAAATCAACGCACAGGCCAGTAAAACAGACAGATTGAACCGTTCCTGTACTAACCTTAATATCCGCTTGTTCATAAAGCCCTTCTTCATTTAGTACATAGACAGTGATAGCTTGTTTCATCGGATTGACAATCCAATATTCTTTTACACCATGTGCCATGTATAAGTTAAACTTTGTGACTAAATCATGGGCTTGGTTCGACGGGCTTAATATTTCGACAATCAACGTCGGCACACCGACATATTTCGTTTCCGTAAATCCTTTTTCCTCACAAATAACGCTTAAATCAGGAATGACAACTTTTCGTTCTAGAAATTTTTCGTTCACTAACTCAATATCGGTCGGAGCCGCAAACACTTTGCATTGTTTTCCTTTAAAATATATCCCAAACTGGGTATGAAGATTGCTTGAAACGAGCTGATGTTGAATGCTTGGCGAAGGTGTCCTATAAACAATACCGTCCATATATTCTAATCGCTCGTCACTATTTTGCCGCAACGCAACGTATTGTTCATACGAAACGTTCGAAAAGCGAGGCAA
>NZ_JAILZV010000303.1 GCF_023512315.1 Anoxybacillus sp.
GTAACTATTCAACCGTTACATAGAAAAAGTTTACGAACTCTGGTTTATTCTCGCTCCCCTTGTCTATACTAGTACCATCCAAGACAAGGGAGGTGAACATGATGGCAAACGTTGTTTTTGATTTCCAACAAGCGGTCTTTACACTCGAAAGCATGGTCGCAAAAATCGAGCGTCAAGCGCAAACCATTGAAAAACTCATCAAAGAAAACGAACAGTTAAGACAAGAAAACGAGCAACTACGTCAAGAAAATCAAAAATTGAAAGCACGTATTGCAGAATTAGAAGCCCGTACGAAAAAAAACAGTACCAATAGCCATTTACCGCCGTCCTCTGATCGGTTTGTGGCGAAATCTCCTTCTCGCCAACCGTCGGGGAAACAGCCGGGCGGGCAGCCGGGGCACCGAGGAACGACGCTCCGCCAAGTACCGAATCCTGACCACCGAGTCCTTCACCGCGTGACCGAATGCAAAGGATGTGGTCACTCTTTAGAACATGTCGCTCCGCTTCAAGTAGACATTCGCCAAGTGTTCGACCTCCCAATGGTTCGAATGGAAGTGACTCAACACGAACGGGAAGTGAAGGGTTGTCCGGAATGTCATCTTGTCCAGCAGGCGGAGTTCCCTTTTTATGTCACGAATCATGTCCAGTACGGACCCGCCATCACTTCCCTTGTTTTATACTGGAACCATGCACAGTTGATCCCGTGCGAGCGTGTTACAGAGATGGTCAAAGCGCTAGTGGACCATTCGATGAGTGCAGGCACGGTCGTGAACATGACGAGACGGTGGCAACCTGTGTTAGAAGCAGCGCTGGAAGAGATCGAAACCGCGTTGCTAAACTCCGACACGCTGCACGTCGATGAAACGAGCATGCGTGTGAACGGAAAGAACCAATGGGTGCACGTAGCTTCCACTGCCAAGGCCACCCGATACGGACTGCATCGTTCTCGTGGCAAGCAAGCGACGGACGACATCGGGATCTTGCCACGGTACAAAGGAACGATGGTGCATGATGCGTATTCGGTGTACCCGATGTACAGAGAGGCGAGCCATGCGCTTTGCCATGCCCATCATCTCCGGGAGCTTCGGGCATATACCGAACTGTACGGCCATTCATGGTCGAAAGAGATGACCAAAGCGCTGTTGGAGATGAAACAGGCGGTGGAGAACGCGGGCGGGGCTCTACCGGAAGAGGAAGTCCAGTATTGGGAAGCCGTGTACGACGAGCTTCTAGCGAATGGTCGCCGAGAACTTGATGAACGTTGCCGACAAGGCAATCATGAAGGCGTCCGCAACGCGCAAAATTTCATCCAGCGTCTAGAAAAGCGCAAGCAAGAAGCGCTTCTCTTCTTGAGAAAGAAAGAAGTGCCGTTTGACAACAACCAAGCCGAGCGCGATTTGCGGATGGTGAAAGTCAAACAAAAAATTTCTGGAACGTTTCGTCAGGAAGACGATGCCGAGGCTTTCTGCACCATTCGCAGCGTCATTTCTACCCTGCAAAAACACGGAAAGCCGGTTTGGGAATCGTTGCAAAAACTTCTAAGTGGGGAGTCTCTCCAAACGATTCTCCACTCCTCCTAGGGCATTTTCGATACTGGAAATGCCCTATTGGTGCTGGATTCTGAAAATCTCGCTAGTATTTGGCTGAATGGATAC
>NZ_JAILZV010000304.1 GCF_023512315.1 Anoxybacillus sp.
GCAAACGTCGCAAGCATCACTAAGTCAGCGCAGTTGAGCGCGTATACTTGCAGCACATGCGCCAGCATGCTTGTCTCCACGACCGCTCCGTTTTGATACGCCAAGTACGGTTCCCGAATCGTCTCGACGCCGAAAAGAAGGGCACCGCTGACCGCCGAAACTGCAAACAATAAAACAAGGATGGAAACAGCAAACAACAAAGCTGCAATATATTTGGAAAATAAAATTTTCGCCCGACTCGCCGGCCGGATGAGCAACATTTTAATCGTTCCCCACGAAAACTCGCTCGCCACGCTGCCAGCAGCGACAATAATAGTAAACAACGTCACAAGCGAAATGATGTCGGCGGAATTAATCAAATATCCCCAAAACGTATTCGACTCCATCGGCTTCATATCGTGCTTCAACCGGTACTCATTAATGGCTAACTGCTTTTGAAGATGGTCTTTTTGTATTTTTGGTATGTTGTTGTCCTTTAAAACTTCTTTTATGTTGTTGCTGTCAGCTGCCACCTCCGCCTTCCAGTCATTCGTTTCCTTATGCGTCGCTTTTATTATAATCGCACCTGCTACCGATGCGAGCACTAACAGTCCAATCATTACCCATGTGCCAAAACGGCGGTAAATTTTCATATTTTCATTTTGAATGAGCGAAAAAAGATTAGACAATTTCGTTTCCTCCCGTCATTTCTAGAAATCTTTCTTCCAGCGATTTCGCGAGCACATGAATGCCGTATACGTTGATTCCTTCCGCGACAAGCATAGCATTTAGCCGAGGAATATTTTTATAATCGAGCGTCACTTCCAAGCCTTGTTCGACAAGGCGAACATCGAGATGCGGATCGTGCGCTTTCACCATTTGCGCCGCCTTCTCCCTCGGCTCGACGATAAATAGCACCTTCTCCGTTTGTTGCGACAGCTCTTGTACCGATTCGATCGTCACAAGCTTGCCATGCTGAATGATCGCAAAACGGTCGCACATCATCTCCATTTCCGACAGAAGATGGCTCGATACGACGACTGCCAATCTTTCCTCCCTTGCTAGCTTGCGCAAGTAATCGCGAATTTCCCGAATGCCGGCCGGGTCCAGTCCGTTTGTTGGTTCATCTAAAATAAGAACAGACGGGCGATGAAGCAGCGCCTGCGCCAACCCAAGCCGCTGCCGCATCCCAAGCGAGTACGTCTTCACTTTATCGCGGATGCGGTGTTCTAATCCGACGAGCCGAACGACTTCCTCTATTCGTTCTTTCGTCACCCCTTTTGTCATACGGGCATAATGGACTAAGTTTTGGTAGCCTGTTAAAAACTTGTACATTTCTGGGTTTTCCACGATCGCGCCGACATGCTGGATCGCTTTTTCAAAATCGCGCGTGACGCTCACACCATTGACGAGCACTTCGCCGCTTGTAATTCCCATCAAGCCGACGATCATACGAATCGTCGTCGTTTTTCCTGCACCGTTCGGCCCAAGCAGCCCGAACACCTCCCCGGCAAACACATCGAGCGATAAATCGTGAATGATTGTCTTTTTGCCGATGTCTTTCCTGACATGCTGCAACTGCAAAATCGGCTTCATCCTTTTTCCTCTCCCTTATCGTTTTTGTCTCATTTTGTTCTCGTTCCACTCATCATTACGAATGTGCATGCCT
>NZ_JAILZV010000305.1 GCF_023512315.1 Anoxybacillus sp.
ATCATCTATCAGCAAACTGTGATAAAATAGGAAAAAAAGTGATAAAAATCTACAAAGAGGATGACGAACATGTCGGACATTTTTTACCCAGTGGATGAATCGCTGCTTATGCTCCGTTGGCCAAACGTCATCGCTGGTTTTACAACGAAACAAGGCGGCTTTAGCCAAGCGCCATTTTCTTCGTTTAACCTTGGATTGCACGTGGGAGACGAAGAGAAGGTGGTCGGGCAAAATCGGCGAAAGTTAGCAGAGCTTGTAGCGATTCCGCTAGAACAATGGGTATGCTGCGAACAAACGCACGGCTCTCGCATCGAAAAAGTAACTGCACGCCATGCTGGAAAAGGGAGCGTGCGTTTAGAAACAGCGATTGCGGATACAGACGGTTTATACACCGATGAAGCAGGGATATTGCTAACGTTATGTTTCGCTGATTGTGTGCCGCTTTATTTTTTCGCGCCAATGCACGGCATGATCGGTCTTGCGCATGCCGGCTGGAAGGGGACGGTGAAAAATATTGCCGGCAACATGGTTCAGTGTTTTCGCGACGAAGGGATTATGCCGGAAGAAATAATGGTTGCGATTGGCCCGGCAATCGGTTCTTGTTGCTATGTGGTCGATGACCGGGTAGTCGATGCTGTGCGAAACGTGCTCGGCACGAGCGAGGCATTACCATTTGCCGAAGTAAGTGCAGGACAATACGCCCTTGATTTGAAAGAGTTGAATCGGCTATTACTTATAAAAGAAGGGGTACAACGTATTGAAGTATCGAACTATTGCACGAGTTGCGAAACCGATGTATTTTTCTCGCATCGTCGCGACAATGGGCGAACGGGAAGAATGATGGCATTTATCGGGAGAAAGGAGGAAGAAGATGTCCGTTCATGAACGTTTAGCTATTATTCGTCGCAATATTGATGAAGCTTGTCGCCGCGTTGGCCGTGGCAACAACGTACGTATTATTGCTGTAACAAAATATGTAAGTATCGAACGGGCAAAAGAAGCAGTGGCTGCAGGTGTTCTCGACTTAGGGGAAAACCGCGACGATGGGTTATTGCAAAAATATGAAGCAATCGGGAAAGAGGCGACATGGCATTTTATCGGAACGTTGCAGTCACGCAAAGTGAAAAACGTCATCGATCGAATCGACTATCTTCATTCGCTCGATCGTCTGTCGTTGGCGCAAGAAATTGAAAAGAGGGCAACAAAACCGATCAAATGTTTTGTCCAAGTAAACGTATCTGGCGAAGAAACGAAGCACGGGCTTTCCAGTAAAGATGTCATTCCGTTTATCGAACAGTTACGCAACTTTACGAAAATTGAAGTAGTTGGGCTAATGACAATGGCGCCGTATACAGACGATGAACAGTTGCTTCGCCGCTGCTTTCGCGAGCTGAAGCAACTGCAACAACGTGTACAAGCACTACATATGGCGAATGCACCGTGCACGGAATTGTCAATGGGGATGTCCAACGATTATGCCATTGCGGTTGAAGAAGGAGCTACGTTCATTCGGATAGGAAGTGCGCTCGTTGGTGAAGAATGAGGTAGCGTCAAAAAATCTATGAAAAGTAATCACGGGCTTCCTTTTGAAGGAAAATGAAGGAGATTGTGTAAAGGGA
>NZ_JAILZV010000306.1 GCF_023512315.1 Anoxybacillus sp.
ATGATGCGATGAAAAAAAATAACGTTGTCCACTTTCCTCATTTACATGCCCGATTGCTTGAAAAAGGATGGGAAGCGTTAAAAGAAAAACAATACGAAACCGCGCTTTCGTTTTTTTTAGAAGCTAGCGAACTAAAAAGCGATCCCGAACTCGAAATGTGCATTGTTGTTTGCCTAGTGGAGATTGGCGAATGGCAAGAAGCGAAAGCGCGATGTCAACAATTGCTTGAAAAGAAAAAAAACGACGTGCAACTGTTGCAAATGTATGTATCCATCTTGCTTCAGCTACAACAATACGAAGAAATGGAAAGCGTTATTCGAGACGCGCTATCACACCGATTTTTTTCGCCAGCCACTCGTGATCATATGCTGCAGCTCCTTCAGTTTAGCGAAAAGATGCAGCACCGTTTGCCTCGTGCTGTCGATGACCAGCCGATTCGTGAATTGCTCGAATCACCGCGCTTAGAAGACCAGCTGCAAGCCGTTCAACTGCTCGAAAACGAATCTGTCGGGGCGTATTTGTCGGCCATTCAAGCCTATTTATGGAATGATGCAAACCATCCGATGGTGAAAACAATGGTAGTACGGCTATTAACGGCTCAGCGCGTGAACGAACAAGTAACGATTCGTAAATTCGGGCAAACGATGGCAGTCGTTCCAGTAGAGCTGGACGAATATGCAACGACAGAGTTTGCGACAAACGTTTTGCAACAGCTAGAACGTACGATTGCAAACGATAACCCAAGTTTGTACGAAGTCGCTTCCCATCTTTGGCATCGCTATATTTATGCACTATACCCGTTTCTACCGCTTCCATCACGGGTGGAATATTGGGCGGCTGCGCTTCACATTTGCGCTTGCCACTCGCAAGGAATCGAAGAGAAAACGGAAACGATCACGAAATGCTACGGCGTGACAGAAGACGATGTGATGCCACTTTGCAAAAAACTATACGAAATAGAAGAAATTTCTTTCATTTAATTAGCTGTTTATATTGAAACATCCATGTTGTATGTTATAATATAATGGTTGTATTACGTATATCTTTGCATGATTACATATAAGCAGCGATCATCGTGGACGTCGGACAAGCGTTCATGAGGAAGATTGATTTTTTGTTGGAGGGAAAAGTATGGTAGCAAAATGGGAAAAGCTAGAAGGGAACGAAGGCGTTCTTACCGTTGAAGTAGATGCGGAGAAAGTAAGCGAAGGGTTGGACGCTGCATTCAAAAAAGTAGTGAAAAACGTGAGCATTCCTGGATTCCGTAAAGGAAAAATTCCGCGTGCGTTATTTGAAAAACGCTTTGGCGTAGAAGTGTTATACGATGATGCATTAGACATTTTATTGCCAGAAGCGTACGCAAAAGCAGTAGAAGAAACAGGAATTGAACCGGTTGACTATCCGAAAATCGACGTTAAGCAACTGGAAAAAGGAAAAAGCTTAATTTTCACTGCAAATGTAACTGTGAAACCAGAAGTGAAATTAGGCGAATATAAAGGACTTGAAGTGGAAAAAGTAGACGCTACAGTAACGGATGAAGATGTCGAAAACGACTTAAAACGCCTTCAAGAAAACTACGCAGAGCTTGTCGTCAAAGAAGGAAAAATTGAAGA
>NZ_JAILZV010000307.1 GCF_023512315.1 Anoxybacillus sp.
TCTGGTTCCTTTCCTTTTCTCGTCTTTTTCCTAGTGTCTCAGAACCCCGTGAAACTGTCAAGGAGAGCACTTGACAGTCCCACGGAATTCTGAGGAGAGGTCGGTAAGACGAGAAAGAGGAAATATAGCCCACTGGTGCTCGTTGTTAACTATCCTTTGCATATTGAGTCGGTGTCTGATAATCAAGAACACCTTGTATCCGTTGGTGGTTGTAATAGCGAATGTAATCATGAACGAGCTGCGTTGCCTCTTCCACACTTTTCGTACGTTGCAAATCCTGCTCTATCTCTGTTTTGAGATAGGAGAAAAAGCTTTCTATGCATGCGTTATCAAGCGCATTCGCTTTTCTCGACATACTTGGTGTAATCGAAAATGTATCCATCAGCGTTTTCCATCTTGTTGATCGATATGGCATTCCTTGATCTGAGTGAAGAATTAAGGAATCCTTGATGTGTCTGATTTCTAATGCATACAATAGGGAATCTTCCACAAGTTGAACATCGTGTGTTGATGAAATCTGATGCCCGATAATTTCATTGTTGTGTAAATCCATAACGGCAGAAACAAATAGCTTTTTATCTTCCACGGCAATTTCCGTGACATCTGTGACCCATTTTTCATTCAAACGTGTCGTGGAAAAGTTTCTTTTTAATAGATTTTCATAAATATATCCAGCGGAAGTTGCTTTTTTCACTTTGGCGAGTTGTTTTCGTTTCATGCGAGATTGACATTTTAATCCTAATTCTCTCATTAGTCGACGTACCACTTTTTCACTTACAGGTAGTTGATATTGATTGTTTAACACTGCGTGAATTTTTCGATATCCATATCTCCCTTTATGTTCATGGAAAATCAAAGAGATATATTCTTTTAATTGTTGGTCTTTCTTAGATTCTTTTTTCTTCTTACCCTTTGTTTTCAAGTATTTATAGTAACCAGATTTTGAAATCTGTAGTTTTTCACATATTTTAACGACTGGATATTTTGTTTTGAGCTCGTCTACTACTTTGAACTTCGCTGTCTTCCCTCCCTTTTCAGAATTTGCAGATACTTTTTTAAAATTTCATTCTCCATCTCTAGTTCTCGTATAATAAAATCCTTGTCCATTTCAGGATGATTTCTAACTTTTCGTTTTAGTCCTACTTCCCCGTACATTTCATACTGATCTATCCATTTATAAATATAGTCAGGATCTGTAATCTCAAGATGATGTGCAATGACTTTTACACTCTCTCCCGCCAAGGCTCTTTGAACGGCTTCCAGCTTCAATTCTGAAGAATAGCTTTTATAAGTTCTTTGTTTTTTCGACATGTTCATCGGCTCCTTCCTGTCTTCTGTATGGACATCTTTTTCCCGATTTATACATGTCTACTTTTAAAGGCTCACTCCAGGTGTATATATGGCGGTTGAGGTGAACGAGATGGAAACGAAAGAAAAAGAACAAGTGTTGGAGTTAATCATTTCATATGAGAAAAAAGCGTTAGAAAAAGGCTTAAAAGAAGGCGTGGAACGAGGACTACAGCAAGGTCTACAACAAGAAAAACGCCAGATTGCGAAAAAGATGCTGGAAAAAGGGTACGACGTACAGACGATTCATGAACTAACGGAGTTG
>NZ_JAILZV010000308.1 GCF_023512315.1 Anoxybacillus sp.
TTTGTCACTGCTCGTTCGCTCGTGCTATCTAACGCAACGACAACGAGCACGTATTTTGGCGAATCGGCTGGAAAATAACCGGCAAACCATTTATTGATAAGCGGTTCGCCTGATGCATTTGTTTTCCCTGTTTGCGCCGTTCCTGATTTTCCCGCCACCGCATACGGAAGCGTTTGAAACCTTCTCCCCGTACCGTGTGCATTGGTCACGACGCCCCGTAACAATTCCTGTAGCTTTCGCACCGTCGCCTCATGAAGCGGGTCGCTCGGAGAAAAAGGCTCGTCGGAAAACGTAAAAAGCGTCGTCCCGTTTTTATATAGCATTTTATTAACGACGCGCACTTGCTTTGCTTCCCCACCGCGGGCAATCGTCGCCATCATGTTGGCGACAGCTAATGGGGAAACGCGCACATTTTTTTGCCCGATCGACGTTTGCCCAACCGCGAGCGGCACATATTTGTCGCTTTTGTCGTGCCAAATCGTGCCGCTTTTTTCTTCCGGTAGCTGGTGAAAATTCGTGAGATGGTAGACGTCGCCTTGCCAGCCAGCAAGCGGGTACAATCCAAGCTTTTCGGCGTATTGCTCGATAATGTTTTTGTTTTCGTTGACGAGTTGCTTCCCTAACGTCGCAAAGGCGTTATTGCAGCTCACCGCAAAACTTTCGGCAAACGAAAGCTTCCCGTACGAATGCTCCGTATCGGGCGAACCGTCAATTTTTCGGCTGCAATCAAACGTTTGGTCTGCGATGCCCGTTTCGATGGCGGCAGCGGCAATCACCGTCTTAAACACCGAGCCTGGAATTTGTGGCAAAAGCATTTCGTTTGCGGCGCCATTATTTTTATACGGGTCGCTCGGGTCCATAGCCGGACGGCTTGCCATTGCCAATACGCTGTTTGTTTTCACATCCAATAGCACCGCGCCGCCTTTTTCTAGCCCTTTTTCATCGAGCACTTTTTCCATCATAGTTTGCAGCTCTCGATCCAACGTTGTTTGCACCGTAAGCGGATAAAACGGGTTGCCTGGGGCGCTATATTTCACATCTAGGCCAAACAACGGCCCTCCTTCCGCATCGACGTGGTATAACAACCGCGTTTCTCCTTCCGGAAGCAAAAATTCATCAAACGCTTTTTGTAGCCCTTGAATCCCGATTTTTGTTTGGGCGGGGAGGTTTCGGTCGCTGTAACGCGTGCGAATGGCTTGTTCACTTTTGCGCGTAAAGCCAATCAGTTGGGCAGCATATACATGGTCAAGCGGATATTGTTTTTTGACAGCCAACACCCCAGGAAAGCGAAACGTATTGATTTTATTCATTTGCGCTTCCGTCAACGGAAACGGTTTCTCGCCGCTCGAAAAGACGATCGGCTCGGTTGCTTTTAGTAGCTGCAATCGAATGGCGCTCGTCGAGACGTGCAAAATGTTTGCCACCGTGTCGATTGGCCAATTCATCGTTTTTAAAAACGGAAAGAGTACAAGTACCGGTATTTCTTCGTCCACGAGCGGATTTCCCGCTCTATCGACAAACGTGCCGCGTCCGTCGCTCACGACCATTTCTTGCGTCCG
>NZ_JAILZV010000031.1 GCF_023512315.1 Anoxybacillus sp.
CTGTAAATCTTCTAGAAATTTATCAAATGTATACAAAATACTGTCAGGCGTTGTGCCCGCTTCCGATGTCGTTTGTTCGTCGGCAATTGCTTTTTGCCAGTCTACCGTGCTATTCGCCGACACATACGTCCCTCCTACCATTGAGGTAAGCAATATACCTGTAACGAAAGCATTTTTCATCTTGCGCATATGTAACACCCTCCTTTTGTTTATGACACTATATCTTTCGGGGGTGTTTATCGGTTTATGGGGGTAACTGACTGTGCAAGTACAATAAAATATTGGCTGCAGAACCTTGTAGGGAAGTTGGAGGGAGAAGGGCAATTATTCCTTTTCTATCGCTCATACGTTTGCACAAACAGCCCGTCTCCTTCGAGCCATTCGGCGACTAACACTTCTTGATAACTTGTCACACCGAACGCACGGAGTTCGCGCTGTAGCCATGCTTCGTCCTTTCCTAGCTCTCGAAGTTCGTCGATCAGCACTTCTCCGTCGCGGATTACCGTTGTTGGAACGTTCACTGCATGAGGAGATAGGTGAAAATCTTCCCTCGTTGTTTTCTGATAGCGTGATTTTTTCAATACGCTGATCGAGCCGTTTGCTTCTAAATAACAAAAAGCGACTTCCCGTAACGAAAACGTTTCGCTTTGACGAAGTAAGCTTTGGAGCTGGTTGAGGGTCATACGCGACTTTTTTAACGCTTCATAATCGATCGTTCCGTTGCGAATAAGCACTGTCGGTTTTCCTTCCGCAATGCCGCGAAACCATAGCCATTTTTGGCTCATATATTCCACTAAAATTAGCAGTGCTCCCCATACGGTGATCGAATAAACAATGTACCAAATATGGACATGGTCATCATATAGCGCATTCCCTAGCAATTCCCCTAATACAATCGCCGAAATGAACGTAAATGGGGTAATTTGATGAATCATCTTTTTTCCAGCCACTTTTACCACAAGAAATAACATCACAAACCCAATCACAAGCTCCGCTGTTAACTCCACTATTTTCATTTGATGCACCGCCTCACGATCATCATCCCTATTTTCATTATGAGCAAAGCGGGCAAAACATATGTCTACCTTTCTCCACGTCTTCTTTCGTTGCATCTCCCATTTTCTCACTGTATCATGTTAATAAAACTAGTAGAAAGGGTGTTTGGAGTGAAAAAACAGCTTCCTCCCGGACAATTTGAAACAGACAAATGGCCAATTCTTCACGAAGGTGAAGTATACGAATTTAACGAAAAAACGTGGACATTTCGGCTATTTGGCGAGGTAAAAAAAGAAGTGATCCTCTCCTACGAACAAGTGATGAAGCTGCCAAAAACGATCTCGACCATCGATATGCATTGCGTCACGACATGGTCGAAGTTTGATACAACGTTTGAAGGAATTGCTTTTCGGGAATTTTTGCGTCTCGTCGAACTTGAGCCGGATGTGAAATACGTGAAAATTTACGGTTATTTGAACAACAATCCACTCGGATATTCGGCGAATTTGCCGCTTGAAGCGCTAATGGGGGATGATGCGCTCTTTGTTTACCGCTGGAAAGATGCGCAAAACGACTGGCAAGACATTTCGCCAAAACACGGCTACCCGCTCCGCTTTATTCCACCCGCTTCCTTTTATTTATGGAAAGGGGCAAAATGGGCAACAGGCATTTGTTTTATGAAAAAAGATGAACCTGGTTATTGGGAACAGCGCGGCTATTCGATGACCGCCAATCCGTTTAAAGAAGAGCGGTTTGCCCCACCAAGTGAATGGCTTCGCACCTTCTTTTAAAAGTGTGTATCTTTTATTTTTGTGCTATAATACGAGCGAATGAGGCAAAGGAGGATGCACATGAAGCAAGAACTAATCGAACGGTTAACGAGATACGCCAAAATCGACACTCAATCTGATCCAACGAGCGACACCTGTCCTTCCACTGAAGGCCAATGGACGCTTGCCAACATGTTAGTCGAAGAATTAAAAGCAATCGGCATGGAAGAAGTGACGGTCGATGAAAACGGCTATGTGATGGCAACGTTGCCAGCAAATACAGACAAAGAAGTGCCGACAATCGGCTTTTTGTCGCATATGGACACGGCAACAGATTTCACAGGTGCGAACGTCCATCCACAAATCGTCGAATCGTATGACGGTGGGGATATTTTGTTGAATAAAGACTTACATATCGTTCTTTCTCCGTCGGATTTTCCGGAACTTTCGCATTACAAAGGACATACATTAATCACAACCGACGGCACCACGCTTTTAGGAGCAGACAATAAAGCAGGAATTGCTGAAATTATGACAGCGATGGAATACCTCATCCAACATCCAGAAATCAAACACGGCAAAGTGCGTGTCGCCTTTACGCCAGATGAAGAAATTGGCAGAGGTCCGCATAAGTTTGATGTTGCCGCATTTGGCGCGAAATATGCTTATACCGTCGATGGCGGTCCGCTTGGTGAATTAGAATATGAAAGCTTTAATGCCGCGCAAGCAAAAATTACATTCAAAGGGAAAAACGTACATCCAGGTTCTGCAAAAGGAAAAATGATTAACTCGCTAAAACTAGCGATGGAATTTCACGCCCATCTCCCTGCGAACGAAGCGCCAGAACATACGGAAGGATACGAAGGATTTTATCACCTTCTCTCCTGCCAAGGCGATGTCGAACAAACGACGCTTCATTACATTATTCGCGACTTTGACCGCGGGGCATTTGAGGCAAGAAAAGCAACCATCGAAGAAATTGCGACCAAACTAAAAGAAAAATATGGCAACGAACGCATCCAGATCGAAATGAGCGATCAATATTACAACATGCGCGAAAAAATTGAGCCGGTCAAAGAAGTCGTAGACATTGCGTACGAGGCGATGAAAAACTTAGGGATTGAGCCGATCATTAAACCGATCCGCGGTGGAACAGACGGCTCACAGCTATCGTATATGGGACTGCCTACGCCAAATATTTTTACAGGCGGCGAAAACTTCCACGGCCGCTATGAATATATTTCCGTCGACAACATGGTCAAAGCGGTGAATATTATTATTGAAATCGTGAAATTGTTTGAGCAAAAAGCGTAACCCCTACCTTCCGTAGGGGTTTCTCATTTCGGAAAAAACAACGCACAAATCCTTTTATCTCCTACTAGGGAAAGGCATAAACTCTCTCTTTTTTTCCATACTAATAGGAAAACGGGTAGGGAGTGCGTTTTGTGAGAGAATATGTGAAACTTCATCTTTTTTTCTTTTTTGTCGTTCTTGCCGTCTTTAGTTGGTCGGCAATCAAGCCGGCGAATTATTTGACGTGGGTGCTCGAAGTCAGTCCTGCGGTTGTGGGGGTGATTATTGTTATCGCTACGTACCGCCGGTTTCAGCTGACGACTCTTTCTTATGCGATTATTGCCATTTTGGCCATTAGTATGTTCATCGGCGGGCATTACATTTATTCGAAAGTTCCGCTGTTTAACTGGATGAAAGAAACGTTCCATTGGCAACGCAACCATTACGACCGGTTTGGGCATTTGTTAAAAGGATTGTTTGCGATTGTGTTACGAGAAATGGTATTGCGAAAAACCCCTCTTCCAAAAGGCGGCTGGTTAACGACCATCGTCCTCAGCATGTCGCTTGCAATCGCCGCATTGTATGAAATTATCGAGTGGCTCGTCGGTACTCTCGCTAAACAAGGAAAAGCGGTCAAAGATTTTTTAGGAACGCAAGGCGACACGTGGGATACGCAATGGGATATGCTGCTTTGCTTTGTTGGATCCATTCTTGCTTTATTGTTGCTGACAAACGTGCACGATAAGTTGCTCAAAAAATAATCACCCTCTGTATCTAGCGTTTTTTTCGTTGCGTGGTAAAATAAAGACATGCAAGAAATTGATAAGTAAAGGGTGTATGAAGCTTGGTGACAAAACTATTGATACTGGCAGCTGCCTACTTGCTTGGCTCTATTCCATTTGCCCTCGTTGTCGGAAAAGTCGGATATGGCATCGACATCCGGGAGCACGGAAGCGGCAACTTAGGGGGAACGAATACGTTTCGCGTTCTTGGGGTGAAAGCCGGAATGATGGTGACGATTGGCGACATTTTAAAAGGCACACTAGCAGCTAGCCTCCCTGTCTTATTTGCGGTCGATATGCATCCACTATTGGCTGGCGTTTTTGCGGTGATTGGCCATATGTATCCAGTGTTTGCTGGATTTCGCGGAGGAAAAGCAGTGGCAACGTCAGGGGGCGTGATCTTATTTTACTCTCCGTTTCTATTTTTTACGCTTATCGCCGTTTTCTTTCTGACGCTCTATTTGTCAAAATACGTTTCTCTTTCTTCAATGATAGCTGGGGTGTATGCCATTATATATACCGTGTTCTTTACGGACGATATCCCGCTTACGATTGTTGTAGCGGTATTAACGGCGTTTATTTTTTACCGTCACCGCGCCAACATTAAACGAATCATTAATAAAACGGAGCCAAAAGTCAAATGGTTATAATAGGCTGTCCTATGTTCGGGCAGCCTCTTTTGCGGAGCATGGAATAAACAGAAAGGAGATTGTTCGTTGAAACTACCACACACATTCGTCGAAAAAATGAACGCCCTTTTACAAGAAGAGGCTTCACGTTTTTTCGCGTCGTATGAAAGAGAAAAAGTGAACGGCTTGCGCTTTAATCCATTAAAAATCGATCGGGATACGTTTTTAGCGCTCGTTCCGTTTACGCTTGCCCCTGTTCCGTTTTGTCCGACTGGTTTTTACTACGAAACGGACGACCAACCCGGAAAACATCCGTATCACGCGGCAGGGCTATATTATATCCAAGAGCCAAGCGCGATGTTTGTGGCGGAAACGTTGCAACCGAGCCATGGAGAAAAAGTGCTCGACCTTTGTGCTGCTCCTGGTGGAAAAACGACACAGCTCGCTGCCATGATGAACAATACCGGTTTTTTGCTTGCGAATGAAATTCATCCGAAACGCGTCAAAGCGTTATCGGAAAATATCGAACGGCTCGGCATTACGAATGCGCTCGTCACGAACGAAACGCCCGAAAAATTAGCGGAACGTTTTACCGGCTATTTTGACAAAATTTTAGTCGATGCGCCATGTTCTGGAGAAGGGATGTTTCGAAAAGATGAAGAAGCGATTCACTACTGGAGTGAAGAACACGTTCACCAGTGTGCTGTAAAACAGCAACATATTTTAGACTGCGCATATCGTATGTTGAAGGAGGGCGGCATTCTCGTCTATTCGACATGCACCTTTTCTCCAGAAGAAAACGAACAGACGATCGAAGCATTGCTACAAAAATACGGAGATCTCGAATTAGTAGCGATTGAAAAAAGTGAAGGAATTCAACCCGGACGACCGGAATGGACGAAGACCGCGTTGACCGCTATCGAAAAAACAGCCCGGCTTTGGCCGCATAGGCTACTAGGCGAAGGGCATTTTGTGGCGAAATTACAAAAAATGGGCAAAACGCCAAAATGGAAAGGAAAAAACGCTGCGTCTAATGTGGCAAAACAAGCATTGCACGAGTATCGAGCGTTTGAAAAAGAAACGTTAACGATTACGATCGAAAAAACGATATATGCGTTCGACCAGCACTTATTTGCCCTTCCTGACGACTGTCCTAGTTTTGCTGGGCTAAAAGTCGTGCGTGCTGGCTTACATTTAGGCGAACAGAAAAAACAGCGGTTTGAACCAAATCATGCCCTCGCATTGGCGTTAAAAAAAGAAGAAGTCGTGCACTCGCTCGAACTAGAGGACTATACGAAATATTTGCGCGGGGAAACGGTGGAAACAGGCGGCGACCGCGGTTGGGCTGTTGTGACAATCGACGGGTATCCGCTCGGCTGGGGGAAAGAAGTCAAAGGGACATTAAAAAACTTTTATCCGAAGGGGCTAAGAATATAGCCCCTTCAAGCGCTGTCCTCCATCCGGTTGAGGACAGCCTCTTTATTTTGTTGGAATTGTTAATGTGAACACAATGCTGTCGTGCGGTAAATCAAATGACTGGACAGAAAGACGGTAGCCGTTTTTTAAGCGCATATGTGTCACCGCCACGTAAATGCGGTTATGATTAGGGTCAATGACTACTTCACTCGGCAGGCTTGCGTGTTTTTGTAAATAGTTTAGGGCATATCGTGCCGGAATGTGTAACGCTCCTAATGATAAGTCTGGGTCACGCAACTCTACATCTCCGTTGACGACGTTTGGTAAAAACGACATCGTTAACGGAATATTTCTTCCGAACAATTCAATTTCACTGGCAATATATACGCGGTCATTCACCCAGACGCGATACGAAAGCGTTCCTTTTTTCTTTTTTTGTTGAATGTAATCGTTCATAAACGCATTCACATCTTCTTTTGAGGCATGAACAAGAAACGTTGCACCTTTTCCTGCTTCCGGTGTCGGAATCGTTAGTTCAGACGGCTGCAGCAAAAAGAAAAATAGGCTGCTAATTGTTGCGACATTGATTATGAATAACGTAAAAAAAGCAATTTTCCATGGTTTTTTCATTTCTTTATACCCCTTGCTAGTTGTTCGTATACGCGCGCAGCGATTAACGCATAGCCTTGTTCGTTCGGATGGAATTGATCGTCATAGAGCAAATCGTCGTGATCGTCAAATATATCTTTCACATCGACAAATATCGTTCGTTCATAGCGGCTTAGCACGTCGCGGCTCCCTTTGTTCCACATATCGATGACATCATCGATTTCAGGAATCGTCTGCAAAGAGTTCGCAAACGGATTGTATAAGCCGATAAGGACGATCGTTGCGTCTTTGTTTAAAGAGCGAAGCGTCCGAATTAAGTCATCGAGCTTTTGCGCAAACGTTTTTTGTTTTTGCGCAAATAATGAATACGTTAAATCAAACAAATGAGAGCGAACGATTTCCATCACATCATTTCCGCCGATCGTGATAAAAATCATATCTGCTTCTTTCATCGGTTGCTCGTGCTTCGTAATGACCTTATCAAGCTGGGAAATGCGCAGCCCGCGTTTTCCGAAATTCGTTACCGTCACCGAACGCACTGCTTTATGCTGTAATAGTTTTTCCTTTACATCGGCAACGTACCCGCCGTTTGTATCGCCAACCCCTTCCGTTAATGAATCGCCAAGCGCCACAATGCGCACATCTTTCGGAACGAAATCATCGGCGATGATTAACCGATTTGGAAGTCCCATTTTTCGTTGTGGTATGTCCGTTACGTTCGTTGTTGGGGTCGCCGAACACCCGATTAACAAACAACATATCAGCATAATCCCCCATGCTTTCATTTCTTTCACCTGCCTACAATACGAAAAGGCAAAAATGCCAAAACATTTTTGCCCCTGTTATGACGATTGGAGAATTTGAATGTGCTCCAAAATTTGTTTATACGGAACGTTTTTCCATCCGTTATAATACTGAACAATGTTTCCATGTTGGTCGACAAGATAAAAGTCCGTCCCATGAATGACTTGGCTTTGCCCTTCTGGTTTTTGTACGATCGCTTTAAAGTTTTTTTGTGCGAATGTTTCAATGTCTTTTTGTTTATATCCTGTTAACAAATGCCAATGGCGCGTATCGGCATGAAATTTTTCAATGTACGCCTTTAATTGCTCTGGGTGGTCGTTTTCTGGGTCGACGCTAAACGACACGAATTCGACCTCTAGCCCTTCCTCTTTCGCCATCCGCTGCAATTTTGCCATATTGGCTGTCATCGGTGGACATACATCGGCACAGCGCGTAAAAATGAAATTAGCCACCCACACTTTCCCTTTTAAATCGTTCAAACCAAACGGCTTATTATTTTGGTCAGTAAAGGTAAAAGAAGCAATTGTCCAATTTTTTGCATCGGGAATTTCTTTTCCGCATGCCGAAACAAATAAGACCATCATGAGCACTATCATCATTTTTCGCATCGTCTACTCACCTATTCTGCGTAATACATAAATCCGATCGCTCCCGGCCCTGTATGGGTCGAAATGACCGGCGTTGTATAGACAATTTCAATTTGTTCATGCCCTGTCGCATCGATAAGCGCTTGCTTTAAACGATTTGCTAGCGCTAGTGCATCGGCATGCGCAATGCCTACTGCTCGAATTGTTTTTCCGGCGGTATCTTCGATAAATCGCTCCGTTAAATATTTGACGATTTGTGAGTAACTCCGCACTTTCGCCATCGGCGTATACACGCCGTCGATGAGAGCGGCAATCGGTTTAATATTTAAAAGCGAGCCGATTAACGCTTTGCCGCGGCCAATTCGCCCGCCTTTCACTAAATTTTCGAGCGTATCGACCGTCACATATAAATGCGTATTTCGTTTTATCTTTTCTAGATGCGACACAATGTCGGAAATGCTTTTTTTCGCTTGCGCCAATTTTGCTGCTTCGATTACCTGAAACCCTAACGCTAGGGAAATAAATTGCGAATCAACGACCGTCACATTCGCACTCGACATATGAGCCGCTTGTTCAGCGGAACGAACGGTACCACTTAATTCGCCTGTCATATGAATCGACAGAATATCATATCCCTCTTCCCCTAATCGGTTATATACTTCTAAAAATTGCCCTGCTGCCGGTTGTGAGCTTTTCGGCAATTCGTTCGTTTGCCGCATCTTTTCCATAAATTGTTCTGGAGTAATATCCACTCGGTCGATATACGTTTCGTTACCGATCGTAAATGTTAATGGGACAATTTCAATGCCGTATGCGGCTAATGTTTCATTCGGTAAATCTACTGTTGAGTCTGTCACAATTTTAACTTTGTTCATTCCTTCACTTCCTAATCTAAACTTAATAATTATTATACAATGAAATTCCCGTACTGCCTATAAAAAACACAAAAAAAGTTGCTTTGCCGAAGCAAAACAACTTATTGCAATTATGCATTGTTTTTTAAAATATCTGTCTTAAAGATTTGTTCGTAGACAGGCCATTTTAATACTTTTTTCAAATAATCACGAAACGAATAAACAGAACGAGCGTCACGAGACCGATATACTTTCGCAATAAACGTTTCTAAACGCAATTGAATCATAAATCGATACGTGTTATCTTCCTCCAATACTGGAATTTCGATAATCTTTACCTTCTGTCCGTAAGCGTTTTTAAACTCCAGACTTTTGAATAACAAAATATCAATCCTCTTTTTTGACCGATTTATTATTATTATACACGAAATCTAGGCGAAAGTATGTCGGATGGTGCGAAATATTTATAAATTTTTTGCCGAAAAAAGGCGATTTTTGCGTTAAATGAGCAAATGGAATAAGTTTGGATCTTTATTTACTTCTTGGAACGGAAAGCCTTTTTTCTTCATTCGCTCAATTAACGGGGCATAATCTTCGCGGCGTTTCAGTTCGATGCCAACTAACGCCGGTCCGTTTTCTTTATTGTTTTTCTTTGTATATTCAAAGCGAGTAATGTCATCCGTCGGGCCAAGCACTTCGTCTAAAAATTCGCGTAGCGCGCCGGCGCGTTGCGGGAAGCTAACGATAAAATAATGTTGCAGCCCCTCATAAATCATTGAACGCTCTTTAATTTCTTGCATGCGGTCAATGTCGTTATTGCCGCCGCTAATAATGCAGACAACATTTTTTCCCCGAATTTGTTCTTGGTATAAATCTAACGCCGCGACCGGAAGTGCCCCTGCTGGCTCAACGACAATCGCATTTTCGTTATAAAGCTCTAAAATCGTCGTACATGCTTTTCCCTCCGGTACGACAACAATGTCGTCAAGCATTTCTTTACAAAGGGAAAACGTCGTTTCCCCAACCGTTTTCACCGCTGCCCCGTCCACAAACTTATCAATTTCTTCTAACGTCACGACATGCCCGTGCTTAATCGCTGCTTTCATCGACGGAGCCCCCTCCGGTTCCACGCCGATTAGCTTCGTCGTTGGCGAAATGCTTTTCATATATGTGCCTACGCCTGACATCAATCCACCGCCGCCGATGCTCGCAAATAAAAAATCAATCGGCTCTTCACAGTCGTTTAATATTTCTACCCCAATCGTTCCTTGGCCCGCAATGACATATTCATCATCAAACGGATGAATGAACGTTCTCCCTTCTTGCTTCGCGCATTGCACCGCTTCATTGAACGAGTCATCAAACGTATCCCCGACTAAAATAATTTCGACCATGTCTTTTCCGAATAATTGTACTTGCGACACTTTTTGGCGCGGCGTCGTCGCTGGCATATAAATTTTCCCATGTACTCCTAATGCTCGGCAAGAATACGCGACCCCTTGCGCATGGTTGCCCGCACTTGCACATACAATGCCGTTTTTTCGTTCGTCGTCCGTTAAATGTTTCATCCGGTTGTAAGCGCCGCGAATTTTAAACGAACGAACAACTTGCAAATCTTCGCGTTTTAAATAGACATTACAACCATACCGTTCCGATAAGAGCGGGTTTTTTTGCAATGGCGTATGATAAACGACATCTTTTAGGGTGTGGTACGCAATTAAAATATCCTCGACATAGACAGCTCCTTGCTTTCGTTTCAACTGTTGTTCCATAGGTTTCTATTCCTTTCCTTCACGTCTTTTTAATTTGAACATTATATCACAATTTTCAAAAAAATAAAGGTGAAGGAGCAAAAATTTATAAAAATTTTACCAGACACGCATGGATAGCGAAAAAACGTACTCGCTTTACGCGAAGTACGTTTTGCGCTCATAGACAAGAAACGTATAGTCGTATGGATTTTTTTCGTCTTTCGGCCCTTTGGTGCTTGAAACGAGTCGCCAGTCGGTTTCGGAAAATGGTGGGAAAAACTTGTCCCCAGGAAAATGCGCGTCGATTTTCGTAATATAGAGCCGGTCGGCAAACGGTAGCGTTGCTTGAAAAATTTCCGCCCCGCCGATGACAAACACTTCTTCTTTACGTTCGGAAGCGATCGTTTTTATGTCAGCGACCGAATGAATGATCGTGCATCCTTCCGCTTGAAACGAGCGATTGCGCGTGACGATAATGTTTTCTCTTCCTGGTAGTGGACGACCAATGGATACAAACGTCTTTCGCCCCATCACAATCGGATGTCCCATCGTCGTTTTTTTAAAATACGCTAAATCTGCCGGCAAATGCCACGGCAACTGATTGTCTTTTCCGATCACACGGTTGTTATCCATCGCCACAATAAGTGAAATCATCCCTATTCCCCTTTACACCGCTACCGGCGCTTTAATGTGCGGATGCGGATTGTAATCGACAATTTCAAAATCATCGAATTCATACTCGAAAATCGACTCCGGTTTTCGCTTGATAATTAGTTTTGGCAGCGGGCGCGGTTCTCTCGTTAATTGCAGTTTCGCTTGTTCTAAATGGTTCATATACAAATGGACATCGCCGCCTGTAAAAATAAGTTCTCCGACGTCTAAATCACATTGCTGGGCAATCATATGTGTCAATAATGCATAGCTTGCAATATTAAACGGCAAGCCTAAAAACGTATCGACCGAGCGCTGTTGCCACATGCAAGATAGCTTGCCGTCGGCGACATAAAACTGAAACGCATAATGGCATGGCGGCAATTTCATCTTATCTAATTCAGCGACGTTCCACGCGCTTACTAGTAAACGGCGAGAGTTCGGATTCGTTTTAATTTGATCGATCACCTCGCTAATTTGGTCAACGGTTTTTCCGTCTGCCCCTTTCCACGACCGCCATTGCGCTCCATACACAGGCCCTAATTCTCCATTTTCATCGGCCCATTCGTCCCAAATCGTGACGCCGTTTTCTTGCAAATAACGGACGTTCGTATTGCCGCTTAAAAACCATAATAATTCGTAAATAATCGAGCGGATATGCAATTTTTTCGTCGTAATAAGCGGAAAGCCTTCTTGCAAATTAAAGCGCAATTGGCGTCCGAAGACAGACAGCGTCCCAACTCCAGTACGGTCTTCTTTATGTACCCCGTTTTCTAAAATATCTTGAAGTAACTGCAAATATTGCTTCACTTCTGCTTCATCCTTTCTATATTACTTCCCCTTATTATATATAAAAAAAGCACGGGCAACAAACCCGTACTAACAAATGCGTGGCAATAAAAGTCCGGTTAAGCGATACAATCTCCGCGTCGTTCCTAGCGGCGTCCGCAATAAAAGCTGCCCCTTTTCAGTAGCGCGTACCGTTCCAATCACCGCTGCTTCTTTTCCTTCTTCCCTTGACCCAATCGCTTGCAGTACTTTTTGTTCGTCTTCTTTCGCCACAATAAAAATCACTTTTCCTTCATTTGCTAAATATAGCGGATCAAATCCGAGCAAGTCACACGCCCCTTCTACTTCCCGCTTAATCGGAATCGCGTCTTCTGATAGTTCAATCGTTAGTTGAAAATCTTCGCAAATTTCCACAAGCGCAGTGGCCAATCCACCGCGGGTCGGATCGCGCATGATGCGAATTTGTTTCGACGCCTTCGTCGCTTGCGAAATCATTGGGGATAACGCCGCACAGTCGCTTGTTAAATTGGTCATCAATCCTAATTCTCCACGTGCAGCAAAAATTGTAATGCCATGGTCTCCAACTGAGCCGCTTATAATGACAGAATCTCCTTCTTGAAAAGATGGAACGAGCGGTTCTTCGACGATTCCGATTCCTGTCGTGTTGATGTAAATGCCATCAGCTGCTCCCCGTTCGACTACTTTCGTATCCCCAGCAACAATAGCAACGCCAATTTTTTGCGCTTCTTCTGCCATCGATCGGACAATTCGCTTTAAATCGGAAATCGGAAACCCTTCCTCCAAAATAAAACCGCACGTAATCGCTTTCGGGATTGCACCTGACACCGCTAAATCGTTCACTGTTCCAGCAACGGCAAGTTTGCCAATATTTCCTCCAGGGAAAAAAAGCGGCTTCACTACGAAGCTATCGGTTGTTATCGCTAGTTTCCCTTTTTCTATGGAAAGTAAGGCAGCATCAAATTTCACAAAAGCATCGTGATGGAAGTGAGCAACAAATAGTTGTTGGACTAGTTGATGCGCTAATTCTCCTCCATCCCCGTGCGCAAGCGTAATTCGTTCCATCCTCATTCCTCCCTCATGTACTGGAAATAAGCGGCACAGCTTCCTTCCGAGGAAACCATGCAAGGACCGACAGGGTGAAGCGGCGTGCATGCTTTGGCAAATAGCGCGCATTCCGGCGGCTCTATCAAGCCACGAATAATTTCCCCGCATCGGCATTTCGTTTTGCGCGGACGTTTTGCTAATACCGAAAACTTCTTTTTCGCATCCCATTGCTCGTACTCCTTGCGAATATCCATTCCGCTATTAGGAATGCTTCCGATTCCTCTCCATGCTTCATCGCATAAAGAAAAATAGTGGTTCATCCAATGTTTCGCGTGCGTATTGCCGTCTTCAGTTACTACGTTTTGGTAGTTGTTCATCACTAAAGGACGTTCCGCCAATGCAAGAAGTAGCAACTGCCGTAAACTGCTAAGCAAATCCACTGCTTCAAAGCCGCTAATCACTGCCGGTAACCGGTATTCTTCTGCTAAAAATTCAAAATGTTTTCGTCCCATTACCATCGACACATGGCCTGGAAGTAAAAAACCATCTAGCGCTAGATCATCATAATCAAGCAAATATCGTAAAATCGGCTCCACGAGTTTTGTCGACATCCACATCGAAAAATTAAGTATTCGTTTTTCTTCCGCCTCTTTTATAGCAGCTGCCAAAATGGGGATCGTTGTTTCAAAGCCGATGCCTAAAAAAATCACTTCTTTTTCAGGATGCTGTTCAGCCACACGAACCGCATCGACCGGTGAATATACGATGCGAATATCGTTTCCTTCTGTTTTTGCCTGCATAAGCGTTCCGCCAGAGCCGGGCACTCGCATCATGTCGCCAAACGTACAAATAATCCGATTTTCTCCATCCGTCAAAGAAATCATCGCATCAATAATCGATTGGTCTGTCACACAAACAGGACAACCAGGACCAGAAATAAGGCGAATATCGTTTTGCAGCGCTTTTTTGACGCCGGTTCTCGCAAGCGCCATCGTATGTGAACCGCATACTTCCATAAACGCTGGAAGACGGTTAAATTTATGTTGGAATTGCTTAGACAACCGAACGACTTCTTTTAGCAATAGCTGGCTAACCGTTTTGTTCATTTGAGGAGTCAGCAATTCTTGCATCGACTAATTTCCTCCATTCTTCTAAACTTGCTTTCGCGCATTGTTCATCGACGATCGACATTGCTTGCCCTGCATGGACGACGACATAGTCTCCGATTTGGACTTCAGGTACAAATAAAATCCCGACATTCATCTGTGAGCCCATGACGTCCACTAATGCCGAAAGCCCATTTATGTCAATCACTTTTGCTGGAACTCCGACGCACATACCTCTCTCTCCCTTCGTTTAGCTGCAATCATTAATTGACCAAGCGCTAGTCCCCCGTCGCTACACGGAACTTTCTGATGTGTGTAGACAGTGAATGCTGCCGCTTGCAACTGCTCTACTAACCGTTTCGTTACATAGCGATTATGCATGCTTCCTCCTGACAGCACAATGCGACGTTCGGGCGAACGATGCCGTTTCGCCGCTCGTCGAATCATTTCCACCGACGCGGCGACCACTGTCTCGTGAAACCGTCCTGCCATTTGAACGGGATTTTCGTTTCGGGAAACATCTTCAATAATAGCGAGCCACATATCTGCTAAATCAATTTCTAATAGACGGTTTTCTCGAATAGCGAACGGGTAAGGCTCGTACACATTTTCTTCGTCGATTATCTCGGACAGTCGAATGGCCGCTTCTCCGTCATACATCGGGTGTAAACAAACATGCAAAAAAGCGCTCACTGCATCAAATAACCGTCCACACGTACCAGCTAAAGGAGCGTTTATTCCTTTTTCAATCATGTTTTTTAAAATAGCTATCTCGTATTGTTTATCTGGAAACCGTTGCAACGCGTATTCGTAGCCTTTTTCCCCAAAATAATAACCAAGCATTCCAACAGCTGTACGCCACGGCTCTTTAATGCACTTTTCTCCCCCCGGCAATGGGGTATAAAGTAAATGACCAAGCCGCTCATAATAGCTAGCATCGCCATATAAAAGTTCAAATCCCCATACATTCCCATCTTCTCCATACCCTGTTCCATCTAAAATAAGCCCGAAGCAGCTTTCCTTTAATCCGTTGTCTTCCATGCAAGCTACCATATGGGCGTGATGGTGCTGAACAGGAATGACAGAAACATCCCATTCTTTTACGATATTCCATGTTTCATAATTCGGATGCATATCGACTGCAACAGCGTCTGGTTGGATCCCTAGCCATGTTCGTAAATGTTCATACTCTCGCAGGAAATGATGGATGACATCGATATTTTGTAAATCTCCGATATGCGGTCCAAGAAATAGCTGCTGATTTCTCCCAAAGGCAAAGACGTTTTTTTGTTGCCCGCCTAAAGCAGCCAGCGCATGGACACTTTCTGTTGTAAACAACGGATCGGGGACAAATCCACGTGCCCGTCGCAAAAAGTCAAGGCGTCCGTTTTGCCATTGCACGACCGAATCATCCAACGGATGAACAATCGAACGATTATGCACAAGAAAATAATCGGCAATTTCGTTTAATTCGCTAAACGCCTGCGCGTCTTCATATAAAATAGGCATACCAGAACGATTAGCGCTTGTCATTACCAATAGAGGCAACGTTTGTTCGTCTAATAACAAGTGATGCAGTGGGGTATATGGAAGCATAACGCCAACCGTTGTCAATCTTGGTGAAATCGACGGTGCAAGCAGAGTGAACGGCTTCCTCTTTACAATCACAATCGGTGCTTCCGGTGACGTTAACAGCTGCGCTTCTTTCTCGTTTATTTCCCCGATTTGGTTTGCAACCGCTAAATTAGCTGCCATGATTGCTAATGGTCGTGTCGGTCGCTGTTTTCTTTTTCGTAATTGTCGTACAGCTGTTTCGTTTGTTGCATCGCACGCAAGATGATACCCACCTAGTCCTTTTATCGCCACAATCGCTCCTGCCATGAGAAACTCTTGCGCTTTTTCGATTGCTTCCTCTTTCCATGTTTGTCCATGCCGGTCGATAAGCATAACGCTTGGACCGCAAGTAGGGCAAGCGATTGGTTGGGCGTGATGCCGGCGGTTTAATGGGTTTTCGTATTCTTTTTGGCATCGGTTGCACATCGGAAAAGTTTTCATCGATGTATATGGACGATCGTACGGCAATTGTTCGATAATAGTATACCGTGGTCCACATTGCGTACAATTAATGAATGGATAGCAATAACGAAAATCAGCTGGGTCGTTCATTTCCTGTAAACAATCGTCGCACACCGCTGTATCGATAGGGATAACGAGCGAAGATGTTCCTTTTCGCTCGCTTTTTATAATCGAAAACTGTTGCCACCCTTGTGCCGGAATGGCAACAACGTTCCATTCGTCTATGCGAGATAATCGCGGTGCTTCTTGTATTAATGCATGTAAAAATAGATGTAGCTGTTTTTCCTCCCCTTCCGCTATAATCGTTACGCCATCCATGTTGTTTTGCACCGTTCCTGCAAGGCGATAGCGATGCGCCAATTGAAACACAAACGGGCGAAAGCCAACGCCTTGAACACGACCACGAACCGTGACTTTTATTGCTTTTGCCATTGGGCAATACCCTCTCTAATCCAGCGAAGCCATTGATCCATCCCTTCGCCTGTTTTTGCGGATACCGGCAGCAATAGCGACTGCGGATTGATGCCTATTAAATCTTCTTTTGCTTGTACTATGTCAAAATCAAGGTATGGCAATAAGTCGATTTTGTTTACTAACACAAGCTCTGTCCGCATAAACATCGTCGGATATTTAACGATTTTATCGTTTCCTTCAGGAACGCTTAATACCGCTACTTTATGTTGTTGTCCTAAATCATAGCTCGAAGGACAAACGAGGTTGCCAACGTTTTCAATAAACAACAAGTCGATTTCATCTAACTCAAACTTCGGCAATACGGCAGCAATCATTCTTGCATCTAGATGACAGCCGCCATGCGTATTAATTTGGATTGCTTGTGCCCCGAGAGCGCGGATTCGTTCGGCATCTTTTTCCGTTGCTAAATCCCCCTCGATCACCCCAATCCGAAATTCGCTCGACAGTGCTTCAATCGTTTTTTCTAACAACGTCGTCTTCCCTGCACCAGGTGAACTCATAACGTTAATCACTAACGTTTTTGTTTCTTCAAATAGACGGCGGTTAAACTGTGCCGCTCGATTGTTGTTCGTTAGCACATCGACTTCCAATTCAATTCGCATATAACTAGCTCCCTTCATATGCCAACAGTTGAAACGTTTCACCAGCAATCATTCGCCCGCCCAAAAATTGGCATGACGGACATTGCGCGATGCGCGACGCTGGCTCGTATTCTTGCCCGCAAATGACACAAACAGCTTTCGCTTGCTCGATATGAATAATAAGTTGTGCCGTTTCTGTTAAACGGTTCGTTGGTTGTAGCTTGTAAGCATCAAACGCCATCTCTAACGCTTCCGGCAATACGTTGCTAAGCGTCCCTACTTTCACTTCCACCCGCGTAATCGCATCAATTTTTCGGTTTATAGCATCTTGCTCAAGGAGTTGGACGATTTCCCCCATTAACGCCATCTCGTGCATAAGCATCCCTTTCTAGCCGAACATACCATTCACCGTTTATTTTTTTTGTTGCTAATGGTGACATCGAACATGTTTTTTCTTCAGACGCCCAAGTAAAAGCTCGGTCACAATATAAACAAAGGAAACGATTCTCTGCTTGGATATAGTGCAACATGACGTGACAATGTGGACAAATTGCTTTTCTAGCGTGCATGTAATCTCCTTGTTTATAAATGGCGATTGGTATTTGACGGATGTATTTGATGTCTACCTCATTTTGCCCCTCATACTCTCCGATTGGGTACCAAGCATAATAAACAGATGAAACTGCTTCTTTCATAGCATTTACCTCATCTTCCAATAATGGAGCATAAATCCCTTTAATCGTTTCAAAAAAACTATATGGAATCAGTTTCAAAAACTGCGACCGATTCATTGTGCCTCCCGCCATGTTTGAATTTGTTGAACAACTCGTTTCACTAATTCAGGCAGTTGAACTTGCACAGTTGGCGATAATTGTATTCCGAGCTCTAAGGAAGCGGGCTGGATACCGAACAAAACGATTTGTTTCGGATACGTTTCCCGCATTTTTGCTGCTAATAGCACTTCTTGAAACCCTAGCTGATGAATGGACATTTTAATGCCAACATATGCGGGAATTTCATCGCCGACAAGCTGAATGATTGTTCCTGCCTCTTTTCCTGCGTTAACCGCATCAATAATAATCAAATAATCAGAGTCCTCTACTAATCCTAACAATTTGATTCCATCGGTTGCTCCTTCTACAATGTCAACGTTTTCGAACGAAGAAAGTTGTTCTTCGATGAGTGGCAGTGCATGAATTCCAACTCCTTCATCTGAATAAAGCAAGTTCCCGATGCCAAGGATGGTAATTTTGTTATTGGTCATGCTCGTCACTATTCCTTTCAATCTTATACCCAGTAAAAATCGACGACATCGTTCCGTTTCGTTGCAAATAATCTTCGCGAAATGCCATATACACATGAACAACGGTAAAAATCATAAACCCCCACGCCACAAGATGATGCCACGAGCGAACAGAAAAGCTATTCCCCCCAAACAAATAAGCAACCCACATAAACATTTTTCCATAAATCGATTCCGGCTGCGGCTCAAACAATAAATAGTAGCCTGTTAACATCATAATAATGGAGCCCATTCCAATAAAAATCCAATAGCTTAATTGGGCGAGCGGATTATGACCGATATAGTGCTTCTTTTTATTTTTCATGAATAAATAATATTTGATTGTTTCCAACGTTTCCTTCCAAAAGGAAAGGCGAAAAGGGTTGGATGTGGCGTGCTCGTTTCCTTTATATACCCAATACCAGCGTACGCCTAAGTTAATCGTAAAAATAAAGGCGACGAAAAAATGAATGTAACGAGCCCAGCCCATTAAATACGAATAGTACGCTTCTTCTTGGATGGCAGCCGACACAAATGGCCGGCCGATAAATATACCGGTAATCATTAATAGAAAAATAGAGAGCGCGTTTATCCAATGGAAAATGCGAACAGGCAATTCCCAGACGTATACTTTTACCACTCGATCGTTAATTGGAACGATTTTCGCCCGTTTCGTTTTTTTCCATACAATTTTCATTTTCTCATTTTCTATTTTCGGATTTGTTGGGATCGACATCATACATCCCCCTATCCAATGTAAATGTTCGTTGTTTGCTTAGAAACAACATCTGTGACATGCACGGCACAGGCTAAGCACGGATCAAACGAATGGATAATTCGTAAAATTTCCAACGGTTTTTCTTTATCAAGCAACGGTGTTCCTTTTAAGGAAGCCTCATACGCCCCAAGTTGATTTTTATGATCGCGAGGAGACGCGTTCCACGTCGTTGGAACGACCGCTTGGTAATTTTTTGTTTTTCCGTTTTCAATTTCAATCCAATGCCCTAGCGATCCGCGAGGTGCTTCAAGCCACCCTACCCCTTTTGCATGCTTCGGCCATGTTTCCGGTTCCCACTTTGTCCGGTCGAACGTAATTTGATCACCGTTTTTAATATTTTTTAGTAGTGCGTCCATATCATCGCGCATCCATTGAGCGACAAGCACGGATTCCAATCCGCGTGCTACTGTTCTTCCTAATGCGGATTTCATCGCTTCCAATGGCCATTGCAATCGTTTTAATGCATCATTGATTAAATGAACAAATTCGTCCCGCTTTAGCGCATAGCCAACAAGCATGCGTGCAAGCGGCCCTGTTTCCATCGGCTGTTCTTTCCAGCGCGGAGATTTGAGCCAGCTATATTTTTCAGCGGTATTTAACGTTTTAAATGGCGGTTTTGGTCCTGTGTAATGAAGTGACGTTTCTCCTTCCCACGGGTGTTTTCCGTTTCCTTTTTCTTTCCCATCATACGTATACCATGAATGGTCAATAAACTCTTTTATTTGTTCTTCGTCTTTTAAATCAACATCGAGTACGTCGTGCAAGTTTCCGTTCAAAATCACTCCACGCGGAAACCGGTAAAGAGAAATGTCACGAATATCACCTGTCGAAAAGTCGCCATAACATAAATAGTTGTTTAATCCACCGCCATATGTCCAATCTTTATAGTACGAGCCGATGGCAAATAAGTCTGGGATATATACTTGGTTTACAAATTCAAGCGCCCCATCAATAATTTGCGATACATGCATCAATCGTTCTGCATGAATGGCATTGTCGCTATTAATATCAATCGGGGTAGCCATTCCTCCGACAACGTAGTGAGGGTGCGGGTTTTTACCGCCGAAAATCGTATGAATTTTGACGATTTCTTTTTGCCAATCGAGCGCTTCTAAATAATGCGCAACCGCTAGTAAATTCACTTCCGGCGGCAATTTGTATGCTTTATGCCCCCAATAGCCGTTCGCGAAAATACCGAGCTGACCGCTTTCCGCTACTTTTTGAATTTTCGTTTGGATGTCTTTAAAATACCCTGGCGACGATTTTGGCCAGCGAGAAATCGACTGCGCAATTCGGCTCGTTTCGTTTGGGTCGGCTTTTAATGCACTTAATACATCGACCCAATCGAAGGCGTGTAAATGGTAAAAATGAACGATATGGTCATGTAGAAAAACAGCAGCGTTCATAATATCGCGAATGAGATGGGCATTTTTTGGAATTTTAATATCAAGCGCATCTTCGACCGCACGAATCGCTGCTAATGCATGGGTGGTAGTACAAACACCGCAAATGCGTTGGACATATGCCCATACATCACGAGGGTCACGATCGCGAACAATTAGTTCAATTCCCCGGACAGCTGTTCCTGAACTAAAGGCATCTTGAATGATGCCACTTTCATTTACATCTACTTCAATGCGCAAATGCCCCTCAATTCTTGTGACCGGGTCAACTACAATCCGCTCTGCCATGTTCACTCCTCCTCCTCGTGCGCTTTCTTTTTAAGCGCAGTAATGGCAGCATGGGCAGCTACTCCTGCCGCGGTGACACCAACCGCAACTGCGCCGATCGTTTCTGGATTAATCGTCGTTTGTGATGCAGGAATTTTCGCGCGACGGACATAAAACGGACCGTTATCCCAAAATCCTTTTTCCGAACAACCGATGCACGGATTTCCTGACTGAATCGGATAACTCACTCCACCGTTCCATCGCATTTCTGCACAAGCATTGTATGTCGTCGGCCCTTTACAGCCTACTTTGTATAAGCAATATCCTTGCCTTGCTCCTTCGTCATCAAACGATTCGGCGAACAGTCCTGCGTCGAAATAGGCACGACGGTTGCATTTATCGTGAATGCGATGACGATAAAACGCTTTTGGTCTGCCAAGATGGTCTAGTTCTGGAATCGTACCAAATGTGATGATGTGGGCAATGACTCCTGTCATCACTTCTGCAATCGGCGGACAGCCTGGCACTAGTATCACGGGCTTGTCGTTAACAAAATGCGTAATCGGTTTGGCGTTTGTTGGGTTCGGGTATGCTGCAGGAATTCCTCCCCACGACGAACAGCTGCCGTATGCGATAATTGCTTTAGCGCCTTTTGCTGCTTCAATAAACGTCTCTCGTGCGGAAGTACCGCCAACAGTTAAAAAGGCATCATCTGTCGGCAAACTTCCTTCTACTGCCAATATGTACTCTCCTCTATAGTTCTCCATCACGTGCTTTCTTGCTTCTTCGATTTGGTATCCTGACGCAGCCGATAGCGCTTCTGTATATTCGAGTGAAATCATTTGAAAAAGCACGCTTTCTACTTTTGGATGCGTTGAGCGAATGAACGACTCTGAGCAACCAGTACAATCTTGAAATTGTAACCAAATGACTGGAACGCGTGGGCTTTTTTCCATCGCCGCTACTACTTTATTTGTTTCGGCGAAATCTAACCCGATCGTTGCCGCTAATGCGGTACACATTTTTAAAAAGTCGCGTCTTGTTAATCCGTAGTCTAGGACCGTTTCGAAAATCGTCTTTCGCTCCATGCTACTCCTCCCCTTCCACATGATAACGTTTACAATAAAATAACACATATTTTCCCTTTTTGTTCTTTTTTATGGAAAATGTCATAATTTTTTCTTAACTATATTAACACTGTGTAAATAGTGATAAAGTAAAAAGAACTCATTCCTGAGTTCTTTTCGTCAACTGTTGTATAAATTCATACGTTTTCGGGGCTTTTTCTTTTAAATAGGTGCGTGTTTCGTCGGTATCGTAGTAATACGCGAACGCTTCCGCAAAATATTCTTCTGGATAGTCGAGAAAATAGTAATTATGAGGGAACAGTTGGTTTGCTTCCTCGCGCCAAATAGTTAAAAAGGACGTGGTTGTATGAATATGATGAAAAATAAGATAGTCGATCGAATGGGCAAGTTCGTGCAGCTCTAAGTTGACCGAGCCGTGCCCTTTTCCTTTTTCACTATGGCCGATTTTTACTAAAACGAGATGCGAACCGCCAATTCCTGGAACGTCATCCCATGTTTTAACCATATATCCCCGTGGGGTTTTGCCGCGCAAATACCGAACAGACGGTTCGTCGGTTAACTTTCCAGTAAATAGTTTTATATAAATTTGTTGCTCGGCTACTTTTTTTAATAATGGAGGATCAATATGCGCTAACGTTTGAACGATTTTTTTTACTTCCGCATGGTCAAAAGCGGTATCTGGTACAATGATGATTTGTTGCAATGTTTGCTTTGATGGAAGATTTTCCAATGAAAGCGAACTCGCCCCTAGCAAGATACCATGCGTATTTGGATACGGCGAAAACGAAAGAAGCGGAACAATCACTACAACAAATCCGATACAAATGAGCCATCGTTTCATGGCGTTTCCCACCTTTATGCATGCACTAGCAACCTATGAATCTCGTTTTTACTATAGCACACGCAAAAAAGGAGGGAAATGCGTAAATTTAGGAAAAGAGCCCGCTTCTTTTTATGTTTTGAATCGCTTGTTTGAGTATTTTTTCGTCTTGAACGAGCGCAATGCGGACAAACCCTTCTCCGTTTCGCCCGAACGCTTCCCCTGGCGTGACGACAACGTTCGCTTTGTCCATTAACGCATATGTAAATGAAAGCGATGTCCATCCTTTTGGAATTTCTGCCCATACAAACATGCTTGCTTTTGGACGCTCAACGTTCCAGCCGATTTCCGCCAAGCCGTCAATAAGCAAATTGCGGCGCGCTTCGTAAATTCGGCGGCTTTCTTCGCAAAAAGCTGCGCCTTTTGTTAATGCTTGAATCGCCGCTTTCTGAACAGGCAAAAACACCCCGTAATCTAAGTTCGATTTAAATTTAGCGAGGATGCGAATAATGTCCGCGTTTCCGCAAGCATACCCGATGCGGCAGCCTGCCATGTTATAGCTTTTCGACAATGAATTGATTTCAACCCCTACCGTTTTCGCTTCCGGTATCGCTAAAAAGCTGATTGGTTTATGACCGTCGTAATACAGTTCGCTATACGCAAAGTCGGACACGACGAGGATGTCGTATCGTTTCGCAAACGCGACGACTTCGCGAAAAAATGATTCGGTTGCTAGTGCTGGCACCGGGTTTCCCGGAAAGTTAATGATCATCATGACTGCTCGTTTCGCAACGTCTTCTGGAATGGCATGAAGGTCAGGAAGAAAGCCATTTTCTTTTCGTAACGGCATCAAATAAGCTTCCGCTTGCGCCATCGCAATTCCCGCTGCATATGCTGGATAACCTGGGTCTGGCACTAAAATAACGTCACCTGGATTCGCAAACGCCATCGGCAAATGAACGAGCCCGTCTTGCGACCCCATTAAACAAACGACTTCTTCGTCGGGATGAAGCGATACCCTATGCGACGTACGATAATAATAGGCAACTGCTTCATGAAACTCGCTCGTTCCAGCGATTGGATAACCGTACGTGTCCGGTTGGTTGGCGTAAAAAGCAAGTGTTTCACGAACAAACGATGGCGGCGGCAAATCTGGGCTGCCGATGCTTAAATCAATCATTTCGTACCCTTCTGAAAGTTTCGACTTTTTATGCGCTGCTAATTCACTAAAGACGGAAGCGCCAAACGCTTCCATGCGCGCTGCTAGTTTCATTTCCAACCCTCTTTCTTTTTCTCGTTTTTTTAGTATATATTATGGATATAGGGGATACTCCCGTTCACATTTATATGATTAGTGTATCATATTTTCGCCGCTCAACAACATGATAGAAAGGCAGGGAGAAAAGATGAATGCGATTTTTTTCGCTGCAAGTCTATTAACGGTTGTTTACTTTATTTATACCCGTGGTGCTAGATAAAATCGAGTAAGCATAAAAATAGCCCTTGCTTGTGAATCTCCTGTAGAATGAAAGTGCCA
>NZ_JAILZV010000309.1 GCF_023512315.1 Anoxybacillus sp.
TTTTTCTGTGAAAATCAAAAGACCATGGCCGAAGATGTATATCTCGAGATCGGTATGGATATGCTACAAATGTCCAAAAAAGACAATAGGAAAGCAGAGCTACCTTATATTTAGGTATCTCGTATATTTCTTATTCTTTTTGGTTATACTAACTGATTTGCAGCTCTCGGAATGGTTCTTTCCGAGAGAGCATACAGTAGATGATGGTGAGCATTCGGTGCGCGATCGCAACGAGTGCTTTTTTCTTTCCCCGACGAGCCGCCAATGACCAAAATTTCGCCGCCAACGGTTGATTCCTGCAACGGGATAACGCCCATGCCGCCTCGCATAACGCGGATTTACTATGAGGATTCCCCTTTACCGTTCGTGTACTTTTGCGTTTTCCAGCGCTTTCGTGATTTCCCGGGGCCACCCCAGCCCAAGAAGCGAGGTGCTGCGGTGTCGGGAACTGTCCCATATCCACCCCGATTTCGGCGATGATGACGGCGGCGGTTTCCTTTTTCACTCCAGGAATCGTCATCAGAAGATCCACTTCCTGTTGATACGGTTGTAAGAGATGGTCGATGCGTTCGTCCATCTCCTGAATCAAGCTTTCCAAATACTCGATGTGCTTCCACGATTGGCGAATCATGAACAACTCATGTTTGGTTAATGTCCCAAAGAGCGATTCCTGAATTTGTTGCTTTTTCCCTTTCATTCTTCCGTGAAGGCAAGCGTCGATATCGGCTTCTTCGATGTACCCCTGTTCCATTAAACGGGTCAAGAGTTTTCGGCCCGATACTCCGAAGATGTCGGAAATCACCGCACCCAGCTTGATATTGGAACACTCCAATACTTTATGAATGCGGTTTTTTTCCGCAATCAATTGCCCCACCCACTTTTTGCGTAAACGGGTCAAGTCCCGCAATTCTCGAATGGGCGCGGGTGGCACAAAACTCTTTTCAATTAGTCCATAACGCAATAATTTAGCGATCCATTCCGCATCGGATACGTCCGTTTTTCTTCCTGGGACATTCTTGATTCGCTGAGCGTTGGCCAGGGTAATGTCAAAGTAGTCCTCTAAAATGTTAAAGACCGGTTTCCAGTAAACCCCCGTACTCTCCATCGCTAGATGAGTGATTTCTCGATCCTCGAGCCATTTCAGGAGGCGAAACAAGTCTTTAGTGAACGTCGAAAACGTTTCGATCTCCTTTTGAATGTGATCTTCTTCTCCCCAAAGCGCACAAACGACAATCGTTTTGGCATGAACATCTAAACCTGCGCAACGATGATAAAGCACATCCATGATCCGGACTCCTTCCATTGATGAATTCGCAAACAGTGAGTCCACTTGTTCGTTAGGCATTTTTCTGTTCGTAGTCACCTTTTCCAAATGAAAAGGGCTTACAATGGGTGGAACACCAAATGGACTCAAACAGTTTTTTGTACAGGGTCGAACCACCATTAAAAAGCACGTCTTTCCAAACTGTTTGCGTTCATCCTCCATTATGGGAGGAGAGGGGGATTTTCATGCGTGGGTGGTGAGCAAAACTTGCTCATGGATGTTTT
>NZ_JAILZV010000310.1 GCF_023512315.1 Anoxybacillus sp.
ACGTGGGATCAAGTCGACTTCGCACTCGCATTAGATCGGTATGATTTATTGGCGATGCAGCCACATTTTCCAGGCTACCCGTATTTCATTGTTGGTGGAATGATTGTTCACCCATTTGTCGCAAATCCAGCAAAAGCATTGGCTATTTTCAACGTCCTTCTTCTCACATCAGCAAATGTTCCGCTTTTTTTGTTAGCAAGAAAATATGGAAAAGAAGAAACGGCTTGGCTTGTTGTGGCGTTTGTTCAGTCGGCAAGCTATGTGATGCTTATTGTCAGCGCGCCGATGTCAGAAGGAGCGGCGTTAGCCGTTTTATGGTGGTACGTTTGGGCAATCGAGTGGGTGCGCGAACGGCTAACATTTTGGAGGCACGTGCTGCCGCTTTTCTTTTTAGGGATTTTGCTTGGCATCCGCCTGTCGTATCTTCCGTTTGCAGTCGCTCTTTTCTGTTTATGGTATAGCGATTGGAAGCAGCACCGAAAGTGGCGGCGTATCGTGCTTTTTGCGCTTATTGCTTCAGCGCTTCAACTCGTTTGGATAGTAGCGGTCGCGTCAACCGAAGGAAGCATCCTTAGTTTTTTAAAATTAGCGCTTTCGTTTACGAACGGACATTTCCAAGAGTGGGGGGGAACGGTGTCAAGTGATACGATGCCTTTTTGGCAACGAACGATTCGTTTTTTCGCTTATAACATCCTCTGGATTGGCATCGCTAGTCAGTCGGCGGTGCTGCTCGGAGCGATAGGATGGATGTTTCTCGCATCGGACCGCTCCAATCGGCTGTCGCGTACGTTTCTTCTTACGATGGCGGCATACCTTGTCTGGGCGTTAGTCGCGCAAAATATTGATAAACCGCGCCATATTCTTCCGTTTGCACAAGGAACATTGTTTTATGGAGCAGTTCATTATTTGGCGCGAAATGATTCGTTACGCAGAAGGCTGTTTATATGCGGAATGATTGTGATTCAGCTGCTAGTCGGCACTTCCCATCTGCGACAGGCACAGCAATTGCCAGCTACGTATCAATTAGCGTATGATTTACAAAAGGAGAAGGAATCGTTTATTGTATATACGTGGGAAGAAGCGAGGGTGTTTGATTATTTGCACGTAGCGTTTCCATACGAAGAAGCGCTTCATTTTTCCTTTTTTCAGCAACACCGTGCCAACTTTTCACATACAAAAATTTATTTGACCGATCACGTCGTACAAGGATTTCGCGCCCAAGGAGTGCCGATTGACGGCCATTTGCGGAAAATAAAAACGTACCATTCTAGTACGCTCGCCGATCCGGTCTATGGAAACATTACGTTGTACGAATGGACAGACTAAACAGTGGAGTGGTTATGATGCATGATCACTTAAAAGAAAAGCTAGCGGTTTTGCCCGAACAACCAGGCTGTTATTTGATGAAAGATAAAAACGGAACGGTCATTTACGTCGGGAAGGCGAAAGTGCTAAAAAACCGAGTGCGTTCGTATTTTACAGGGACACATGACGGGAAAACGTTGCGCCTCGTCAACGAAATTGCCGATTTTGAGTA
>NZ_JAILZV010000311.1 GCF_023512315.1 Anoxybacillus sp.
TATTCATAAACGTTTGGTACGCTAAAACTGAAAACCCCTTCATCTAGGGAGCCAACCCTTGAAGACGAGAACGAAAAAATGTTCTCGTCTTTTTTCATTCCCTCGTTAATCGTGATACAATAAGGGCAGCGAAATCGGAGGAGGGAGAACGAATGAAGAAGTTAGTATTGATCGACGGCAATAGCATTGCCTATCGCGCATTTTTTGCGTTGCCGCTTTTACATAACGATAAAGGCATTCATACAAATGCGATTTACGGATTTACGATGATGCTCATGAAAATTTTAGAGGAAGAAAAACCAACCCATTTATTGGTGGCATTTGATGCAGGCAAAACGACGTTTCGCCATGACACGTTTGGCGAGTATAAAGGCGGAAGGCAAAAAACGCCGCCGGAGCTGTCGGAGCAGTTTCCATTTTTACGCAAATTATTGGAGGCATATCGCATTCGCACGTACGAGTTAGACCGATATGAAGCAGACGATATTATCGGGACGTTGTGTACGCAAGCGGAAAAAGAAGGGTTTGACGTTAAAATTATTTCAGGAGACCGCGATTTAACGCAGCTAGCGTCCGAGCATGTGATGGTCGCTATTACCAAAAAAGGCATTACCGATGTCGAGTCCTACACGCCAGAAACGATTAAAGAAAAATATGGGCTCACTCCCGAGCAAATTATTGATTTAAAAGGGTTAATGGGCGATGCGTCTGACAACATTCCAGGGGTGCCGGGCATCGGGGAAAAAACAGCGCTGAAGCTATTAAAAGAGTTCGGGACGGTCGAACAATTGCTAGATTCGTTAGAACAAGTAAGCGGAAAAAAAGTAAAAGAAAACTTGGAACAATACCGCGACGTTGCGCTGATGAGCAAACAGTTAGCGACCATTTTGCGCGACGCCCCACTTGCTATTGCGCTTGAAGATACGAAATACGAAGGATATGATGCAGACAAAGTCATCGAGCTTTTTAAAGAACTTGGCTTTCAATCGTTGCTTGGAAAATTTGCTCCGAAAGAACAAGAGCAGCCAGCGCATTTAACCGCCATTTCGCATACTATCATCGAAGCGGTAACAGAAGAAATGTTGACCGACGAGGCTGCGGTGGTGGTCGAAGTGTTAGAAGAAAACTACCATAAAGCGCCGATTCTCGGATTTGCCGTTGTAAACGAAAAAGGGAACTTTTTTATTCCGGCGGAAATTGCCTTGTCGTCGCCTACTTTTAAACAATGGCTAGAAGACGACAAAATGAAAAAAAGTGTATTTGATGCGAAGCGGGCCATTGTTGCGTTAAGATGGCAAGGCATTACAATGCGCGGGATCGATTTTGACTTGCTGATTGCTTCTTATCTTTTAAATCCGTCCCAATCAACAGAGGATATCGCTTCGGTCGCCAAAACAAAACAATATACGGACGTGCAATCGGACGAAATCGTGTACGGCAAAGGGGCAAAGCAGAAAGTGCCGGATGAATCCACGTTGGCAGAACATCTCGTCCGGAAAGCAGCGGCAATTCG
>NZ_JAILZV010000312.1 GCF_023512315.1 Anoxybacillus sp.
GCACCCAGATGAGGTGTTACGCCGCATCGGGTGTGCTGCGTGAACCAGAGGTTAAAATTTCAATTTGGATGTATATAGCAAATACAGCACCAGCATATGCCGCCATTGCAGCCAATGTTGCAGTTACTGCAAGAGGTGTTTATTGCAAAATATACTTAGTGAGTGGCTAAATTCTTGAAAAAGACTAACAAGCTGATAACTAAAACCAAAAAACTTAGTCCCTCTCAATGGGGACTAAGCTTAAATTGCATGTTGAATTAACTTAGACAATCCATCCTCTAAAAGGTTAACTCCATTTCCTCAACTATATGACTCAATGACCTCAACCACTTCAACATATCTGGGTAACTCTTTTATAAATCCACTACTATCCAAATATCTTGCCTCATTTGTAATTAATTCAAAGAACAAACCATCATACCCTATCCAAATATAGGAGGTGGGACTTGTAAAATCAAACTTCGGTATAGCTACTTGTTCGGGAAAAGTCCACTTACGCAGATCAAAGTTTAAGTTACTGGTAAATGTGATGTAATAAGGAAGCGTTGCAATCGCGAAATTATATGTTTGATCTACTACTGTCCGAAGTTCTTCTATATTTTGAGCTTTTACTTTAAAAATAGGAGAGAAGTTCTTTTTCTTATTTTCTATCTGACCCAATTTCAAAATTTGA
Source organism: Anoxybacillus sp. (assembly GCF_023512315.1). Taxonomy (GTDB): domain Bacteria; phylum Bacillota; class Bacilli; order Bacillales; family Anoxybacillaceae; genus Anoxybacteroides. The sequence continues at coordinate 674 of NZ_JAILZV010000312.1, forward strand.
AAATCTACCCCATGGAATTTAAGATCTTCATCAAAGTCATCAAATGCTTCAAAATAAATATATGTCGGAAATTCATTTTTTAATGTTAAAAAATTGATTAATAGATCCCTAATATTTTCAATGCTGCTGTCATCTTCATTGTAGAGAGAAACTTGATAAACTCGCTCATTGCCCGCCTCATTTACGAGCTCATAATGAATATTCGGTTCAGGTTTCATCACTTCAATGCTAATTGCAACCATAGTTTATCACCACACTAGCCTATAGGAATAATTTTCTTCATACAAAGTATATCCACTCGGAATAGACCATCTAAATACGTAATGCACTTTAGGATCATTCATATGGTAATGCCATACTTTTATATTTTTCACTTTTCCTTTCTGCCCTATCTTCCTAAGAGGAATCTTATCGTGATAATCAAGGCTGAAGACTCGCTTATTCCCGTTCTTTTTATCTAAAATGACAACAACAGCACTCGAACTTGAAGTAATTCTATAGCGATCTGTTAAGTTTTTAAATAGTTTCAAAGCAAAATTTCTTATCTTTGTCCCTACATATTGAATAGCTTTAGCACCATATTTCCTAATTAAAGGGGTTGCAAACCTTAGTATAGTACCAACTAAAGCGGCAAAAACCGGATTGTTTCCATCTGGATCAACATATATCACCGGGTTATTATTCGCATAAATATATCCATTTTGAGTGATAGGATTATCCAAATCCCCCGGATACGGATCCCTCGAAACAAACCTCGCCGTCTCTGGATCATAGTACCGTGCCTGTAGGTAGTACAATTTTGTTTCTCTATCGTAATAGTATCCCGCATATC
>NZ_JAILZV010000313.1 GCF_023512315.1 Anoxybacillus sp.
CTTTCCCTTCTTTCATTCGTATGTGTAAAATCCTTTGCCTGTTTTTCGGCCGAGATGCCCTGCTTCGACAAGTTTGCGAAGCGTTTGTGGCGGACGGAATCGGTCGCCATACGCTTCTGTCATATTTTCACTGACAAATAGCATCGTATCTAACCCGACTAAATCGGCAAGCTCTAATGGTCCCATCGGATAATTCAGCCCGAGGCGAATCGCTTTGTCAATGTGCTCGGCGGAAGCAACTCCTTCTTCGTACATGCGAATGCATTCAATCATATGCGCCGCAAGCGCTCTTGTTGTCACAAATCCTTGCATATCTTTGACAACGACTGTTTCTTTGCCGATTTCTTCGGACAGTTGTTTAATCACTTCGATCGTTTGTTCGGATGTTGCCACGCCTTTGACGATCTCAATGAGCTTCATGACTGGCGCTGGGTTAAACCAATGCATGCCGACGACTTGGCTCGGACGTTTAGTCGCTGCGGCAATCGCGGTCACGCTTAATTCCGACGTATTCGTTGCTAAAATCGCTTCTTGTTTCGCATAGCGGTCAAGCTGTTCAAATACTTGTTTTTTGAGCGGCAAATGTTCTGGCACCGCTTCGATGACAACGTCCGCTTCTTTTACTGCTTCTTGCAAATTCGTTTCGGTTTGGATGCGGGCAAGAATAGCCGTTGCTTCTTGTTCTTGTAGTTTACCAGCCTTTACAAAGCGAGCAAGGCTTTTTTGAATCGACTGCATTCCTTTTTCAAGCGCTGCTTCGGAAATATCGTATAAATAAACCGTTTTTCCGCCCATCGCTAGCGACTGGGCAATGCCGCTTCCCATTAAGCCAGCACCGATGACCGCAATCATTTGCATCATTAACTCCTCCTATTGAACATTCGTGAAATAATCGTGCAATTGTTCGCGCAATTTCATTTTTAAAAATTTTCCGACACTTGTTTTTGGAATTTCGTTCATAAAAACGATCTCATCCGGCAGCCACCATTTCGCAAATTGCGGACGTAAAAAGTCGTATAGTTCCTCTTTTGTCACATGTTTTCCTTCTTTCACTACCACGCAAGCGATCGGTCGCTCTTGCCATTGCGGGTGTGGTACAGCAACAACCGCCGCTTCAAACACCGCTTCGTGCGCCATCAAGGCATTTTCTAAATCGACAGACGAAATCCACTCTCCACCGCTTTTAATGACATCTTTTGTCCGGTCAACGATTTTAATAAATCCTTCCTCATCGACAGTGACGACATCACCTGTATATAGCCATCCATCGCGAAACGCGTCTTTGCTTCGTTCATCGTTGTAGTATTCGTCGGCAATCCACGGACCGCGCAAGCATAGTTCGCCCATTTCTGTTCCATTCCATGCCACTTCGCCGTCTTTGCCAATCACTTTCATTTCTACCCCAGGGACAAGAAATCCTTGCTTCGCACGGATGTCCAATTTTTCTTCGTTCGATACGTGCTGCTGGTAGCTTTTTAGACGCGATAAGACGACAAGCGGACT
>NZ_JAILZV010000314.1 GCF_023512315.1 Anoxybacillus sp.
TACGTAAATCCTTCCATGTTCATGAGCGCAAACCGTGAAGCGTTCCAAATTTTATTGACAAAGTTCCACGTCGCTTCTACTTTTTCCGTGCTGAAACGTAAATCTTGCCCCGGCGAGCTGCCTGTTGCTAAAAAGTAGCGAAGCGAGTCGGCGCCGTACTGGTCAATGACATCCATCGGATCCACACCGTTGCCGAGCGATTTGCTCATTTTCCGCCCTTGCGCATCGCGCACTAAGCCGTGAATGAGGACATCTTTAAACGGACGTTTCCCCGTAAACTCGAGCGCTTGGAAAATCATGCGCGATACCCAGAAGAAAATAATATCATAGCCGGTCACAAGCACGTCTGTTGGGTAATAGCGCTTATAATCCGCTGAGTCTTCGTTCGGCCAGCCCATTGTCGAAAATGGCCAAAGTGCGGAGCTAAACCACGTATCTAAGACGTCCGGGTCTTGTTCCCAGTTTTCGATATCTGCTGGCGGCTCGTGAGCGACGTACACTTCGCCTGTTTCTTTATGATACCACGCTGGAATGCGATGCCCCCACCAAAGCTGACGGGAAATGCACCAGTCGCGGATGTTTTCCATCCAGTGTAAATATGTTTTTTCAAAACGTTCTGGAACAAAGTTCACTTTTCCTTCTGTTTTTTGCAGTTCAATCGCTGCTTCTGCTAATGGCTTCATTTTAACGAACCATTGCGTCGAAAGGTACGGTTCCACGACAGCGCCGCTTCGTTCGCTATGACCGACCGAATGCATATGCTCTTCAATTTTGAACAATACCCCTTGTTCTTGTAAATCTTTAACGATTTGCTTGCGGCATTCGAAGCGGTCAAGCCCCTTATACTGCATCGCATTGTCGTTCATTGTGCCGTCTTCGTTCATTACAAGAATGCGCGGCAAGTTATGGCGGTTGCCGATTTCAAAGTCGTTCGGGTCGTGCGCTGGCGTAATTTTTACTGCCCCTGAACCAAATTCCATATCGACGTATTCGTCACCGATAATCGGAATTTCCCGGCCAGTAATCGGTAAAATAACCGTTTTGCCGATGAGATGTTTATAGCGCTCATCTTCCGGATGCACCGCAACTGCAGTATCGCCAAGCATCGTTTCTGGACGGGTCGTCGCGACCTCAATGTAGCCAGAACCATCGGCAAGCGGATAGCGCATATGGTAAAGCGCTCCTTGTACATCTTTGTAAATGACCTCAATATCAGAAAGCGCTGTTTTGGTGACTGGATCCCAGTTAATAATGTACTCGCCGCGGTAAATGAGCCCTTTTTTGTAAAGGGAGACGAATACTTCGCGCACCGCTTTCGATAGCCCTTCATCCAACGTAAAGCGCTCGCGCGTATAATCGAGGCCAAGCCCTAATTTCGCCCATTGTTCACGAATATGGGCTGCGTACTCTTCTTTCCACTTCCACGTTTCTTCGACAAATTTTTCGCGGCCTAAATCGTAGCGGGAAAGCCCTTGATGGCGCAATTTTTCTTCGAC
>NZ_JAILZV010000315.1 GCF_023512315.1 Anoxybacillus sp.
CGATTTCAAGGAATCGCGGACATCGGGCTTTGTGCGTCCAAAAAGCAGTGGTACTACGGATTTAAGCTCCATCTTCAAGTGACCGACCAAGGACTGCCCATGGGATACGTGGTAACGGAGGCGTCCTGTCACGATCGAACCGCAGCGGAAACCGTCATGACTCAAATTCCTCATCCCTTTAATTTGGGTGACAAAGGATTTATCAGTAGCGAATTGCAAAAAAAGTTGTATGAAGCGTACCAAATCGCCTTTTGGACTCCATCTCGCAAAAACCAGAAACATCGTCCATCCGCATCATGGGAGAGATGGCTCAAACAAAAACGGAAAGTCATTGAAACGGTGTTCTCTGTCCTCGTTGACCAGTATCGCATCACAGAAATTCGTGCGAATTCGATTTCAGGGTTTGAAGTGGCACTAGATGGCATATTGTTGGTGTATTCGCTTGTAACACTCGGGCTAGTTGAGCGCTAGCGCTCAACTAGCACCACGGGTTATTCAGATTTGTTATTGTACTTGATAAATCACACTCTCATATTGGTGTTTTCCTGATGATACTTCTATAAATACAACTAGGAAGTTTAACTTAATTTTTTCGACTGTCGAGGCAATCCTATGGCTTGCCCTCGTCACGCCAGAGCGTGACAGAGAACCGAACAACCGGTCGCCAGACAGTCGAAAAATAACGACGTAAACAGTAAAAATGTTAAAGCTTTAAAGTGCACCTATCCTATATAAATTAGAATTGTCTTTCTATGTTAAAATCCTTAAGAAATCGAATACAAATTTAATTTAAGGAGGTGCATATGAAATTGGATGATAAAAAGAAACAGATACAAAAACAGATACAAAAAAAATATAGAGAGATAAGACAGCAAAGAAGAGAAGATGAAAATACTAGTATAAAAGAAGTGATTATAGTTGTTGCTATCGTTGTTTTATTTATTCTACTGGATTCTCTTTTCAAATCGTTGTAAATAGTTTTTTGGCTCTTCACCACAAGTTGTACTTGATTATTTAAGATAGGTGTACATAGAAGAAATAGATGGTACAAAAAATGCGAATTTTCCTGTACGGAGCCGGCGAAGAGGGAAAGAAGAAAAAATTTTGGCAGTACACCAAGGGTGGAAAGTCAACGGAAAACGGGTATCCTTGGTGGGGAAATGGCACTACGTACACGAAACAGACGAGCCGGTATGGGAAAGAGTGGAAACGTTTTTGCTGGAGGAATACGGCTATGACCCAACGGGAGATTGGTTGGTGATCAATGGGGACGGAGCCGAGTGGATCACGGCTTGTCGAGAGTATTTTGGGGAACGGACATGTTTCCAGCTCGATCGGTTCCACGTCGCGCGAGAGATTCGTGAATGCGTAAAAGATCACCCACGGTACCGGACGATTCAGAAAAAGTTGGCCTTGTTCGATGAAAAGGGGTTATTAACGGAACTGCATAGTGCGGTAGGCACCCTAGGAGAGGAGAAGAAAGAAAAGCAA
>NZ_JAILZV010000316.1 GCF_023512315.1 Anoxybacillus sp.
ATCGTTATTTTTGGCGCAACGGGGGACTTGGCCAAACGCAAACTATTTCCTTCCATTTACCGACTCTATCAAAAACAAAAGCTATCGGACGAATTTGCGATAGTTGGCGTAGCACGGCGTCCGCTTTCCACCGACGAATTTCGCCGCTACGTAACCGAATCGATTGAAGAAGCAACGAAACAAGATATCGATGAATCGTTCGTTTCCCATTTTTATTACCATTCGCTCGATGTCACGAGCACAGCGTCCTATCAAGCGCTGAAAACGTTGCTTGAACAGTTGGAAGAAACATACCACCTTCCAGGTAACCGCATTTTTTACTTAGCGATGGCACCAGAATTTTTCGGGACGATTACGTCGCATTTAAAATCCGAAGGGCTAACGGCAACGCCCGGCTGGAAACGGCTTGTGATTGAAAAACCGTTCGGGCACGATTTGCCAAGCGCACAAAAATTAAATAAAGAAATTCGCCAAGCATTTTCTGAAAAAGAAATTTTCCGGATCGACCATTATCTTGGCAAAGAAATGGTGCAAAACATCGAAGTCATTCGCTTTGCGAACGCGATTTTTGAACCGCTATGGAATAACCGCTTTATTGCCAATATTCAAATTACATCGAGCGAAACGCTTGGAGTGGAAGACCGCGGTCGCTACTACGACCATTCTGGCGCGTTGCGCGATATGGTGCAAAACCATATGCTGCAAATGGTCGCGCTTTTGGCAATGGAACCACCGATTAAGTTGACGACAGATGACATTCGCAGTGAAAAAGTGAAAGTGTTGCGGGCGCTTCGTCCGATGACACATGATGACGTCGATAACTATTTCGTGCGCGGGCAATACGGACGTGGGTTTATTCACGGGCAAGAAGTCGTTGGGTACCGCGAAGAAAATAACGTCGACCCAAACTCCAATACCGAAACGTTTGTCGCAGGGAAATTAATGATTGACAACTTCCGCTGGGCAGGCGTGCCGTTTTACATACGTACAGGGAAACGGATGACCGAAAAATCGACGAAAATCGTCGTACAGTTTAAAGACATTCCGATGAACTTATACTATCGTACAAGCGAACACGTTCATCCGAATTTGCTCGTCATCCATATTCAACCCGATGAAGGGATTACCCTTCACTTAAACGCGAAAAAAAGCGGCGAAAGTATGAAAACGACGCCGATTAAACTCGACTACTGCAACAATTGCATCGACGGCCTTAATACGCCGGAAGCGTATGAGAAATTGCTATATGACTGCATGCGTGGCGATGCGACAAACTTTACGCATTGGGATGAAGTCGCTGCGTCATGGAGCTTTGTCGACAAGATTTCCGAAGTATGGGCAAACACGAAAGCCGCCGACTTCCCGAACTATGAAGCAGGCTCGATGGGACCGAAACAGGCAGATGAACTATTGCAAAAAGACGGCTTCCATTGGTGGCCGCTAAACGGAACGATATGAGGAGGAATTGATGATGAAAATATACGATGTAAC
>NZ_JAILZV010000317.1 GCF_023512315.1 Anoxybacillus sp.
GTAAATGCCGTTGTCGAAGGCGTTGGCGACCATGGCTGTGAATATATGACAGGTGGGCGCGTCGTCATTTTCGGAACAGTCGGCAAAAACTTTGCGGCCGGAATGTCTGGCGGGATCGCTTACGTATTGGCAGATAACGCTGAACAATTTATGCGGATGGCAAACCGGGAAATGGTCTTGTTTGAAGCGTTAGAAGATGTAGAGGAAATTCGCGAAGTATATCAAATGATTTTCCGGCACTACCAATATACAAACAGCCCAAAAGCAGCTCAGCTATTAGCTGATTGGGATTCGTTTATCCCGAAATTTGTAAAAGTAATTCCGAAAAACTATAAACGGATGATGGAAGCAATCGCGGCGATGGAACGTTCCGGATTGTCCAAAGAACAAGCACTGTTTTCGGCGTTTGAAGCAGTGGCAAAACAGAAAAATATTAGTCCATTGGAAGCGGTCGCGAAATAAGCGACCGCCCTCACAATGTAGAAGAGGAGGGAGATTGACGATGGGAAAAGCGACAGGATTTATCGAGTATGTGCGGGAAGAAGAAGGGAAGCGGAAGCCGCTTTTCCGCCTAGCCGATTGGAAAGAGTATACGTCACCGTTTTCCGATGACACGCTTGCTCGGCAAGGAGCGCGTTGCATGGATTGCGGGACGCCTTTTTGCCATATGGGGATGGAATGGAACGGATTAACGTCCGGCTGTCCGATTCATAATGTCATTCCGGAATGGAACGATTTAGTCTATCGTGGTCGTTGGAAAGAAGCGTTAGCTCGGCTATTAAAAACGAACAATTTCCCTGAGTTTACTGGAAGAGTATGCCCGGCACCGTGTGAAGGTTCTTGTACGGTTGCCATTTCCGATCCGGCGGTCGCGATTAAAGGAATTGAGCGAGCGATTATTGATAAAGGGTTTGCGGAAGGTTGGATTCAACCACGCCTCCCGAAAAAGCGTACAGGGAAAAAGGTTGCGATTGTCGGTTCAGGGCCAGCGGGGCTTGCTTGTGCCGATCAGTTGAACCAAGCAGGACATTTGGTAACGGTGTATGAGCGAGCAGACCGCATTGGCGGGTTGTTAATGTACGGGATTCCGAATATGAAACTAGAAAAAGCAATCGTTGAACGGAGAGCTCGGTTGTTGGCAGAAGAAGGCGTTACGTTTGTAACGAACACGGAAGTAGGCAAACATATCACCGCCGAAGTGCTTCGTGCGCAGTACGATGCCGTCGTTTTATGCACGGGCGCTCAAAAGCAACGCGACCTTGCCATTGAAGGAAGAGAATTAGACGGGGTACATTTGGCGATGGATTATTTAACGTCTGTCACGAAAAGTTTGCTAGATTCTCATTTTATGGACGGACATTTTATTGATGCAAAAGATAAACACGTCATCGTCATCGGTGGCGGCGATACAGGCGCAGACTGTGTGGCGACAGCGTTAAGGCAACAGTGTAAAAGCGTCGT
>NZ_JAILZV010000318.1 GCF_023512315.1 Anoxybacillus sp.
CATCCTCCATTATGGGAGGAGAGGGGGATTTTCATGCGTGGGTGGTGAGCAAAACTTGCTCATGGATGTTTTTTATGAAATATCTGCTTCTATTATACAAATGATACGGCTCGTTTGGCAAGAATGTGGGCAGCGTGCCTGTCACGCTCCGGTGAGCGGCACGTGAACGCGGCGAAGGATTCCATCAAGTCATTGACAAAGCAAGCAACATTAAAGTGGTCGCGAAGCAAGCAGCCGATTTCGACCGCGCGAAAGGGCTATCGGTCATGGAAAACATTCTCCAAAGCCAAAAAGATATTAAAGCGGTGTTTGCACATAACGACGAAATGGCGTTAGGGGCGTTAGAAGCACTGGAGGCGCATGGAATGAAAGATGTCATCGTCGTCGGATTTGACGCAACCGACGATGCAGTAAAAGCTGTGAAAGAAGGCAAAATGGCCGCAACCATTGCCCAAAAACCAGCATTAATCGGGGAAAACGCCGTCAAAACGGCACTAAAAGTAATAAAAGGCGAAACAGTAGAAAAATTCATTCCAGTGCCGTTGGAATTAGTGAAATAATAGGTTCACTTTACCGTCACGCCTTGAGATTTGCAGAAACAGAGAGTTAAAATGCTCTCTGTTTTTTCATTTCTACTATGTTGGATTAAAAGGTGTGAAATCGTGGTAATATGGAAGATAGAGTATCGATGAAAAAGGGGTTATGTTTATGGTTATTGGCCGCAATGATTTATGCCCGTGCGGAAGTGGGAAGAAGTATAAAAAGTGTTGTATGCGAAAAGATAGTGTCGTTGAGGTTGCCCGAATGCGGGAAGAGCGGTTTTTCCAGGTAAAAACAGATTTGATTATGAGAATAAAGGGATTTTTGCGAGAACAGTTGTCTTTTTCGGAGCATCATGCAGTGAAACGAGCGTTTGATCGCGAGCTGCAATCGGTAAAAAATAAAGCGCGGCTAGAATATTTCTTTCCTGTTTGGGAAGTGACGTTTTATCGCTATAAAAATGGGTTAACCGGATTGGAATGGTTTTATACAACGTTTAAAGAAAAATTAAAGAAAGAAGAACGTGAGCTCATCGAAACATGGCTGACACTTGTGCCACGGCTGGTGCAAATTGTCGATAAAACAGACGAGGGGGTCATTGTCGAAGACCGGTTCACGGGCGAGCGGCTGTTTATGCCGTTTTGTGAAACGCTGCATGAGGCGATTCCATGGGGCGGGATGTTTAGTTTGATTGAAAAGTTGGACGAAAGGTATTACGTCCACGGGTTGGCGTTTATCGAAGGTCCTAAAGGAGTAGAGAGAGCGTATGAACGAATGCGGCAGCTATTAGTGGAAACAAAAAAACCATACGAGCAAGTCGTGTTTGACTATTTTTTCCTTATTCTTGATGAGTTGATCGGGGAGCCACCTTCCGGAAAAATGGTGAAGAAAAAGAAAGTGATGTTGCATTATCATG
>NZ_JAILZV010000032.1 GCF_023512315.1 Anoxybacillus sp.
TCGAACAAGAACGCCGGCGGGCAAATGACATTTGCCCGCAAAGCGTTCATTGTTCGAGGAGGGCATGCTGTGCGCATTCCCAGTCGGCAAGCGGTTCGCTTGCCGACTACGGCAGAAAAGCTATAAATAGAGCGATGTCAACTGTTTTTTATTGGTTAATCAACACGCCTATTCTGCTGCAACGACAGCTTCTTCGCCTTGTTTTGCTTCTAAAATTGCGTCTGCAATTTTTGCTGTCAATAGTTTCACAGCGCGGATAGCGTCGTCGTTTGCAGGGATAACATAGTCGATTTCATCTGGATCGCAGTTTGTGTCCACAATACCAACGATCGGAATGTTCAATTTGCGTGCTTCTGCCACTGCGATGCGCTCTTTGCGCGGATCGATGACGAACAATGCATCCGGCAATTGTTTCATTTCTTTAATCCCGCCTAAAAACTTCTCTAGGCGCTCTAATTCTTTTTTCAAGCCGATAACTTCTTTTTTCGGCAATACATCGAACGTTCCATCTTCTGCCATTTTTTCGATTTCTTTTAAACGTTTAATACGTTTTTGGATTGTTTCGAAGTTTGTTAACGTTCCGCCTAACCAACGTTGGTTCACATAGAACATACCAGAACGTTCTGCTTCTTCTTTTACAGAGTCTTGTGCTTGTTTTTTCGTACCGACGAAAAGAATTTTCCCGCCGTTTGCTGCTAAATCGCGAACGAAGTTGTACGCTTCTTCTACTTTTTTCACCGTTTTTTGCAAGTCAATGATGTAGATGCCGTTGCGCTCGGTGAAAATGTATTTTTTCATTTTTGGGTTCCAACGGCGAGTTTGGTGCCCGAAATGAACACCAGCTTCAAGCAATTGTTTCATTGAAATAACTGACATTCTTTCTTCCTCCTATAGGTTGGTTTTCATTCCTCCGCTTCTTTCATCTTTAAGCAAGACTGCCTTCGCAGCACCATTGCTTAAATCCCGAAGCGTGTGTATTCACACCATGTAAAAATATATCACAACTAGAAATGACAATCAAGCTGTATTTCACGTTTGCCGAAATTTTAAAAGCAGTTCAATTTCCGTTTTTCCTTTTTTTAGCTTTTTCGCAATTTCTTCAATCGTTTTTCCTTCTTCATAAAGCTTCGCTGCCTCCTCTGCTAAAGAAAGCGGCGGAGAAGGTGGTTTGATCGTGCGAATTTCGACTGTATCCTTCATTTGGTCAACGTGTGCTAGCGGCGACCATTCGCTCTTTTCTCGTTCAAGAGGCACATGGCTAGACGTTGTTTCTGCTCGTTTTGTTTTTTCCTCTTTCTTTACGTCAGGGCGTCGTTGCAGCGTTTGTGACAATGTTTGTAAAAACCGGTCGTTTTCTTCTTTCCATTCAATAAAATAGGCCGACACCGTTTGCTCCATTTCCTCGATCATTTGTGCTTGTCGCTTTTCTACTTCTTTAACTTTTGTCAGCTGCAAATACAATAAAATGATAATAAACAGCGAAAGCGCGTGTAAAACAAAGCTAATTGTTAATAAAAATGCTGTCATCGAATCCCTCTATCCCATTAAATCGATGTTTGTTCCTTTGTATGGATGCTCCGCTTGATGATGCTTTTCGTTTTGCCAGCGAGCATCGAAGGCGGTTCGTTTATTCGTCACTTGCCGGTTCTTTCGTTCTTCCTGCTTTTGCATGGCAGCTGTTAGTTGGGCTTGTAGCTGCTCCGGGTGGTGATGAAGTTGCTCTTGAATTTTCGCGATGTCGTACGTTCTTGGAAGTGCGATTTGTAGTTCTACTAATTTTAAACTCATATGATCACTTCCTTTTTGCCTTAGTGGCGATTATAACGCTTTTTCTAATATTTTACGCAATTTAAACAGCGCTTTCGAATGAATTTGCGAAATTCTTGAGGTCGATAATCCCATCACTTGCCCAATTTCTGTCAATGTCAATTCTTCTTTATAAAATAAGCTAATCACCAGTTGTTCTTTTTCGTTTAGTTGCTGGATGACTTCCACAAGCTGTTGGCGCAATTCTTCGTGCAACACCGTTTCTTCTGGAGAAATCGCTTTTTCATCGCGCAACGTTAACGGACCGTCGTCCTCGTCTTTTGGCCATTCATCTAACGATAAAATGTTCGCAAAAAATCCTTCATTCATGACCGTATACACTTCTTCTTCCGCCATTCCTAACGCATCGGCCACTTCTTTTGCTGTCACTTCGCGCATATATTGCTGTTCCATTTTAGCGATGGTCATTTCAATTTTTTTCGTTTTTTCTCGCAAGCTGCGCGGAAGCCAATCTTCTTTCCGCAATCCGTCTAAAATGGCGCCGCGAATACGAAACGAGGCGTACGTGTCAAATTTTAAATCGCGAGAAGGATCAAATTTTTCAAGCGCGTCATATAGCCCTAGTAATCCAAAGCTGATTAGCTCTTGCTTATCGACATTTTTTGGCAAAGAAATAGCGATTCGCTGCACTTGGTAATGCACAAGCGGCATATATTTTTGCACAAGTTCATCCGCCGCTTGTGGGTCACGATTCATCACCCAGTTTTGCCAATATTTTTGCTCTTCGCGCGCTGAAACGTTTGCCATACTACTCCTCCTCGTTTATCGTCAAACTAGTCGGTGCTGCGTTTACGAGTCATTTTCGTTTTGCAGCATATGACGAATATAGGCAGCCACTTTTTGCGCCTCTTCCTCGCTCAATCCTTTCATCAATTGTTGCAAATCTTCCTCTTTTGCCGACGACATTACTGTTAGTTTCACCGGATCTTTGCGAATATACGCAAACATCCAACGAAATAAATAGCCGCTTAGAAAAAAGAGAACAAAGGTGATTGCGCTGCGCGTCAACGTCGTCGTAATGCTATTAGCGGAAAAAGATAGAAGGAACACGATGAAAAAGCCAAATATTCCTAATGAAATGTTAATAAGAACTGTCCCTGCCATTATATTTCCTTAACTCCTTGATTGACTGTACGAATGGATAATATGCACGTTTTCGGGTTGAATTCAATCGTTCGTCCGCTACTTCCCCCGACATCTTCCGCAACAACTGGAATACGAAGCCGCTCTAACTCTCGTTTTACCGCTTCAACATTCCGTGGCCCAATTCTCATCATATCTGTATTTGCGGATTGAAAGGAAAACATTTGTGCTCCACCTGCCAACTTCGCCTTCAGCCAATTTTTCCGTCCGCCAGCTTGGATAATGAGTTCCACTAATGCTTCGACAGCCGTATCCGCATATTTGGCGATATTGATTGTTTCTGATCGCGCCAATGAAGAATCCGGCAACATGACGTGCGCTAATCCTGCCACTTCTTTCATTTGGTCAAAGATGACCACCCCTACACATGAGCCTAATCCAGAAGTACGAATAAGATGAGGTGGTTGAACGACATTCATATCCGCAATTCCGACTTTAATGACATGGACAAGCTCATTCATATGAAACACCTAATGAACGAAAAATCGGAACGAATGAATCTGGATCAGGGAGTAAAAAGAAGTGGCCATTAATGCTATCTCCCGGCTGTTGTTCTTCGTGCACAGCCGTATCGATCACAATCGCATAGTCTCCGACGCGTGATAATTCAAGCAACCCATATTGCAAAATCGCGCCAATCATATCGACCGTTAACGCCGGGACAGATGGGTAAAGGGTTAATTTGGTAAAATCGGCAAGCGCAGAAAGATAAGAGCCTGCTAATATATTTCCTAATTCTTGCAAAGCAGACATTCCTAATTCTGACGGTTGAGGGGAAGCGAGAGAAAACAGAGCGTCCCCTGTCATTTGTTTCACAAACCGCTCTGCTTGCGGCAACGACAGGACAAAAAACATGCTCCCTGGCGCTTCTCCTTCAATCCGTAAAAAGACAGCCGCGACGACTTGCTCAGCACCGCCTACTAACTCCATCACTTCATCAAATATAACGATTTGTACGTTTGGCACGTTCATTTCAATTTTTTTATTTAGTAGCTGGGAAAGCGCGGTAGCGGCATTCCCAGCACCAATATTGCCAATTTCTTTTAAAATATCGATATGCTCCGCATTCAAATCACGAATAGTTGCCATTGATCAAACGACCTTTCTATTTACACTGTAGCAGGAGTACTCTTCTCTAATACTTTCTCTAAATGCAGCAAAATTAATAATCGTTTGCCGACTTTCGCTACTCCTTTAATGTAATCAGCTTCCACTGCCTCAATTACTTCCGGAGGTGGTTCAATGCTTTTAACAGGAAGATCGAGCACATCGTTCGCCGCATCGACGATAAGCCCCACTTCCATATCATCCAGCGCGACGATAATGATGCGCGTCTGTTCGTTAAATGGGATCGCTTCGATGCCAAACCGTTCGCGCAAGTCGATAATTGGTGTCACTACCCCACGCAAATTAATAACACCCTTCACAAATTTCGGTGTCCGCGGAACGCGCGTAATGTGCTGCACTTTTTCAATCGAACGAACTTGCTGTACCGGGATGGCATATTCTTCGTTTTTTAACTGAAAAACAATCACCTTTAATTCGCTTTCTTGATTGGCCACCCTTCTCCCCCCCTATTTAATTAATGCGTTGCAGTCGATAATTAACGCCACTTGGCCATCGCCTAGAATGGTAGCGCCTGAAATCGCAAAAACCGACGTTAAGTAGTTGCCAAGCGATTTTAAAACAACTTCTTGTTGACCGATAAAGGAATCAACAACAAGCCCTGCCATCTTTTCTCCTTTCCGGACGATAACGACCGATAAAAAGTCATCTTCTTCTTTAACAACCGGAACGTCAAACACTTCTTTTAAGAAAAGAAGCGGAACGACTTTGCCGCGGAAATCGATCACTTTTTGGTGGTGGGCGTGCAAAATGTCTTCTTTTCTAATAATTGCTGTTTCAATAATCGACGATAGCGGAATGGCATATTTTTCTTGTTGAATTTCAACTAACATCACCGAGATAATAGACAAAGTAAGTGGGAGTTGAATTGAGAAAATCGAACCAATTCCTTCTTGCGAATCAATTGTTACTGAGCCTCCAAGCGATTCGATCGTGCTTTTGACAACATCAAGACCAACACCACGTCCCGAAATATCGGAAATTTTATCCGCCGTCGAAAAACCGGAAGCAAAAATTAGTTCGTATACTTGTTTGTCTGTTAAATTAGCGGCGTTTTGTTGGGAAATAATGCCTTTGTTAATAGCTTTTTGCAATACTTTCTCGCGGTTAATGCCGGCGCCGTCATCTTCGATTTCAATAAACACATGGTTGCCGCTATGATATGCTTTTAGTTTGACCGTTCCTTCTTCTGGTTTTCCTTTTGCCCGACGAACTTCTGGCATTTCAATGCCGTGGTCAATCGCATTGCGCAACAAATGCACAAGCGGGTCGCCGATTTCGTCGATAACGGTGCGATCCAACTCTGTTTCTGCTCCGATAATTTCTAGGTTAATTTTCTTGCCTAAATCGCGAGCAAGCTGGCGCACCATGCGCGGGAAGCGGTTAAAGACCGTTTCGACCGGAACCATGCGCATATTTAAAATAATGTTTTGCAAATCGCTCGAAATGCGCGACATCCGCTCGACCGTTTCATGCAGCTCCGGATGGTTCAACTCCCGCGAAATTTGCTCGAGCCGTCCGCGGTCAATGACAAGCTCTTCGAACAAGTTCATTAAAATGTCAAGCCGTTCAATGTTGACGCGAATCGTTTTATTCGCCACTGCTTTATGTTGCTCTTTTTCTTCCTTTTGCCCTTCTGCTTTCTCTTCTTTTTGTTCTTCTTTTGCAGCCGTCACCGCTGCTTCTGTTTGGGACACCTCTAATTGAGGCGGTGTTAGTTCGCTTGGCCGCAGCTTGTCGACATCGATCGCAGTTACTGTTACTTCTTCTACTTCCGACACTTTGCTAACTTGCGCATATAATTGCTCTGCTGATTGTTTGGAAACAACAGTCACTACGAATTCTTGATCAAATTTTTCTTCTTCTAATAACTCCACCGGCGGATTCGCTTTAATTACTTCGCCCACTTGATTTAATGCATCAAAAACCATAAATACACGCGCAGCTTTCAACAAACAATCCGCTCGCAATTTGACGTGAATTTCATACGTATGAAACCCTTGTTCTTTCGAATGTTGCAATACGTTGTATTCAAATTCCCCGTACGTTTGCGTAAGCGTCGGCGTCGTAGAAGGTGGTTCCGTTTTCCTCGTTGGAACATCGCCTTGTTCAATTTGCTTCAGTTGCTGAACGACTTCGCGAACGTCCCGTTTGCCATCGCCACCGCTAGCGATAGAGTTTATCATTGCTTCTAAATCATCGACCGCTCGAAACACAACGTCCAACAACTCCGGCGTAACGACAATTTTGTGGTTGCGAATGCCATCAAGCACGTTCTCCATTTGATGGGTTAAATTGGCTAAATCTTCAAATCCCATTGTCGCTGACATCCCTTTTAATGTATGGGCTGAGCGAAAAATTTCATTGACAATGGAAAGATCGTCCGGGCTTTTTTCTAATTCTAACAACTGTTCGTTAATCGTTTGTAAATGTTCCTTGCTCTCGTCAATAAAAATCTCTAAATATTGGCTCATATCCATCGTTCTACACCCCTTGCCCGCCGGTATATTTCATAATTGTGTCCGCAATTTGTTCTAAAGGCACCACATCATCGACTAGCTGCGTAGCGATTGCCGCTTTTGGCATACCGAACACTACCGCTGTTTCCTCCGATTCCGCAATAGCCTTTGTATAGCCTTTTTCCTTCAGCACCTTCAAGCCGGCTGTTCCGTCAGCACCCATCCCAGTCATAATGACAGCAATTTTTTCATACTCTTGCAGCTCACTAACAGACTCAAACAACACATCAACCGATGGACGATGCCCGCTTCGTGGCGGAGAGTAATCGAGATGTGCCACGAGCGACCGGCTTGACGGAACGACGGTAAAATGCGCCCCACCTGGCGCAATGTACGCTGTTCCTTGCTTTAACTCTTCTTGATGCTCCACTTCTTTAACAGAAATCTCACATAGTGAATCGAGCCGCTGTGCGAGCGATTTCGTAAATCCTTTTGGCATATGTTGCACGATGACAATCGGTGCCGCGATTTGTTTTGGAAGGTGCGTTAACACTTGCTGCAACGCCCGCGGACCGCCTGTCGATGTACCGATACATACAATTTTTTTCCGCTTTGTTGAAGGTTGTACTTCTATTCTACTATAAGAAACCGGTCGATAACTAGCTGTTGTTTGCGAAAAGTCCCGTTTTTTGATCCCACGCAAATTGGCGCGACTTGCAAGTACTACTTTTTCGATTAACTGTTCTTTTACTTTATATAAATCAAGCGAAATATTGCCGGACGGTTTCGTGACAAAATCGACCGCTCCGTATTGCATCGCTAAGATCGTATTTTCCGCTCCTTCTTTCGTCGTGCTCGAAAGCATGACGACCGGCAAAGGGGCGTTTTCCATGATCGTCTTTAACGCCTCTAGTCCGTTCATCACCGGCATTTCGACGTCCATCGTAACGACGTTAGGGCGGAGGGATGAAATTTTCTCCAGTGCATCTTTTCCGTTGCGAGCTGTTCCAACGACTTCAATTTGCGGATGTTCCGATAAAAAATCTGTAATTACTTTTCGCATAAAGGCAGAGTCATCGACGACTAATACTTTGATGTGCTTCATAAACTCCCTACCTTTCTAACAGAAATTGGCGCAACCGCGCAAAAAAATTGGCAGGACGGGAAGCAGTCGCTTCGTCGAACGTCCGATTCGCTAAATAACGTTCTACTAGTTCATTCATCGCCCGACTAATTTTCGTTGCTGGGTCGAACAGCAGAAACGGTGTTTGGCTTGTGACCGCTTTAGAAACGGTGCGGTCTTCCGGCAAAATGCCTAATTTTGTTACGTCTTTGCCAAGAAACTGTTTCATCGCGTTTTTCAGCCGCTGCAACGTGTCGCGTCCCTCTTGATCTGTTTGGGCGCGATTGACAATCACATAAAATGGTACCTTTTTTTCTTGCAAGTGAATGTATTTCATCGCTGCGTACGCATCCATAATGGCAGTCGGTTCGGGAGTGGTAATAACAAAAATTTCATGAACGGCCATTAATAACCGTAGCCGGTCTTCTGACATGCCCGCCCCCATATCGAAAATAAAGTAGTCGTACTGTGTAGACACCGATTGAAGTTGCTCTAAAAAATAATCGACTTTTTCATTATCCATCGCGAATAGCTTCGCTAGCCCTGTTCCGCCGGAAATAAAAGATAAGTTGCCCGGTCCTTTTCGGATTAACTCTTGAATGGAGATGCGCCGCTGAAATAAATCAATAATCGTCGTCTGTGACGACTGACCGAGCAAAATATCGATGTTCCCCATGCCAATGTCCATGTCAAATAGCAGTACGTGAAAGCCTCGATTGGATAACGATAGCGCAAAATTAAGCGAAAAATTAGACTTTCCCACACCGCCTTTTCCGCTAATGACCGCAATCGCTTTCGTTTCCGCGCCTTTGTTCATTCGACTTAATCTTAGACGTAAGCTTTCGGCTTGATCTCTCATCTTTAATCGACCCCAAGCACCGTATTTACGATTTTTTCTGGAGTTGCTTCAATAATATCGTCTGGCACATTTTGTCCATTCGTCAAATAGGCAGCTCCGACACGAGATTCTGTCATTAAATTGACCATCGCTCCATACTGACTTGTTTCGTCTAACTTCGTAAAAATGAAACGGTCAATCGGAACAAGCGAAAACTGTTCATAAATCGTTTTCATATCCGTATATTTTGCCGTTAATGCCAACACGAGAAACGTTTCCATCTCGGCGTCAAAATCAATAATTTCCCGCAAATCTTGCACATATTGTTGGTTGCGGAAGTTTCGCCCAGCTGTATCAATAAAAATGAGATCGTACACGGAAAATTTTTTCTTCGCTTCGCGAAAATCGTCGATGTTATAACATACTTCTAACGGAACGTCTAAAATTTTCGCATACGTTTTTAACTGCTCAATCGCTGCAATACGGTACGTATCTGTCGTAATAAACGCTACTTTTTTCTGATGCTTCAATACGCAATGTGCAGCGATTTTCGCCAATGTCGTCGTCTTGCCGACGCCTGTCGGTCCAACGACGTTGACGTATTTTTTCGTAAATGAAATACCGCCAAACGACAAATCAGCCATTTTCTTTAGCAACAGCTCTTTTGTCCACTGCAAAAGCTGCTTCTTGCTTGCCTCGCCTCGCTGCAAATACCACCGTTCCACTAACTCCCCCATCATTTCTTGCCGAAGCGTATTCGATAGCTCTTGTGCGGCTAACGATTCATTTAATTCGTTTAACGGTTGTGGGTAAGTGGCAAAATTCGTCGTTACATTCGTAGAAAGCTGTTTCAGCATTGCTTTTAGTTCGGTTATTTCCCCCAACAGTGCTGCATCAGCTAGCTGCTTTCCTTCTTGCACCGGTCGCTCGGAAAGCTTTTCTACCGATTTCCCTTTTTTTTCTGTCACGGCAGAACGGGCTGGTTTTGGGTCAACGGCAGCAATTACTTCGATATTTTTTTTCGTGAACAACCCGAAAAACCCGCCTTTATGAACGACTTTTGAATTTAAAATGACCGCATCATTCCCTAGCTCTGCCCGAATCATTTTCATCGCTTCCGGCATCGACGGCGCCACAAATTTTTTTACTTTCATTCGATATCCACCACCCCGACACTTTGAACTTCCACCGTTGCCTCTAATTCATTATAAGATAAGACAGGAACATGAGGAAAATAACGCTCTGTAAGCTGGCGCACGTACATCCTTACCGCTGGTGAACAAAGCAAAATTGGCGTTTGGTTTTGGATGGCGTGCTGCTCTAGTTGCATCGCTACTGATTCAATGATTGCTTGCGATACGCTCGGATCAAGCGACAAGTAGTTTCCGTGCTCGGTTTGATGCACTCCTTCTGCCACAGCTTTTTCCACTTTGCCTGACAACGTAATGACTCGCAACGGTTCACCGGCTACCGCGTACTGGCTCGTAATTTGCCGCGCGAGCGCTTGACGGACATATTCTGTTAATATGTCCGTATCGCTTGTCACCCGCCCAAAATCCGCAAGCGTTTCAAAAATGACCGGCAAATTGCGAATCGATACTTTTTCTCGTAATAATTTTGCCAATACTTTTTGCACATCGCCGATAGAAAGTGGGGTTGGGGTGACCTCTTCCACTAAAATCGGATACGACTCTTTTAAGTGATCAACTAATTGCTTCGTTTCTTGTCTACCGAGCAATTCATGGGCATGCGCTTTTAACACTTCCGTAATATGCGTTGATACGACCGACGGTGGGTCAACGACGGTGTAACCAAACATTTCTGCTTGCTCTTTCATTTCTTCCGAAATCCATTTCGCCGGCAACCCAAACGCAGGCTCTAACGTATCGATTCCTTCGATAGCGTCATCGTCAATTCCCGGGCTCATCGCTAAATAATGATCCAGTAGCAGCTCGCCCCTTGCCACTTCGTCCCCTTTAATTTTCAACCGATATTCGTTCGGCTGGAGCTGAATGTTGTCGCGGATGCGCACAACTGGGATAACAAGACCAAGTTCAAGCGCTAGTTGCCGGCGAATCATGACGATGCGGTCAAGCAAATCGCCTCCTTGGTTCGCATCAGCGAGCGGAATAAGCCCATACCCGAATTCAAACTCAATCGGATCGACACTTAATAAGTTCACGACGCTTTCTGGGCTTTTCATTTGATCCATTTCTGTTACTTCACTTTGCGCTTCTACTACCGCCTCGTCCTCTTTCTCCGTTCGGTTCGAAAAATGATAGCCGCCAAGCGCTAATAAGCTGGCGATTGGAATCGTTAAGACGTCGTTAATTGGCGTAAACAATCCTAGTAAAAAAATTGTTCCTGCTGTGACGTACAACATTTTCGGAAACGCAAACAATTGCCGCATGATATCCGCACCAAGGTTGCTGTCAGACGCTGCTCGCGTCACAACAATCCCTGTTGCTGTCGAAATAAGGAGCGCCGGAATTTGGCTAACGATGCCGTCGCCAACGGTTAACAACGTATACCGATGGGCAGCTTCCGCTACATCTAACCCTTGTTGGACGACACCAACGACCATGCCAAATAGCATGTTAATAATGACAATAATAATGCCGGCAATCGCATCGCCTTTGACGAACTTGCTCGCCCCGTCCATCGCTCCGTAAAAGTCCGCCTCTTGCGCAACTTTTTCGCGACGTTGGCGCGCTTCTTGCTCCGAAATCATCCCAGCGTTTAAATCCGCATCGATACTCATTTGCTTCCCTGGCATCGCATCAAGCGTAAAACGGGCCGCTACTTCCGATACACGCTCTGCCCCTTTCGTAATAACAACAAATTGAATAATAATTAAAATTAAGAAAACGACGAAGCCGACGACGACGTTTCCACCAACGACAAACGTCCCGAACGTTTCAACTACGCCGCCTGCTTCGCCTCTACTTAAAATGGAACGTGTCGTCGAAACGTTCAGCCCTAAGCGAAACAGCGTTAAAAGCAATAGTAAGGACGGAAAAATCGAAAATTGTAGCGGCTCGCGCATATTCATCGATGTTAACAACACTAACAACGCTAACGAAATATTGATAATAATCAGCACGCTGAGAAGCCACGTTGGCAGCGGAATAATTAACATCGCCACAATGAGAACAACCATAAGCAATACTGACAAGTCTCTTGCTGGCATTTCGTTTCTCTCCTTAATTAGCATCATGCCGCTTTCGGCTGAAGAACTAGGCTAAATTTTGCGCTTTAATCGGTACACATACGCTAAAATTTCTGCGACCGCTTTAAAAAATTGTTCCGGAATGGCGTCGCCGACTTCCGTTTGACTATATAATGCCCTAGCAAGCGGACGATTTTCCACCGTCACGACATCATGCTCTTTTGCTAGTTGTTTAATTTTCAGCGCCATATAATCGACCCCTTTAGCAACGACGACAGGCGCGTCCATTTTGCCATCCTCGTATTTGAGCGCGACTGCATAATGCGTCGGATTCGTAATAACGACATCGGCTTTCGGTACTTCTTGCATCATGCGCTTCATTGCCATTTCACGCTGTTTTTGCTTAATTTTTGACTTAATTAACGGATCCCCTTCCGTCTTTTTGTACTCTTCTTTAATCTCTTGTTTCGACATGCGAATGTTTTTTTCAAAATCGAACCGCTGATACAAATAATCTAAAAGCGCGAGAAACAATAAAGCAATAGACGCGTAAAGCCCCATTTGTACGGCTAAACTAGCTAATGAGCTTAATGTCGTTTGTAACGATTTCGTCGTTAATGACAAAATTTGGCCGAGTTTCATCCATAGGACAAAAAAAGTAATAAACCCGACAAACGCGATTTTTAAAACCGATTTTAATAATTCGACGAGCGAACGTAAGGAAAACATCCGCTTAAATCCTTGAATCGGGTCAAGTTTGCTTAATTTCATTTGCAGCGGCTCCGTCGTAAATAAAAAGCCCACTTGCAAAAAATTAGCCACAAACGCCCCAAAAAGCGCGACAAGAAAAATAGGGGCAACGACCCATGCCATTTGTTGCAAAATGGTTAAAAACAGTAGATGCACGGAATCGATGGTCACATCTTCTGTCATATATTGTTGAAACGAACGTTGGAGAAAACGAAAAAACGTTTCCTTATATAAGCCGCCAGAAAACAATAACGTAAGAAATGTAAACAACAACACAACCGCCGTATTTAAATCCGCACTTTTGGCGACTTGTCCTTTTTCTCGTACTTCTTGGCGTTTACGCGGTGTCGCCTTTTCCGTTTTTTCTCCGGCAAAAAATTGCAAATCGAGACGTACCATTTTCATTTATGCGCCCCCTATGATGTTCATCAGCTCGCGTAATGCCATTACCATCGTTTCAAATAAATGTTGCGCAGCGAGAAATAATGTCGCCATCATCACCATCATTAACAAAAAGCCGACGATTACTTTAACAGGCATTCCGACAACAAAAATATTGAGCTGTGGCACGGTGCGCGCAACTACACCAAGCGCAACATCAACTAAAAATAAACTTCCAACAATCGGGGCAGACATTTGAAACGCAATAATAAACATTTCGCTGAACGTCTTTAACGCAAAGTGAGCAAACTGCTCCTGTCCAAACGGAACGATGGTATGCAACGGGATAAAACGATAGCTATAAAACACCCCGTCTAATAATAGATGGTGACCGTTTAATGCTAGCAATAACAACAGCGCAAACATATATAAATACTGCCCTAACAATGGGCTTTGTGCGCCTGTTTGTGGGTCAATCACGTTCGCAATCGCAAACCCCATTTGAAAATCAATGAGCCCGCCAACGATTTGAATCGCTGCCATCATAAGATAAGCAAAAAACCCAAGGCATAGCCCGACAAGCACTTCTTTCCCTACTAGCAGTACGTACGTATCATCCAGTGGAATTGCTTCTTTTTTCATCGCCAAAAACATCGTCCAACTAAGAAAAAACGACAGTCCAATTTTATGGGTGTTCGGAATCGTTCGATACGAAAATAACGGCACGGTGGCAAAAAAAGATGCTACGCGGGCGAATACTAATAAAAATGCTGGAAAGTAAGAGATCACTTCCATACGAATCAGCCTATAAATTGCGTTAAGTTATTGAAAATTTCATATGCATACGACACCATTCGCGACAGCATCCACGGACCGAAAAAGACAAGACCGATGAGCACCGCTACAATTTTCGGAACGAACGCAAGCGTTTGTTCTTGAATTTGCGTGGTCGCTTGAAAAATGCTGATTAATAATCCGACAGCGAGCGCTAATAATAAGAGCGGGCCGCAAACGATTAAAACCATATAAACGCCTCGCTCGGCAAGTTGGACTACAACGTTGGCATTCACCTTTGCCACCCCTCTTTAAAAACTTTCGAGCAACGATTTAACGACTAAATACCAGCCGTCCACTAACACAAATAATAAAATTTTAAACGGCAACGAAATCATAACGGGCGGAAGCATCATCATCCCCATTGACATAAGCACACTTGCAACGACCATATCAATGACAAGAAACGGAATAAAAAGCATAAATCCCATTTGAAACGCCGTTTTAATCTCACTAATCGCAAAGGCAGGTACTAATGTGGTTAATGGGATATCTTGCACCGTCTTTGGCGCTTTGGCACCGCTATATTTTAAAAATAACGCCAAATCTTTTTGCCTTGTATGTTCGCTCATAAATTCTTTCAACGGCACAGAAGCGCGCTCGTACGCTTGTTCTAAATTAATTTTTTCGGAAAATAGCGGTTGTAGCGCTTGATCGTTTACTTGCTTAAAGGTCGGTGCCATGATAAAAAACGTTAAAAATAGCGCTAATCCAATTAGCACTTGATTTGGTGGCATTTGCTGCGTCCCAAGCGATGTACGGACAAACGATAACACGATAATAATACGGGTAAAGCACGTCATCATAATTAAAATGCCTGGGGCAATCGAAAATACCGTAAGCAGCAAAAGCAACTTTACCGACGTCGAAACCGTGTCCGGAGCCACCTGATTAAATAACTGCATAAACTCATTCATCGGACGTTGTCCCCTTCTCTATCTGCTTTAGCAGCTTTTGGCGCTCTTTCGTTAGTTCTTGCATTTGTTTGGCAAATAACGTTTGGAACGACGTTGTTTGTTTCGTTTCGTCCTTCTTATGATTTTTTGTTAGCCGACTCAACCAAGAAACAAGCAATTCGTTTGGCTCTAACATTTTTTGTAATGACTCATTATGCATGGTGAGCAATTCATTTATTTCTTTCTCGTCTTCAATCTCTTTCAACAATTGCACTGAATCACCGACACCTACAATAAAAATGCGTTTTCCGATTTTGACAAGCTGAACAGAACGGTTTGTGCCGACGTGTGCGCCACCAAGGTGCTCGACAAGCCCACGTTTAGCAAACAAACGGCTGCGCTTGTTCATAAATCGTAATAGCGCGTAAATAAGTGCTACTACAAACAACGTAGCAAAAATAAGTTTAATCACGTCCCAAGCAGTAAATGAAGTTGCTTGCACTGGCTGCGTATCATTTTTTGCGTTTTTCGTCGCCGGTGCTTTTTCGCACGTTTCTGGATGGTCAATACATTGCTTCACCGTAGGAGCTTGCTCCGCAAACACGATATTTGTTTGCGAAGCAACCACCACTGCTACTAATAAAGCGAGTATTATCGTTCGGAGTTGAAGCAAATTGTTCCACCTCTATTTATCCAAGCGTTTTGTTAATCGCTTCAATGACGCGATCAGCTTGGAAAGGTTTAACGACAAAATCTTTTGCCCCTGCTTGAATCGCGTCAATGACCATTGCCTGTTGCCCCATCGCCGAGCACATAATCACTTTCGCATTGCTATCAAACTTCCGAATTTCTTTCAGTGCTGTAATCCCATCCATTTCTGGCATCGTAATATCCATCGTTACTAAATCTGGACGAACTTCTTTATATTTTTCAACTGCCTGCACCCCGTCCGCTGCCTCCGCAACGACTTCATGCCCGTTTTTCGTTAAAATGTCTTTAATCATCATTCGCATAAATGCAGCATCATCTACGATTAAAATTCTTGCCATTCGAAAAACCCCCTACGCTACTTTAATTTTTTTAAACGATCGCTCTGGCTAATAATATCGGTCACACGCACCCCGAAATTTTCGTCAATAACAACAACCTCACCTTTGGCAATTAATTTGTTGTTAACGAGTATATCCACTGGCTCTCCTGCTAACTTATCGAGCTCAATAATAGAGCCTGACGACAAGCTTAAAATATCTTGCACCGACCGTTTCGTTCTTCCTAGCTCTACCGTCACTTGCAACGGAATATCGAGCAGCATATTTAAGTTGCGCGGCTCTGTTTCGACGACAGGAACAGGATCAAAGCTAGCAAAATCGACCGGTTGAATATTTTGTTGTCCAGCTGCATAAGCGCCAAAATGATTTGGCGTATGTTGCGGTGTTGCTACATATTGCGGCTCTTGCGGCATCGGTGTCGGCTGCCCATAGCCGTAAGCTGGTTGGCTTTTTCCTGCTGAAGAAGGCGGCGGTGTACTTGTTCCGCTATTCACATCCATTTTAGCCGATGTTGGCTGACTCGGACTAGACATTTGCAATAAATTTTGCACTAACTCTTTTGCGAAATCAACCGGCAATAGCTGCATAATGTTTGAATCAATTAAATTCCCGATTTTTAGACGGAACGAAATTTTAATTAAAATATCTTCTGGCGGCAAATATTCGATTCCTTCGCCTTCTTTTACATCTAGCAAATGGAGCGTCGGCGGCGAAATATCCACCTTTTTCCCGAAAATGGTTGACATCGATGTTGCCGCTGAACCCATCATTTGGTTCATTGCTTCTTGAACAGCGCTTAACTGAATTTCCCCTAACAAATCAGCCGGGTTCAGCCCGTCGCCGCCGAGCATTAAATCCGCAATAATTGCTGCATCTGACTGTTTAATAACGAGCAAATTCGTTCCTAAAAAACCGTCCGTATAGTTTACTTGGATGGCTACGTACGGGTGTGGGAACTCTTGCGGCACATCTTCTCGGCGAATAATCGATACACTCGGCGTGGTAATTTCTACTTTTTGGTTTAACAACATCGAAAGCGCCGTTGCTGAGCTACCGAACGAAATGTTGCCAATTTCACCTAACGCATCTTGCTCCATCGTCGATAATACGTCATCGACAGACGGCGTTCCGAGCGGAGTATCGTCAAAACTGCCTCCGCGCAAAAGCGCATCAATTTCATCTTGGGATAGCATATCATCGCTCATCATCGTTGTCTTCTCCCCCTTTCAGCGTGTCTAACACTTGAATTGCCAGGCGCTTGTTCCTTTTTCCTGGCTGACCAATAAATTTCGGCACATCACCAATTTTAATAATTAATGGCTCATGAATCGACTGGTCAAGTTGAATAACGTCACCAACGTCCAACTGTAAAAATTCTTGCACCGTAATCATCGCTGTTCCTAATTCCGCAATGACCGGTAGTTCAGCCACTTTAATTCGCTTTTCTAATACTTCTACTTCTTCTGGAATCCGCTCTTTCTTTTGCGTCTGCATCCAATAATGCACAGAAAGACGGGGAATAATTGGCTCTAATACTACGTGTGGAATACATATGTTAATCATTCCGCTCGTTTCAGCGATTTGCGTATTTAGCGAAATGACAACTACCGTTTCGTTCGGTGACACCATTTGCAAAAATTGCGGGTTCACCTCAAACTCCGTTAACATCGGATCGATTTCAGCAACCGATTCCCACGCATCGCGCAAGTTGCTGAACGCTTTCTCAAACAAATTGGACATAATTCGCATTTCGATTTCGGTCAAATTTTCCACTTTGTTTAAACTCACGCCTCGTCCGCCCATCACACGGTCAAGCATCGCATAAGCGATGTTTGGGTTGACTTCCATAATGATATGCCCGTCTAACGGCGGCACTTCAAACACGTTTAAAATCGTCATTTTCGGAATCGAGCGAATAAACTCTTCGTATGGAATTTGGTCCGCCGAAGCGACAGAAATTTGCACATACGTCCGCAATTGTGCGGAGAAAAACGTCGTTAACAGCCTTGCGAAGTTTTCGTGAATGCGGGTAAGGCTGCGTATTTGGTCTTTGGAAAAACGAAGCGCACGTTTAAAGTCGTAGACTTTTACTTTTTTATCGGCTTCTTCTTTTTTCAGTTCCTCCGCATCCATTTCCCCTGCAGACAACGCCGCCAACAACGCATCAATTTCACTTTGCGATAATACTTCACCAGACAACGCACTCACCTCCTCGCATAGTTATTGGAGGATGAAGGAAGTAATGTACACTTGCTCCACTTTTCCATCTTGCATAATTTGACTAATTTTTTCTTTCAAGCGATTTTTTAAGTTCGTCTTTCCTTGCTCCCCGTTAAAATCTGCCGGTTTCATCGTCGATAGTTGCTCAATAATAATATCTTTTATTTGAAAATCACGCTTTTCTGCCTCGGCTTTCCCATCTTCGCTGTCCATCTGGATTTTAAATGAAATTTTGATAAAACTTCCGTCGGCTAAGTTTGTCGTAATTTCTGGCACATCCACCGAACTAGCGACAATTTCATCCGCCGTCGGTGCTTTTTTCTCTTGATTTCCGGTAAATTTTAACACAATGACTAATGCTACCACTGATATGAGTGTAATACTCACTAAGATAATAAGCATGATTTTCCATAATTTACTCACTATTTGATCCCTCCACCTCTCGAGGAAGCCCGATGATTGAGATTTGGCGATAAAAATGGTTCACGAGTTCTACCACATCCTGTACCGATTCACGAACGACAATTTTCTTGCCGTTCGTTAGTGTAATTGTCGTATCGGGAAAAGCTTCCACTTGTTCTATGTATAGCGCGTTTAATGTAAATACTTTTCCATTTAGCCGTGTTAATGTAATCATATGTATTAGGGGCACTAGACGGAGTCTAGTGCCCTCCCCCCCTTATTATTTCTTTAAGTTGACAAGTTCTTGCAAAATTTCATCCGATGTTGTAATAATGCGCGTATTTGCTTGGAAGCCGCGTTGCGCGACAATCATTTCCGTAAACTCTTCGGAAAGGTCAACGTTGGACATTTCCAATGCACCGGAAATAATTTCGCCCGCCCCATTTAGTCCAGGGCGCGATAATTCGTTAATCGTTAACCCGTTCGCATTTCGGTCAAGTTTTCCGGAGTTATTTGTCTCTTTAAACACGTTGCCGCCCGTTTTCTCCAGTCCGCTCGGGTTCGGGAATTGCGCCAATAAAATTTGCCCAGCTAATTTCAATTGCCCGTTGCTATCAATAAATGTTACTTTTCCGTCAGCCGTAATGCCAAAACTTTTCGCTGTTTTTGGAATTTGAATCAATCCAGGCTCAAAGCTTGTGACGTTACCAAACTTTGGTTCGCTGTAGTCGTTTAATACTTGCTGAACACTTTCGACAAACCCACTAATTTGTTCTAAGTACGGCCCCATCGATTTTTCCGCTTCTGATAACGAATCTGGCCAATCGCTATCATTTTCCGGAAGAAGCGGAACAGGATTAATTGTTGCCTTAGGAGATACTTTATCATTAAAATACGTCCCAGCAGTTGGCGTTGTCGTATCCGCCGGGTCTGTTTTTCCAGTAATGTTTTTATTAAGATTTTTCAATTGTGTATTGAAACTTTTCACAAGATTAATGAAGTCGGTTTTGGTCGCCGGATTGTTATCTGGGTTTTTGGAAAACTCCGCTTTCCATTTTTGAATAAAGTCCACTAATCCATTCGCCCCATTGACAAAGGTGCTCAAATCTTGTCGGGCGGTTGCTACGTGTGGGGCATTTGTTTTGACTGTATTTACGTCTTTAATCGCTGATTCTCCGATTAAATATTGTCCGTCCGAGTTAACAATATAGCCATATTCATCTAAATAAAAGTTCCCTGCCCGCGTGAAGCTTAAGTTAAATGCGCGGTCAATCGGCACACCGGTGTTTACTTTGTTCGTTCCAAGCTTTCCTGCTGGCCCATCAATATCAATTAATGTGACATCGTTAATCGAACCGACAACGAAAAAGCCGTCGCCACCAAGCGCTAAATCAAGTGGACGCGAAGTTGTTTGCGTCGAACCTTGCGTATGAATCGTTTCAATCGAACCTAGCCCGCTCCCTAACCCGATTTGTTTACCGTTAATTCCGCCGCGCGTTCCTGTCGATGATGTCGCTGCAGAAATTTGTTGGGAAACGAGATCTTTAAACGTTACCCGCGCTTTTTTATAGCCGTAAGTGTTGACGTTAGAAATATTGTTGCCAATAACATCTAGTTTATATTGGAAGTTGCGAATCCCACCGATACCCGTAAACATCGAACGTAACATAGCAAATCCTCTCCTTATTTTTTCATTGAGCTGCTTCGGTCATTCTGCAAGCCCTAAGGCCCCCAACTGGTCCAGCCTTATTCTAAAATAATCGCACCGTTAATATTCGTAAATAGCTGTGTCTGCGCTTCTTCACGATTCATTGCGGTGATAACCGTTTGGTTAGTGGTGTTAACAATTAATGCTGCTTGATTGGTCAATACTAATGAATCGCGCACGCCTTTTTGCTTTGCTTCCAAAACTTTTTGACTAATAAGCGCCCATTGCTGCTCATCAATCGAAATATTCCGCTCTTCTAGCCGCTGTTGCGCATGTTTGCTAATTTTCAATGGTTGTTGCGCTTCCGACAGCGCTTCACGGAACGATGGGGAAACGTTTGACTTTCGCGTTTGGGAAGCATTCGGTACGATCGGTGTACGTGGGAAAAACTGCACACGATGGCTCAAATGCTCACCCCCCAAGCGTTACTTTCGTTACATCCGACGGTGAAATCGTTTCGCCAGTATCTAATTCGAGCATCCATTTGGCACCTTGCTGTAGCACCGATTTCACTAGCGCTGATTTTTTCTCGCCTTCTGCGCTACTCCATTCTACTTGCTTGCCAATTAATTCGCTATACCGCGCAATCGTCTGGATGTTTTGTTGTTGAACGAGCTGCTGCAGCGAATCGGACATGCTTGTGAGCTTTTCTGTCGTCGCACTTTGCGAATCGATAAACTTTTGCATCATTGTCGACATATTAACCATTTGTTCAAGCGTTGAAAAACTAGCCATTTGCGAAATAAATTCTTTATCTTCCAATGGGTTTAGCGGATCTTGGTGCTCAAGTTGCGCAATTAATATTTTTAAAAAATCATCTTTTCCTAACGTTTGCTGTCCTGTTTTTCGTTCTGTCGGTTTGTAGTTACTTAACAATAAACTAGGGTCAATCGTGTTAGTAGTAGCCAACCTACTCACCTCCTAGATAATCGCATTTAATTTTTCTTGTAGTGCATCCGCAAACTCTTCCGTCACTTGTTCGGATTTTTCCGATGGTTGTTCCTGTTCAAATGGCTGTTTCGATTGGCGCTGCTGCTGTTGGCGATTCATCCCCGCAAACTCAGGTTGCGTCCATACATCGAATCGTTCAACAATAATATTTTCCGTCGGAATAATATGGCGAATGTGGTGAATGCTTGCTTCTACTAACTCTTTTGCCGCCGTTGTATTCGTTATGATTTTGGCCGCCAGTTCTCCATCTTTTTGGGCAATAAGTTTTACCGTCAATGTCCCTAAATGCTCCGGATGTAAGCGAATGACCAGTTGCGTTTGTCCGTTTGCCCCTTTTGTAAACTTGCCTGTTTTCATGATTTCTGTTAACTGCTGCGTAAACGAACGTTGTGTTTCCCCTTTTTGTTCATGAACAGGTAGTGAGATCGTATAGTTGGATGTTTTACTGTTCGCAACAAGAGACACGAGCTCTTCTCGATCAGTTAATGGCTCTTTTGATAACACAATGTTTGTTTCTTCAATTAATGGCTCCTTTGACAAAACAACGTTTGCGTCGAATGAAGCAGGCGGTTTTTCTTTTGGCAAACCAGCTAGCTCTTTTGTTATTTGCGGATAGATTGTTGTTTGAACAGAGCGATTAGCAACATTGCCGGAAAAATCGGCTGACTGTTCATTTTTCGATGCCGTCCGAATAAGCTGGTCAAGTAATGGCTGCGCATTTTTTCCTTTTTCATGAAGACGACCATCATTCCGGGAGAAAAGAGCGACGAGCCGTTCTTTTACTCCTTCTAGCACGTTGTCCGGAATGGGGTTTTGCCTTTGTCCTAGTTGAAACAGCATAAAAGCAATCGCAAGCAACGTTCCGTCATTTTCCAATGCTTGTTCATCTTCGACCACCTGCTCCACTGGGCGCTCTTCGCCAAACAAGTTAGTCACCTGTTCTTTCAATGATGGCGGGAGCAGTTGCATAAAGGTAGAAATCACCGGATTTTCTAACGTTTCTTGCCGCATATACCCTTCTTCTACCGGAATGGAAGCAAATAATTGCTGCAGCTGACTATACAGTTCGGATAAATCCACCGAAACCGATTCGGTAGGTAATGGATTGCTTTCTTGTAGCTGTGGCATTGATTGTTTCATGTTCGCTAGCAGCGTCGAAAAAGCAAATGCTGGCGCTTCCGGCTTTAGCGCAGTCGATGCCAACATATTAGTGGAAGGAAAAGCGACTGGACGAATCATATTCTCACCTCCTTTCATTGTTGGGCGTTCGCTTGTGCTTTTTTCGCTAACAGTGCCGTATATTTTGCGGCTTCTTCTGGCGTCATTTTTTCTAAAATGGCCGCCGTTGTATCGTTACTTAGTGCTGAAAGAATGTATACTGCTTCTTCGTCTGACATTTTTGGGATGATTGCCGCGGCATTTTTTGGTGACATCGTTTCATATATTTTTGCAACATCTTGCACCGTTTGCTTCGTTTCATTTTTGGTTGTGGATGATGTCTCCTGCTGTTGTTTTGCGGCAGTCAGTTCGGCATTGAGTCGTTTAATTTCTTGCTTCAGTGCGTCAATTTCACTTTGTTTTGTTTTAATCGTGTTTTCTAACTTTTTTACTTGCTTCGTCTTCTCGTCAATCATTGCTTTTTGTTCTAGCATTGTCTTTTGCAAAAGTTGTTCCGGTGACTGCTGGTTTCCGTTCAGCCACTCCGACACATACGGGATGTTTCCCCCATATTTTTGGATAGCGCCAAAGACGTTAAATCCAGCGACCGTCGCGATGACAAGCGCTAATGCAATCGTAAATAAAAGCGGAATGACGATGACAAATAAAAACCATTTAAATTTCCCTATTTTTTCTTCCTCTTCTAGTTCAATTTCTTTCTCTATTACTTGTTCTTTCATCCTCTCACCCAATCTTTGCGATGGATAAATTGCTGAATCGACACTTCATCCATCCATCGGTTTTCAGCAGCCTGCAACACTTCATGTACAGCTTGTTCATGCTTTTCTTTCATCTTTTCGTATTTTTTTACTTCGATCGCTGCTTCTGCTAGCTTCGCCTGCTTCAAAACCATCTGTTCGCGCGCTTGCGCCACTAGCTGTTGGTAGTGAGAAATGGTTCGTTCTAAATTAGTCACAAACTGGCGAAAATGACGGATTTCTTGGATGGAAAGACCTGTACTCATTTTTTGTTTGTACGTTTCTTCGTAGTCTTCTTTTTGTTTAAGCAAATGGTACAATTTCTCCCCTATTTCTTCAAACCGTCTGACCGCTTCGTTATATTCCCCAAGCGCTTTTTCTTTTTCCTTTTCTTTAATCGCTAGCAATTTATGGAGTTTAAATGGACGAACCATCGTTTACTCACCCCGAGTGTACGAGTTGAAGCAGCATATGAACGCTCTCTTCTTTCGTAAATTTTTCATGCGTAGCTTGCTTTAAAAAATCGAGAAGCTTCGGATAATAACGAATCGCTTCATCAATTTCCCGCGATGACCCGCGCTTATACGCCCCAATATTAATTAAGTCTTCCGAATGCATATACGTTGACAAAAGCTGGCGAAACCGTTCCGCTGCCACTTTATGTTCCGGGGTAATGATATAGTTCATCACCCGGCTAATGCTTTTAAGGACGTTAATCGCTGGATATTGCCCTTTATTGGCGAGATTTCGTTCAAGTACAAAATGGCCGTCTAAAATGCCGCGCACTGTGTCGGCAATCGGTTCGTTCATATCGTCCCCGTCGACTAATACGGTATAAAACGCGGTAATGCTCCCGTGTTCATTCGTTCCCGTCCGCTCAAGCAGTTTCGGTAAAATGGCAAAGACGGAAGGGGTATACCCTTTGGTGGTCGGTGGCTCACCAATCGAAAGACCGACTTCCCGCTGCGCCATCGCCACGCGTGTGACGGAATCCATCATGAGCATAACGTCCATCCCTTTGTCACGGAAGTATTCGGCAATTGCCGTCGCCGTATACGCTCCTTTAATGCGCATAAGCGCCGGCTGATCCGATGTAGCGACAACAACAATTGAGCGAGCAAGCCCCTCCGGACCAAGATCGCGTTCAATAAATTCTCGCACCTCGCGCCCACGTTCTCCGATTAAAGCGATGACGTTTATATCCGCATTCGTGTTGCGGGCAATCATGCCGAGCAACGTGCTTTTTCCAACGCCTGAACCGGCAAAGATGCCGACGCGCTG
>NZ_JAILZV010000319.1 GCF_023512315.1 Anoxybacillus sp.
ATGAATTGTACACAAAATCGCAAAATTGAACAAGTCACGGATCAAACATTAGTGATTGGAATGGATATTGCCAAGCAAAAACATTTCGCGGCGATGGTGGACGCGCGGGGAAGAGAACTCAAGAAGAGGGTTCCAGTGCTCCAGTCGAGAGCTGGATTCGAGCAGTTTTATGCGTTGATTCAAGAGGCGATGAGGGAATTTGGCAAAACGGAAGTGATCGTCGGAATCGAACCGACCGGACATTACTGGTTGAACCTTGCTCATTTTCTCGAGGAAAAAGGGATCCCGTTGGTCATGGTCAACCCGATGCACGTCAAACGGTCGAAAGAACTCGACGACAACTTACCGACGAAGCATGACGCCAAAGATGCCCTCGTCATCGCAAGGCTCGTCAAAGACGGACGCTTTAGCTATCCACGCATTCTCCACGAGGTGGAGGCGGAATTACGGGCAGGAACCACGTTTCGAGAATCGCTGATCAAGGAACGGAATGCCGTCCTCAATCAAATGATTCGTTGGCTGGATCAGTACTTCCCTGAGTTTGTGCAGGTGTTTCCGTCGTTCGGAAAACTCGCGTTGGCGGTTTTAGAACACACGCCATTTCCGATGGACATCGCCGATCAGACGGTCGAAGGGCTCATGGAGCGATACCGTCAAAGCGAAGGACTCCAATGTCCGCAAAAACCGAAAATTCAAAAGCTGGTAGATGTCTCTCGCCATTCGATTGGCATCACCCAAGGACAACAGATGGCCCGTATCCAAATTGCCACGTTGGTCCGCCGATATCGCCAATTGGAACAAGAGATCGCAGCGTTGACGGAAGAGTTAGTTGCCCTTGCACAAACGATGGTGGAGTACGAGTGGCTTCAAACCATCCCAGGGTTAGGTGATGCGACGATTGTAGAACTATTGTCGGAAATCGGGAGTTTTGATCAGTACCAAGATCCGCGGCAATTAATCAAATTAGCGGGCTTGACGTTGAAAGAAAACTCGTCGGGACAACACAAGGGGCAAAAACGAATCTCGAAGCGAGGGCGAAGACGGCTACGCACCCTTCTCTTTCGGGTGATGATGCCACTCATTCGCCATAACAAGGCGTTTCGTGCCTTACACGAGTACTATACGACACGTCCTGTCAACCCGTTGCGTAAGAAGCAATCCATCGTCGTGTTATGTGGCAAGCTATTGAAAATTGTATACGCGGTTTGTGTGAAACAACAAGCATTTGATGAGGAACGAATGATGCAAGATATCTTCTCCTCCACTCAAGTACAGGCAGCCTAAAGCCGCCCCCTTTGACAAAAAGAGTGTTCTGAACAACCAGATGACACGGAGAAGCTGGCACGATTTTCTCCATTCGACCTCGAGTCCCTAAAGGAGCTTAGCCGGCCTCTGCCTGGTGAAGAGACCGAACGAAGGAATGTTGGCACAAGGATGCCCAGAGACATGGGAG
>NZ_JAILZV010000320.1 GCF_023512315.1 Anoxybacillus sp.
TTGCTATCCTTACAGAGCAAATTAACAACTTGAACGAGCATTTACGCGTTCATAAAAAAGACCATCATTCACGTCGCGGATTGTTAAAAATGGTTGGAAAACGCCGCAACCTACTTACGTATTTACGTAATAAAGACGTTACACGCTATCGTGAATTGATCAACAAACTTGGATTACGTCGATAAAAAGCGGGAGCATTCCCGCTTTTTTGCTAGTTATAAGCGATGCACGAAGACGTGCAATTCATGGTTGATAGTTGGCTAGCGATTCGTTCATACTATAAGTAGTTTACCTTTTCGATTTGTACATAGAGAGGAGTACTCATCTATATGGAGCAAGAAAAACGTGTGTTTTCCATCGATTGGGCCGGACGCCCGCTCGTTGCGGAAATTGGGCAAATGGCGAAACAAGCAAACGGAGCGGTGCTCGTTCGCTACGGGGATACAGTCGTCTTAAGCACAGCGACCGCCTCGAAAGAAGCGAAAAATGTCGACTTTTTCCCACTAACCGTTAATTATGAAGAACGTTTATATGCGGTTGGAAAAATCCCGGGCGGATTCATTAAACGCGAAGGCCGTCCGAGCGAAAAAGCAATTTTAGCAAGCCGCCTTATCGACCGACCGATTCGTCCATTATTTGCGGAAGGCTTCCGCAATGAGGTACAAGTTGTGTCTATGGTGATGAGCGTCGACCAAGACTGTTCGCCGGAAATGGCGGCAATGTTTGGTTCTTCTTTAGCGCTCACGATTTCTGACATTCCGTTTGAAGGACCGATTGCCGGAGTAACGGTCGGACGTGTCCACGGAGCGTTCGTTATCAATCCGTCGGTTGAACAAGCGGAAAAAAGCGACATTCACCTTGTTGTCGCGGGAACAAAAGATGCAATCAACATGGTCGAAGCTGGCGCTGACGAAGTTCCGGAAGAAGTCATGCTCGAAGCAATTATGTTTGGTCATGAAGAAATTAAACGGCTCATTGCGTTCCAAGAAGAAATTGCGGCACAAGTTGGCAAAGACAAAATGGAAGTTGTATTATACGAATTAGACCCGCAACTAGAAGCGGAAATTCGTGCCCTTGCCGAAGTGGATATTAAACAAGCAGTGCAAGTGCCGGAAAAATTGGCGCGTGAAGCAGCAATTGACGAGGTAAAAGCAGCCGTTATTGCTAAATATGAAGCGCAAGAGGCAGATGAAGAAACGTTAAAACAAGTAAACGAGATTTTATACAAACTCGTGAAAGAAGAAGTGCGCCGCCTCATTACTGAAGAAAAAGTGCGTCCGGACGGTCGGAAAATTGACGAAATTCGTCCGCTTTCATCTGCGGTGGGGTTATTGCCGCGCACGCACGGTTCGGGCTTGTTCACGCGCGGACAGACGCAAGCGCTTAGCGTATGTACATTAGGGGCGCTTGGCGATGTGCAAATTTTGGACGG
>NZ_JAILZV010000321.1 GCF_023512315.1 Anoxybacillus sp.
TGTTCGGCGATTTGTTTGTTGTCTTCGACGATGCGCGCGATGACGCCTGGAATTTGGACGCCACCGATGCTTACGCTCATGATTCCTCCCCTCCTTTCCGTTGTTTTAATTGCTCCGTCAGCTGTTTGAGCGACGAAACGGAGGCGTGCGAAGCGGCGTTGTTTTCTGTCTGGATGGCGAGATACACTTCTTTTCGGTGAATGTCAATATGTTTTGGCGCATGGATGCCAAGCTTCACTTGGTCCCCTTGAATAGCGAGAACGGTAATCTCGATGTCATCGCCAATTTGGATCGCTTCTTTCAGTTTGCGTGTCAACACAAGCATCGTTCTCGCCCCCTATTTCGCCACTTTTTCTGGAAAAAGCCGGTGCTTCGTTTTGTACGAACTGTTTGGTAAAATGACTTGCTTGCCGATTCGCTCATAGACGTTAATGACAACAGGCGCCTGCAAGTTCGCCGTCGTGTCGTCAAACGGTTCAGCGACGGTTAAAATGACGTATACCGCTACGTCTTTTTCTGCTTTTAGCGATAGCTGTGCGCACGTTGCGTCATCCAGCTCGATTTCATACGTCGGAAAATACGAAAACGGCTCGATCATGACAAAGCCGAGCGCCGGCGTCTGCACGGACTGCAAAATGACAAACGGCGTATCATCAAGCGGCAATAAGACGAACTGTTTCTCCTCTAAAAAGCCAGGAACGCCTTGTTCGAAACGAATAATATCCGCCGCTTGAATATCAATCTCCCCGTGATATTTAGTGGCAATTTTCATCTTTATCCCTCAATTCGTTATGTGACGACATCAATGCGCAACGAGTTGTGCCGCGCTAAATCGAAATGGACAGCGCCCGGTTTGTAGTCGATTTGTGGAGGACGCGGCTCGATGTGAATGCGCGCACCATACGTTTGCCAATTCATCTCTATTCTCCCCGGCTCAAAGCCGATTTTCACACTAAACGGGCGCGGAACAAGCCCGACATTCACTTCCAGCGGCGGGGGCTCGCTATTTGCTTTCGCCTGTTCGGCTAGCACATCGCCGCCTTGTTCGATGCGCATTAATTCGTCGCCTTGTGCCGATACGGTTTCTAAATAGGATAACCAATTTTCGTACCCTTCTTGCGCTGCTTCTTCGATGCGGCGAAAAATATGTTTTAAATCCATATCCGCCCACGCTTCCGATTGGTCGATCGTTAAACGCGGCGGGGTTGTGTTCATCTCGAGCTGCGCGGGCGGCTGCTCGATCGAGACGTCCGCGGACGGCTGGCGTATTTCCATTTGTCCTCGCTCTATCGAAATCGCCAGCTGCGGGAACGTTGCCTGCATGGTGATATGCGGGAAATTCATCGCGAATCATCCCCTTAACGCAAGAAATCAACGAGCGTCGGCTGAATGATGCGCGCCCCGACGGACAATGC
>NZ_JAILZV010000322.1 GCF_023512315.1 Anoxybacillus sp.
GCCCGCCTATCGGCGAAGATCGCACAAGCCCCACCGAGGAGGGAACGCCTCAGGCCGATGGCGCTTGGAGCTAGACAGCTCCCCACCATAGTAGCAAATTTTATATTTTCTTATCTTTTGAAAAAATAACCTATAACGGAAGGAAGGACGATTGTGGAACATCTTATTCATTCACGAGTGAGAAACATTGAAATATCAGGCATTCGCAAATTTTTTAATATGGTCGCCGACCGTCCGAATTTAATTTCATTAACGATCGGTCAACCGGATTTTCCGACTCCTGAACACGTAAAGGAAGCCGGAAAGGAGGCAATCAGTAACAACTTTACAACGTATACGCATAACGCTGGGTTCGTTGATGTGCGGCAAGCTGCTTGCCAATTTGTCTACGACAAATACGGACTGCAATACAACGAACAGGAAATCATCGTCACTATCGGGGCAAGCCAAGCGATTGATGTGGCGTTTCGGACGATTTTAGAAGAAGGCGTGGAAGTCATTTTACCAGGACCGGTCTACCCAGGCTATGAGCCAATTATTCGCATGTGCGGGGCAAAGCCTGTCTACGTCGATACGCGCTCGACCGGCTTTCGCCTCACCGCAGAGCTAGTCGCCCCTTACATAAACGAGCGGACGCGCTGCATCGTTTTGCCGTATCCATCGAATCCGACCGGAGCAACTTTATCGGAACAAGAACTCGTTAAGCTTGCCGCGTTGTTAAAAGATAAACCGATTTGGATTTTATCGGACGAAATTTATAGCGAGCTCGTCTATGATGGCGTCCATCGTTCCATCGCGTCATGGCTTCGCGACCAAACGATCGTTATAAACGGGCTGAGCAAATCTCATTCGATGACAGGATGGCGTATCGGGTTTTTGTTCGCCCCAGAATTTTTAACGAAACATATGTTGAAAGTGCATCAATATAGCGTTTCGTGCGCTTCTTCGGTTTCGCAAAAAGCGGCATTAGCGGCTTTAACCGTTGGAAAAAACGACGCGGACGACATGCGCAAACAATATAAAGCGCGCATGGAATATGCGTACGAGCGGCTTGTCGGTATGGGATTAGCCGTCGAAAAACCGACAGGGGCGTTTTATTTATTCCCGTCGATTCAGTCGTTCGGTCAATCGTCTTTTGATTTTGCACTCGATTTAGTAGACAAAGCTGGGGTCGCCGTCGTGCCTGGCAGCGCCTTTTCTTCCTATGGGGAAGGATACGTTCGATTGTCGTATGCGTATTCGTTTGAAACGTTAAAAGAAGGGCTAGACCGGATGGAGCAGTACATTCAGCAAAAAAGGTGAGAGTCATGGCTGTTGATTATCCATTATTTTACTAAAAAACACAGAATCATTTGACTGAACACAAGCTTTTCTGCCTCTTCCCTCGAACAAGAACGCCGGCGGGCAAATGTC
>NZ_JAILZV010000323.1 GCF_023512315.1 Anoxybacillus sp.
TATTTCCCTCCTGCATGAAATATCCCAGTCCAACCCTTGTTCTTTTTTCACTGCTTCTCACTCCATACACAAAAATTGTAGTTCTATTTGTTTTTCAGTATACCCCATTTTCCTTAACAACGCTGCGGTGACGGATTGTTATGACAAAATTCTAACAAATGATGACAATGAAAGGAGGCAACAGGTATAATAATAGTAAAAAGCGGAGGGCAACAAAATGGCGCACGGAATATCGTATCACGCTAAAGATATTTTGTTTAAGTCGCTAAGCGAATTGTATCGTAATCAAGCGCTTGATGTGTACGGTCTCCATGACCTTCCGAAAATTAAAGCGCTTCTGCCGAACGAATTCCCAGCAGTGCGAGCTGATGAAAAGCGTTCTGACACATTATTTCTTCTCGAAGACGATTCTATTCTCCTACTCGAATACGAAAGCAATGAACGGTTTATCGACAATCATCTGAAATACCTCGATTATGCTTACCGAATTTTGTACACATACTATAAACAAGAAAAACAACTGAGACACATTCGTATCGTGGTCATTTACACAAGTGATGTC
Organism: Anoxybacillus sp.; assembly: GCF_023512315.1. Classification (GTDB taxonomy): domain Bacteria; phylum Bacillota; class Bacilli; order Bacillales; family Anoxybacillaceae; genus Anoxybacteroides. The sequence continues at coordinate 563 of NZ_JAILZV010000323.1, forward strand.
ACACGAAAATATGAACAATTTTACGCTGGTGATGTATTTCTTTCTTCCAAAGCCGTGTTGCTTTCTGAGTACAACGGTGATGCAATTTTTGCAACGATCGAAGAAAAAATTTGCAACAATGAACCGCTAACAACAGAGGAAACGATGAAGCTCATTCTCGTTCCGCTTATGCATAGCCGTTTTGACCGACAAATGATGATTGAAAAAACGATTGAATTGGCAAAAAATATTCACAACGAACGAACACAATTGCACGTCATTGCTGGCATTTTAACCGCTACCGATAAGTTTATTGACGAACAATATGCACAAAAAATAAAGGAGTGGATGAAAATGAACAAAGTCATGCGCTTACTTGTCGAAGAGTTTGAGCAAGAAAAAGAAAAAGAAGTGCACGAAAAAACACTTGAAATAGCAAAAAATTTATTAGACGTACTACCGATTCACGAAATTGCAAAACGAACAGGGCTTACAATTAGCGAGGTTGCTGATTTGGCGAAGAAAATGGAGAAATAATAGCATATCGATGATGTCGCTTTTCGTGTATGGTACGATGACTATGCATGAAAGTGCAAAGGGGCTCATGTCTATGATCATTCAAAAAGAAATCGAAATTATGGTTCAGCATCAGGCGTGTTGATTAACCAATAAAAACCAGTTGACATCGCTCTATTTCTAGCTTTTCTGCCGTAGTCGGCACTTTTGCCGACTGGGCATGCGCACAGCATGCCCTCCTCGAACGATGAACGATTTGCGGGCAAATGTCATTTGCCCGCCGGCGTTCTTGTTCGAGGGAAGAGGCAGAAAAGCTTGTGTTCAGTCATATGATTCT
>NZ_JAILZV010000324.1 GCF_023512315.1 Anoxybacillus sp.
CAAACAAGTAAGAAACAAAAAAAGGGCATAGATCCAGTTTGAAACAAACTGTCTCGCCCTTGTTAGTCAACCGAATCGCTTTACACGAGTTCAATAATAACCATTGGCGCACCATCGCCACGACGCGGACCAAGTTTCATAATGCGCGTATACCCGCCTTGACGATCTTGGTAACGTGGAGCGATATCGCTAAATAATTTTTGAATCGCATCTTGACCAGTTTCTGTGTTTGCTACTTCTTTGCGGATAAACGCAGCCGCTTGACGACGAGCGTGTAAGTCGCCACGTTTCCCTAACGTGATCATTTTTTCAACGACCGAACGTAATTCTTTCGCACGAGCTTCCGTCGTTTCAATACGCTCGTTAATAATTAAATCCGTCGCTAAGTCGCGAAGCAACGCTTTGCGTTGAGCGCTTGTACGTCCTAATTTTCTGTATGACATGAGATGTCCCTCCTTTTTTGAATGACTTGTAACATGAAAATGCCTAGTTAATCCGTCGTTAACTAGTCATCTTTCCGTAATCCTAATCCAAGCTCTTCGAGTTTCGCTTTTACTTCTTCAAGCGATTTCCGACCTAGGTTACGTACTTTCATCATATCTTCTTCTGTTTTTTGTGCAAGTTCTTGAACCGTGTTAATCCCCGCACGTTTTAAACAGTTATAAGAACGAACAGACAAATCAAGTTCTTCAATCGTCATTTCAAGCACTTTTTCTTTTTGGTCTTCTTCTTTTTCAATCATGATTTCCGCATTTTGTGCTTCATCTGTCAACCCGACGAAAATGTTCAAGTGCTCTGTTAAAATTTTCGCTCCAAGCGAAACAGCTTCTTTTGGACCGATGCTTCCATCTGTCCAAACGTCGAGCGTGAGCTTATCGTAATTCGTGACTTGACCGACACGAGTGTTTTCCACTTGATAAGCTACACGCGATACTGGTGTATAAATCGAATCGATAGGGATAACACCTATTGGCTGATCCTCGCGTTTATTAGCATCAGCTGGAGTATACCCACGTCCACGTCTTGCCGTCATTCTCATGCGAAGATGACCGCCTTCAGCCAACGTAGCAATATGAAGGTCCGGGTTCAATATTTCTACATCGCTGTCGTGAGTAATATCAGCAGCCGTGACAACTCCTTCACCCTGTACATCAATTTCAAGCGTCTTTTCTTCGTCAGAGTAAATTTTTAACGCAAGTTTCTTTACGTTTAAAATGATTGCTGTCACATCTTCTACGACGCCTTCAATTGTTGAGAACTCATGCAGTACTCCATCTATTTGAATAGATGTCACAGCGGCACCAGGGAGTGAGGATAATAGGATACGACGTAAGGAGTTACCCAAAGTTGTACCATATCCACGCTCAAGTGGTTCAACGACGAATTTGCCATA
>NZ_JAILZV010000325.1 GCF_023512315.1 Anoxybacillus sp.
GAAGCAGTGCTTGGTGTCGTTTTAGCCGCAAAAGGCTACCCAGAAGCGTACGAAAAAGGCGCAGAAATCGCTGGATTAGAAACGCTAAAAGAAAGCACGCTTGTATTCCACGCTGGGACGAAACGAGAAGATGTGCTGCGGACAAACGGCGGGCGCGTGTTATTAGTGGCGGCGAAAGGAGCGACACTTCAAGAAGCGCAGCGCGAAGTGTACGACGAAATTGCGAAAGTGCGCTGCGACCAATTGTTTTACCGGCGCGACATTGGGGATAAAGCAATCAAACGCGCTTTTTCCGAACAAAAACAAACATAATGGCGACGATACCGCCAATTACCATTGCTAACACAAATGACATATCGGTCATATACTCAAGCATCTCGTTCTCTCCTTTTGATTTGCGTGAAGGTGTCCCAAAAATGGGGCACCTTTTTTAAAGATAAGAAATTTTACGATTAGGTAGGAGCTGTCTAGCTCCAAGCGCTAGAAGCGTTTCCCTCTCGGTGGGGCTTGTGCGCTCTTTGCCGATAGGCGGTTGCTTTTCGCTTTTTTACATTCACAGCCTTTACGTCGGATTCGTTGTCCATGAGCGAGATTGTTTTTCGTCCGTTTCTTTGTATTTTTCCAACAAGGCAGTTAACGGGCAAAACCTAGTCATTCCTTCTGCGACTTTCATCGCTCCTAATATAGCGACAATAAGAAATGAATCCCGCCATGGGCGCTTTACCATGTTGGCTGTAGCCCAAGCAAGCAAGGTGAAGCCGCACGTTATGCGCAATAAGGCGTTTCCAATGCCGATGTTTACTTTCATGCTTTTTCCTCCTCATTTTTTGTTTGTGAAAATGACTTTAATGCGGTAAAATGGTTACATGGTACAATTTAGGAAACAAAGGAACGGGGATGGACATGGCAGAACAACGATACCGCTGGAGTAGCGAGCAGCTTCGCGAGCAATTGGCGATTATTGATGGAAAACGATCACCGACGAAACTGCTGACGAACGCTACTTATTTGCACACATATTTGCACCAATGGAAAAAAGGGAACATTTGGATTGACCATGACCGCATCGTATATGTTGGCGAGCGGCTGCCGAGTAAGCTAGAACAGTGCGAAGTGATCGATTGCAGCGGCTATTATTTAGTCCCAGGGTATATCGAGCCACATGCGCATCCATTTCAGTTATATAATCCCCAGACGTTTGCGGAATATGCAGCCAAATGGGGGACAACGACCATCATTAATGACAACTTAATGTTAGTATTACAATTGTCTAAAAAGAAAGCGTTTTCTTTTTTGCGCGCTGCTGAATCGTTTCCAGTGACGATGTATTGGTGGTG
>NZ_JAILZV010000326.1 GCF_023512315.1 Anoxybacillus sp.
GAGCCGGCTCGCTTTCAGTCTATCACAAACTTCCATCCTATCATATCCGTATTTTCCGCAAATTTCATTGCGGAAAATACCTATACAGGTGTAGAAGGTTCAACATTTTTACCGTTTGCGTCGTTATTTTGTTACCTAGTCGCTGTCGAACTCGGGATAATCAGGCTTAGTGCATAGCAGGCAATCCAAAACTAAAGAAAAAGGCCTTCCCCTGCATAAGAGAAGGCCTTCCCAAATTATAGAATATCAATATCATCATCGCCGTCGAACCAGTCGCCTACCATATCCTCCACTTGATCGCCGACATCAAACGCATCTTCTACTACATCCTCGATTAGTTCTTCCGCCACCATGCCAGCGAGCATTCCAGCGGCAAATCCACCGATCGCTCCCATCATTCCGTGTCCGTGATGACGGGAAGGATAAACAGGATAATAGCCTGGGTCATGCGGGACATACGGCTGGTGCGGAATATAGGACGAATGAGTTTGTGTTTGCGGCTGTTGTACGATCTCTTGCAATAGCATGTGCCATTTTTGCGTCAATCGTTCGACGTCGTTCACTTCATCATAGCTAAAAAATACTTCTCGTTTCCATTCCCGTTCACCATGCCCGAACATCCCTGTTAACACATCCACTTCAAGCTGTAGTCGAACGCCTTGTTCGTCAAGGAAGGCAAGGCACTCGATTTCTTCGATCACTCCCCGGAATACACTAGTCGGAAAAAAGGAAAACTCTTGTCCATACGGTGTGATTTTACCGGAAGTTGGTTTTTCACGGAACCCAAGCTTGTCTAAAGCGGAAAACACGGTTTCTAACGGTACTGGCGGCAAAATACGAATAGAATCCTCATCTACGGCATCGACCCCGTCTGCAATATCAAGCCGCGTAACAAATACATACTCTACCCCATACCTCGTGATTGGCAAATGAAGTGGCAACGTATAAACGAACGGGAGTACTTTCCGCTCTCCCGAATGAAGGATAAACGATGAAGCAACTGGAATGACCGCAACCGTCTGACGATAATGCTGGCCATTTGCATGAACAATGAGCTGAAGCTCGACCTCTAATTTACGAATATGTTGCTCGGTCATCCCTCCTTCAATGAAAAATTCGCCTTCGATTTTTTCACCAACGCGCACATACGGTTGATGCAAAACAAGGTTAATTTTTGCAGAACCAATTCCTAGCTTGGACAAAAATTTTTTAAACACAGCTGCTCCCTCCACAGTATGTTTCTCCTCTTTATTATTTACGATCGAACAAGCAGAAAGATTCAAAAACTCCTAAAGACCGTAACGATCTTTAGGAGCTTTTCTAAAA
>NZ_JAILZV010000327.1 GCF_023512315.1 Anoxybacillus sp.
TTGACCAATGTTTTTCTGCACAGTTTCGCTCCAACCAAATCCCTTTAATTCATAGAGGATGTACGTTTGGGGCTTTTCGTTTGCAACGGTAGTGACAAGTTGAATTTTTTCTTGCATCGAGGAATGTTCGTAAATGCCTGTTGCTCGCTGAACATGGCGATCTGTTTCCATAGTCCATTGAAACATCGGAAATGTTCGTTTCCATTCATCCACTTTTTTTATAAAAGCGGAATGATCTTCGATTATTTGGGCATACTCCCTTGTGTAAATGGTCCATTCGTTAATCGATGCGCCGTTTTGTTGCAATACGGAAGCGATTGTTTTTATCTCTTTTATCGGTTCTATCTCTTGCGCTTTGCTAAAATGTCCAATCGCGAAAATAAGAAAAATGAGCATTGTTACCCACGTTTTTTTCATCTTTCTCCCCTTCCTCTCCTTAGCTGTTATTGTTGCCAGATTGGCAACGAACATACGCCCAACTGCTCGACAAAATTCGAAGAGGAATTTTCTCTGTTGAACAAAAAACAGGGCGGTTATTCGCCCCGAAACAAAAACGGCAATTGTTTAGACCAAAGAAAATAATCGAGGAAAAAGTTGCTGACGGTAGAACCGATCGCAATCGTTAGCAATACATAAAGGACGCGCGCTTGTAGCACGCGGTTTGGCTTCAGTAGTTTTTCTAGCTGAACGCCCTGCAACGTCCACCACGTGAGCGCCAAAAAAAACAGGTGGGAAATAATGCTTAAAAGCGCTTGTTGCCCAACTTCTGCCATCTCGTACCCTCCTCTCTTCATGACGTAAAAAAGAAGGGGAAGTCCCCCTTCTTTCGTTAGCGAAGAAAATCGCTAAAATGATGAAACTTGTCTAACAACGCATACAACCATCCTGGCATCACCCCGAAAAGGAGCGTCCCGAGCGCACAAACCGCAACGACAATCGTCGCGCCCACCGGCACACTAAACGACTCATGCTGCGCTGCCGGACGGAAGAAAATTTGCGTAAATAATCCGAAATAATAGACGTACGACACGACGGTCGTCGCAATCATTACCGCTGCTAGCACGTAATGCGCTGGCTCGGTCGCAAACGCCCCTAAAAAGATGTGCGCTTTTCCGATAAATCCCGCCGTTCCTGGAATGCCGGCGAGCGATAATAAAAATACGCCCATCATGATGGCCAACAGTGGATTGCGGCGATAAAGCCCGGCAAACTGGCTCATATCTTCCGAGCCACTTTGGTCTGTGACCGTCTGCAAAATCGCAAACGCCCCTAAATTCATGAACAAATACGCCGCTAAATAAAACCACATCGAATCAACCAT
>NZ_JAILZV010000328.1 GCF_023512315.1 Anoxybacillus sp.
ATTGCGGTAGCGGAATTGGCCAATATTTCGGAACGGCGCATTGAGCGGCTTGTCAATCCTCAATTAAACGATTTGCCCCCGTTTTTAAGCCCAGCGCCAGGATTGCAGTCAGGGGCGATGATTATGCAATATGCGGCCGCTTCGCTTGTGTCCGAAAATAAAACGTTAGCACATCCAGCAAGCGTCGATTCGATTCCGTCCTCTGCAAACCAAGAAGACCACGTCAGCATGGGAACGATCGCTTCCCGCCACGCCTATGCGATCATCCAAAACGCAAGGCGTGTATTGGCAATCGAATTAATTTGTGCGTTGCAGGCAGTCGAATACCGCGGCGTGGAAAACATGGCGCCAAAGACGCGAGCGTTTTATGAAGCAGCGCGAAAAATCGTCCCGTCGATTACAAAAGATCGCATTTTTGCGAAAGATATTGAAGCAGCAGCAAAATGGCTGAAGGATGTGGAGTGGGATTTTTTTCTAAAAGCGATACAAACGGTAACCAATAGATGAAAGGGGATAGTACAATGAGACAGATTCAAGCGAAAAAAGGATTGCAACTTGAATGCAAAGGGTGGGAACAAGAAGCAGTATTGCGCATGTTATACAACAACTTAGATCCAGAGGTGGCAGAAAAACCAGAAGAGCTAATTGTATATGGGGGCATTGGGAAAGCAGCACGAAATTGGGAAGCGTTTGATGCGATTGTTCGGACGTTGCGCACGCTCGAAAAGGATGAAACATTACTAATCCAGTCCGGAAAGCCAGTCGGCGTGTTTAAAACGCATGAACGGGCGCCGCGCGTGCTTTTATCAAACTCTGTCCTTGTGCCGAAATGGGCGACGTGGGAGCACTTTCATGAGCTTGACCGAAAAGGGTTAATCATGTACGGGCAAATGACAGCGGGAAGCTGGATTTATATCGGCACCCAAGGCATTTTGCAAGGAACGTACGAAACGTTTGCGGCGGTGGCGAAGCAACATTTTGGCGGAACGCTAAAAGGAACGATTACGCTTACTGCTGGGCTAGGCGGCATGGGCGGAGCACAGCCGTTAGCGGTAACGATGAATGAAGGGGTCGTCATTGCGGTAGAAGTCGATCCAAGCCGAATTCAAAAACGAATCGACACGAAATATTGCGACCGAATGACGCACTCGCTTGACGAGGCGCTTCATTGGGCACAAGAAGCAAAAGAAAGTGGGGAAGCGCTATCGATTGGGCTTGTTGGCAATGCCGCTGAAGTGCATCATGAATTGCTAAAACGTGGTGTGCCTATTGATATCGTGACTGACCAAACGTCTGCCCA
>NZ_JAILZV010000033.1 GCF_023512315.1 Anoxybacillus sp.
CCTGTTTCTTTATCTCCCGCGTGCACGTGTAGCGCCCCGCAACACGTTTGCGTCGGCGGAATGACGACATCGTTGCCGTTATAAGTTAATACGCGAATCGTTGCTTCATTAATACCGCTAAACACCACGTCCATCACACAACCTGTCAGTAACGCAACCGTATGTTTCGTTTCTCCCTTTGCTTTAATTAGCGGATGTTTATATTTTTTGCGAACGGGTTCACTGACTGCTGGCAATACCGCTTCCATTTCCGCCAAATGGTCTGGAAGTAAACGAAGCAGCCCTGTTTGGCGTGTGAGTTTTTGCAGCCCGCTTTTTTGATAGAATTTGAGTAACCTTCCTAACGCTTGCAAGCGTGACGGATGTGGGAAAATTCCTTGCAAGAACAATTTGCTGATGAGCGCTTTCGTGCCAGTCAACGGAATGGCTTGGCGAATTTGCCAGCGCACTTCTTCGATTAATCCGCCGACATCGACATCCGCAGGGCAGGCGGTCGTGCACGCGCGGCAATCAAGACAGGCAAAAATCGGATCAATAAAAGCTTCGGTAATCTCCAATCGCCCTTCCGCTACCGCTTTCATCAAATGCACCCGCCCGCGCGGCGAATGTTGTTCTTGTCCGGTCTGTTCATATGTTGGACATGATTCTAAGCACATCCCGCAATGTACGCAATCCGCCCACTTATTTGGATCTGGCAAACTATCCCAACGATAGTTTCCTAGTGTTTTTCCTTCGTTTTGGCCAGCACTGTTCATCCTATATCCCCCCTACAAACCGTTGGTCGTTGAACATGCGTTGTGGGTCGATTTTTGTTTTAATTCCTTCGAGCAAGAAGAAGTAGGACGGCTTTCCGCCCCAGACGTCAATCGTTTGGCGGAAAGAAAACGGCAAATGGGTAACGACGGCATATCCTTTCCGCTGTTTTGCCATTGTTTGTAATTGTTTGATTGCTGAAACGACAGATTGTGCCGCACCTTTTAGATATACTCGGCATAATCCGTGTCCTAACCCACCGTGGGCGCGGATGTCGACATTGAGCGCTTGCAATAATTCGCTTTCCCGAAGCACAGAAATGGCATCTAAGTTGACGACGCCGATTTTCACCGCTGCTTCGACCTCTTCATCGGCTGGTAAAACAGCCCCGTTTGGCGCCATTTGATAAAACGTTTGCCAAAATGTTTGCGCCTCTTGCGGCGGGAGAATGGTCATCGTTGTATGTGGCGGCTGCATGCGTTGAACAAACGCTTCTTGGTAATGGACAGCGCTTTCGACATCTTCAAAGCCGATCGCTAACGTATATGCGCGCGTTCCAGTAAGTTGCTCCGCCAATGATGGAGTGAGCAATTCTAGGCAAACAGGCTCCATCATCGAGTCGAGGAATTGAACAGCAAACGAACGGATCGTGTCGGTATCTCCCGTTGGAAATGCGAGCAAGACAAGGCTTTCGTATTTTGGGAGAGGTCGAAGTTTAAGAGTCACTTCGGATAAAATGCCGAGCGTCCCCATGGAGCCGACAAACAGTTTGTTCATGTCGTAACCTGCAACGTTTTTGACGACTTTGCCACCGGTGCGAATGACCGTTCCATCAGGATAAATGAGGCGTAAACCGATGACGCTATCCCTTGCAGATCCGTACCCAAGCCGCTTCGGACCACTATCGTTTGCCGCAATGACCCCGCCAATCGTAGCAAATTGCGGCCAAGCAGGATCTAACGCTATTTTTTGTCGGTATTCTGCTAAATAGTGTTGCAGCTGTTGAAAGTTCGTCCCCGCTTTTACAGTGATCACCATATCCGCGACGGCATGTTCGACGATGCCGCGATAGTTGGCAAGCGACAGCAAAAGATCGTTACGTTCTACTAAGCCACCAAACCCTCGTTTCGTTCCACCGCCGATAATAGCGAGCGTTTTTTTCTTTTCGCGGGCATAGTTTACAATGTTTCGAATTTCCTCTTCCGTTTGTGGAAACAATGCTACATCGCCGCCGTTTCCAAGCGGATGCGCCTCTTGTTCCTCCTTATGCATATGCGGAAATAGCGCATTTAACTCTTCGACTACTTGTGCCGTATGCAACGTACACCCCTCCTTTTGTTTGGTAATAGGAAACGTTGTTTCTTATTTTGGAGAAAAAAATATACTCTCAATACCAACTACTATCTTCTTTATGTATTATTAAAGCACCAATCGGTTTGTTTTTCAATGAATTTTTAGAATTTATAAAATAGTCTAACGAACATAAATTTTGCCAAGCGGCCTATTGGGAAGTCAACGAAAAAATGGTAAAAATAAATGAAAAAACCGTTTCATCTGATCTACCATTGCCTCAAAACAGGCATCTCTTCCGAACAAAAAGAACAATTGCCTGTGCAACTAATCGAACGAATGTCTGGATAAATTAAGAAAAAACGGCAAACTTCAATGGTTGCCGTTTTTTCTCGGAAGGGTCAGTAAAAACGTCGTTCCTTTTTCGTTGCTTTTGTATAGCTCAATCGTTCCGCCATGGTTTTCGACAATGCGTTTGACAATCGTCAACCCTAAGCCTGTTCCTGATTCTTTTGTCGTTATAAACGGGTCAAAAAGTGTCGGTTGTATTTCTTTCGGAATGCCATTTCCGGAATCTTCGATATACATTTCGTAACGGTCATGATCGACGCGCGAATAAATAGAAATCGTACCATGTCCTTTCATCGCTTCTATACTGTTACGCAACAAATTATATAACACTTGCGTCATTTGCTTCGGATCGATAAGTAGTGGAATGCGCTCTAAGCGAATATGCCATTGTAGTTGTGGTGATGTTTGTTGAAACAACGGCAATATTTCCCGCACAATATCTTCCATATACGCTTCTGTCACCATCGGAGCGCTTGGTTTAGCGGTTAACAGCATTTCTTCAATAATTCCGTTAATGCGATCGAGCTCTCTTAAAAGCAATGGGATTTGGTATTTTTCCTTTTCTCGTTCGGATATCGTTTCTTTCATAAACGTTAAAAAGCCGCGAATAACGGTAAGCGGATTGCGGATTTCATGCGCCGCACGTGCGGACAGTTCGCCAAGCAACGCTAATTTTTCCGCTTGATGCATTCGTTTCGTGAGTTCTTCACTTTCCGTAATATCAATAAAATAAAAAATCCGCCCGATGGCTTGACGATATTGGTTCATTAATTCCGTTTGCGACACTAGTAACGTATGGCGTTCGTCGCCGGTTTGATACAGCGCTTTGACGTTATGCAACATTTTTTTCGTCGAAAGCAACTCCCAAAACGGTGCGTTTGTCCGTGGGTTCTCCGCACCGCTTGCTAGCGCTTTAATTTTCACTTCATCTAATTGCAACAGCTGCATGGAAGCAGCGTTGACCGAAACGTCATGTTTCACTTCATCTACCGTAATAATCCCAACCGGCAATGAATTGACGATTTGCTCGATATACGCTTTGTCTTTTAACACTTCTTCGTACAGCGCCAAATATTTTTGAAAAACAAACGATAACAACACCGTGATAAACGTAAACAACACTAACCCAACCAGCGGATACGAAACGAGCATGATCGCTAAAATAAACGAAGAGGCTAGTGTGATGACATAATTGGACAGCGCTTCTTTAATAACCCCTTTAATAACGGAAAATAGACTTTCAGATGAAACAACTAAAAAATACCCTCCGATAATTGCTATATTCACACAAAAATAAGTCACAAGCGCTAATAAATAAGCAAACATGCTATGTAAGCGAAGCGGACCGACTTCTCCTCCGAAAAAAAGAAACACTTCATATGCCCCGCAAATCATTAGCACATACATGGAAAAATTAAAGATGTGCTTTAACCATACCATTTTCCCTTGATCTAACACATATATAAAAATGCTACTTAAAAATAAGAGGAACAACGCCTTTTGAACGCCGAACACAACAATTAACGCTAAATAAATAGCCGAATCCATAGAAAGCCGATTCCCTCTTGGAGGAAGAACAATCATATAACGAGTTAAGAGAAGAATGGCAATAATCAGTAATACTTCTAACACCCACTCCCCTCCGCGCGGCATGTGTGAAAACGGGTCGAACATAAAAAACACACCCACACCAACGAGAGAAATGAATGCTAAATATAGCGTTGCTTGTTTTTGTTTCATCAAAGTTAGTCACTCACTTCTATACGTTCATTCACTAAGATACGTCATATTTTATCATATACCGGCAGCACGTTTCATCCTTTTTTCTATGTGAACAAGTTCGTGAACAAGCGAAAAAAGCCGGGGAAACCCAGCTTTTTTAGTTCACCTGCTCTTCTTTCGGCAACAAAAACGTTAAAACGCCGAGAAGTGGGAGAAAACTGCACATCGTCATAAGTGTTTTTAATGTATAGACGTCGGCGATTTTGCCAAGCACTACTGCCCCAAGCGCCCCCATGCCAAACGCCAGCCCGACAATTAAGCCAGACGCCATGCCGACATTGCCTGGAAGCAGTTCTTGCGCATACACGACAAACGTCGCAAAGCTAGACGATAAAACAAACCCGGCGATAAAAACAACCGGCAACACAAGCGTAAGCGGAAGATATGGAAGCATAAGCGCAAACGGTGCGGTACCAAGCGTCGATGCAATCATTAAATTCCGTCTGCCAAATCGGTCCGCCAACGGACCGCCAAAAAATGTCCCAATCGCGCCAGCAATCATAAACACAAATAAATATAATTGCGCTTCCCGAATCGAAATGCCATAATGTTTGATTAAGTAAAATTGATAATAATTCGAAATGCCGGCATAATACCATGAACGGGCAAAGACTAAAAAGACTAAGAGCACTAACGCAAAAATGACTCGTTGGCGTCCTGCTTTATCCATTGTCGCGACGCCTCTTTGCTTGCGCGTGCGAGCAGCTTCTAATTTTCCTGCATACCATTTTGATACCCAAAATAGCACGACCATCCCCGTGAGCGCGACAAGCGCGAACCAACCTGCTCCTTTTTGCCCGAATGGAACGAAAATAAGCGCCGTAAAGAGCGGTGCTAGCGCGTTTCCTGTATTGCCGCCCACTTGATAAATCGACTGAGCAAGCCCTCGCTTTTCCCCTGCCGCAAAATAAACGACGCGCGACCCTTCCGGATGAAACACCGCGGAACCTAAGCCGATAAAAAGAACGGCTAATAACACAAAGAAAAAGTGCGGCGCAATCGCTAACCCAATCATCCCTAGTAAACTAGCAGCCATACCAAGCGGCAAAAAATGCGGCGAAGGGTGGCGGTCGGAAAATAAGCCAACAACCGGCTGCAACACCGACGATGTCATATTAAGCACAAAGGCAATCCAACCGATTTGCGTATACGACAATTTCATCGATGATTCCAAAATCGGAAAAAGCGCGGGGACGACGGCTTGCATCGCATCGTTTAACAAATGGCCGACGCTAATCGCAATTAAAATCGGATACACCGTCGTGCGAATACGCGCGGCCTGTTCGACATTTACTTGCATTGTTTTCCTCTCCCTACAAAGTGAATGGAATATTTACATTATAATCCTTTTTGCAAATGTTGCAATTTTTTTGCTCTTACAAAACCGGTTTCAAAGGAAAAAACCGCTCATCATCGATGAACGGTTATTGATCGCTTACTTTTTCTAAAATGGCATCGCCTGTTCGACTGACGCGAACGTAGGCGAAGCGGGCATGTTGCTGTACGTCTCCTCCTGTTTTTTCTGGGACGAAATACGATTCAATCCCATAAATAATCGTATCGCCATTTATTTTTCCATTGATTAATACATCTCCGGTTTGATAAGCGTCCCGATGATATGGCTTCCCGTTCAATGAATAAATATCGACGAAACGATAAACTCCCGCCCCGTCTTTCCGTAAAATGACTTGCACTGTCCCACGTTCGTTCACTGCTTTTACCGTCGAAATTTCGTAGCCAAGCCGCACATAGTCCCCTTGTAACACCGCGCGCGGATCAATCGGCACTAGTTCGAGCTTCACAAGTTTTCCGTGCGTTAAGAGCTGTTCTTTCGAAAACGCCGTATATCCGATGACAGCTACTTGCAACGCAATGATTGCGATAAGTAATCCTTTTTTCCGGAATATGCTTGTTTCTGTAAAAACAAGCTGTTTTCGTTTTTCAAAAAGCGCGGTAGCCGTAAGCAACACGATGCCTGCAAGCGAGAACGTTAGCGATTTATGCAATAAATCCCACGCGTATTCGTAATATTTCCAAACGAAAAAAATCCACCAATACCCCCATGCGACAGCACGTTCATATGGCGCTTTTTGCAAAAAGAGAAAGCCGATTAACGCGGCAACAAACAATATGTGCGATAATACGTCCCATCGATCGACGATATCCGTAGTCATCAACACGAACGCACCAAAACTAAGCGAAAGAAAAACGATTCGTTCGTACTTATTTTTACTAAATGTGTACAATATGCCATTCAAAAGCAACACGGCGAGCAGCATGAAGCGAGCATCGTCCGTCCAGTGAGATACGATGATTGCACCATAAACGGACAGAGCGACGGCCGTTAAGATGCGCACCCCTATTGTCGAACGGAAAAACAACCCGGCTAAAATGACGCTATAGCCCACTAAAAGCCAAACGGAAACGCCAGAAGCGCTAAACGCCCCAAGCAAATAGCCAACAGCTAATAGCGTATATCGCACGACGTTGTTGCCGTTACGCCAAACGAGCGCTGGCACGACAAACCCACCGATTGCTAGCGAAAACAATGCATACGGGGAAAAATCATTCGTCCATAAGGCGATAAGCCCCATCACGCTCGAAACAGCAAGCGCGGAAGCAACAGCGGTTACAAGCGCTTGAAACAAGGCGACGAACACTTTCCCTTTCTCCTCAGAGGAGGTGGTGGCAGAAGAAGAGCGCTTCACCGTCCGCTTGACTAAAAAGGCGCCCATATAAATAACGGCTGCCGCGAGTAACAAGCCCGAGAAAAACACCCATTCTTGAAAATACTGTTCAACAAACCGGAAATATTGTGTGATGAAAAACGCGCCGGCAAAAACGCCTGTCAGTAACACGTACGACCGCCGCTTGAGAAAATAAAAAAGGGCAAGAAACAAAAACGCATATGCATATGGCCAAAAGTTGAATTTTTCCTCCGTGATTCCGATGACAAACAAAACGAATAACCAACCGTGCATGGCGATATAGGCGGCGTACGCTATTGTCGAGCGGCTAATGGCGAAAATGGCCGCATTACTAACGGCAAACAAAAGAAGAAGCACAAACGACTCCCATTCACTTCGTTCGATTGAATAAGAAGACGGAAAATAATAAAACCAAAACGTAAGCTGTAATAATAAGATGCTCAACAAACGAAGAGGGGAATAGCGGGTCAATAAAGCAAAAAAGGAGCTAGGAATGAGCCAAATAAGAAAAAGCCAAAAACTGTCGGCATGGGAATTGTAAATTTGCCCAATTAGTGCAACTGAAATGCCAAACGCAATCGCCCCGCACACAAACAGCCAATGGCTTAAAAACCGGTGGCGCTTCACTGTATAAGCGACAATCGCGCTCCCACCGTAAAACAATCCCATCATCCCGATACTTAACGCCACCTTCGTCAACCGATCAAACCCTTGCCAATTCGCCGCAAAAAAATAAATGATCGCCGCGACAAGAAGGGATATGCCAAGCAAATACCCTGTCTTCACTGCACGTTCGCTCATCGTTTCGCCTCCTTTTATACCGTTTCTATTAGTATACTACAGTTTCTTTCCAGAAGATACAGCTACAGCAAATTCACGCGCAATGTAATCGGCACTTGAAACGAAAGACCGGTAGCTCCATCCGAAATCACGATTACTCCTCGATACGTCCCTGGAATAGAAAGAAGCGGCAAAAAAGCTATTTCTAACGGGATGGAAACGGTGCCGCCCGCTGTGATCGAAAACGAAGACGGGACGCTAACAATATAATCGATGCCGACGAGCGAAAGCGGCGGTCGGGAAACGTTTTGTACCGTCAGTGAAACCGTTCTTGCCCCGTTTGTTTTATTCGTAATCGTAAACGCATCAGAAACGGTCGTGTGAAAATTAACAACCCCTGAAACGGTACCAACATCTAATGTGAGCGTTGCGTTTCGCCCGGTAGATACGTATGCATTTTGGTTCATGGGCTGTTTCGCTGAGGTGCTGTCTAGCAAATAATAAAAGAAAAATCCCGAACTTGTTGTTACATAACTTGGGGCAGTCGTTGCTGACTGGAACGTTGCATGGGCGTTGAGAGGAAAGAGGATAAGAAATACACAAATTAACAACCGGCGACACCAAAATAGCAAAAAAAGCAGGCCAATAAGCCAGACGGATGATTTGACGACGTTGAGCCACGCACCAAGTAGCGGAATATGCATGACATACACTCCGCGGACATTTTCCCGGCTAATGGCCACAGGGTCGTGAATCATGTTTGCATCCCCTTTTGTTTCAAGCCCGATAGACTCCTCCTCCACTCGATGTAGCACGTACGCTTTAAACGGTGAATAATAAAATAGCACAATCTTCCCTACTAGCGGTTCTTTTTCCGCTAGTGGCTTTGTAATGACGAGCGAGCCTTTCGGTACGGTCGGCGCCATACTGTTTGTCAATACAACGTTTGCCCTCCAGCCGTTTACATAAAACAAGCAAACGCATACACAAAAAAAGAACGACATTAGCAATAGCCAATGGATTTTTTTCATCGCACCGCCCCCGGCAGCTGCATCGCTTGCACCGTAAACGTAATCGTGTCTGTTAAGTTTTGAAACGTATTGTTTGCTGTAACAGGAAACGTAATCGTCAAATCCAGTGGGTCGCTCGCCCCCGGAGCAAGCGTTGTGTTTGGAATGGATGCGGCGTTTAAATCGGAAATCGGTCCGCTAAAATACGTCGTCGCCCCTTTTGCAATCGTTAACTGTAAGCCGTTTGTTTTATCTGTCCATAGTAACGTGTTGTTACTGGAAGCTTGAATCGTATAAGTAAACGGAACAGTCCCGTCATTTTTGATGGTGATCGTTCGTTGGATCGTATCGCCGGGAATTAAGTTTGAAATGGTAAAAACAGGAGATGGCGAAACAGAAACGGTTAAAGTTGCTGTGGAAATAGTGTTATTTGGAACGTCTTTTTGGTCGGTAAACAACGCATTCGTTTCCCCTATTAACCATAACGGAAACAACAACAAGCACAAGGAGGCAAGCGCTAACCAAAAATTTTTCCATCGCTTCAACATCGTGATACCCCCTTTAAGTTACTGTACTGTATCGTATGCAACAAACAGCAAGGAGTATAGACATTTTGGAAAAAAAGAGAGCGCCATAAGCGCCCTACCGTTGTTTATAAATCCCGTATTGCATAATGCGGAAATAGTCGTCCAGTTCTTTTACAATATGGTCGGAGTGGAGAAGGAAGTCAAATGGTTTCCTTTGGTATCGTTTTTGGTATTTTTGCGATACATGTTCCACAATCGCCATCGTCATCTCAATAACCGTATCGACCGATACGTCGGCGCGGAGTTTCTCGGTCGGAATGAATTGTTTTAAAAAGATATGTTCAAGCATGAACGCTTCTTCGTACGTTTCGTAATGTTGCTGTAATAGCTCTTCCATTTCTTTTTTGACGGCGGCTGGCGGCGTCAACATCGCTGAAACAGCGAGCTGTGTTTCGTACGGATATTGCGCAAGCACTCGCTGCTTTGCGAGCGCAATTTCTTTCACTCGCGCAAAAAAATCGGTTGCTGAAACAGATTGCAACGCTTCCATCACTTTTTCCGCCAATAAGTTTTTCGCGTACGTCACGACATAAAGGTATAAGTTTTTTTTGTTTTTAAAGTAATGAAATAAAAGCCCTTTCGAAATACCGGCACGGCTAGTAATGACATCCGTTGACGCCCTATCGTATCCGTGCTTCACAAATTCTTCCATGGCAATGCGAATAATTGTCTGCTTTTTTTCTTCCGGCTGTTTTTCAAACGATGAATACAATGCTCACACCTCTACACAATATCTTTCTTTTTATATACCACATACGACATCGCCACGCTAAGCAAAACGACGGCACTCATAATAAAAACATATAGCGGCTCTAGTTGCTTGTCGTTAATAATCGGCGCTGCGTCCACATACTTAAACGGAGTGAAATATTTCAAAAACGCTAAGTCTTCAGAAATGCCTGCCATGACATGAAGAAAATATGCAGCCAACACAATGCCGAGCGAAATGGAAAGAATATTTCGCGTTTTTCTCATTAAGGCAGAAAGCAAAAAAGAAAGCGCGCCAAATGTTAAGTGAAGCAATATCGTCGCAACGACAAGCAAACTAAACGTCGAAACTGGAACGTCCGGGTTTTTCGCAAACTGAAACCCAACGATGCTTGCGATCGTCGAAACCCCGTTAAAAATGAGGATATTGACGACTACCGCCAACCATTTTTCCGTGACAATCCGGCTTCTTGTCACCGGTTTGGATAGTAAAAACTCAATCGTTTTTTCATTCTCTTCCTTTGCCAGAATGCTAGAGGCTAAAATTGCCGAATAAATGCTGCCTAATAACGTCGTCATCATGTAAATTTCAACCGCGTAAAACCCTAGCAATTCCCCCATGTTTAGTTCGTTCATTCCGAACACTTTTTTAATCGATTCCGGGTATGCTTCAAGCAGTTTTGTCAATTCTTTTTGCTGCTGGGCAAACTGAGGAAAAATGCTTAACGTCAACAATATGAGCCCGCTCATCACAACGCACCAAATGACTAATGCCTTCATATTCCGCTTCCATTCGCGCATGAAAATCATCGGTTTCCCTCCTCACTTTTCATAGTAATGCAAAAAGATATCTTCTAACGTCGGTTCGCTAATGACGACGTCTTTCAATGGCAAGCGGTCTAGCTGATGAATCAGCTGCTTTATCTCTCCTTTGTAAAGCAACGTTATTTCGCTCCCTTTTTCTTCTTTTTTCACGACACCGTCTAAATGAACGTCTAGCTGCGTCCCTTGTTCTAACACGATTGTTACGTATTTCAAATTCTTTTTCGTTAAATGTTCGACCGTTTCGACTTGGATAAGTTTTCCTTCTTTAATAATGGCGACGCGGTCACACAGTTTTTGCACTTCGGAAAGAATGTGGGAAGAGAAAAAGATTGTCGCCCCTTTTTTTCGTTCCTCGAAAAGAAGTTCAAAAAACGTATTTTGCATGAGTGGGTCAAGCCCGTTCGTCGGTTCGTCTAAAATGAGTAGCTTCGGTTCGTGCAACAGCGCCTGCACAATTCCAACCTTTTTCCGATTTCCAAACGAAAGGTCTTCGATTTTTTTGTGCAAATCTAGGTCAAGCCGTGCTGCTAACGTTTTGATGCGCTGTTCGTTTGCCTTGTAAAAACGGGCCGAATACGTAAGCAAATCGATGACTTTCATATCGTCGTAATAATGAATCTCCGATGGTAAATAGCCGACATGCTGCCGAATTTCTTTTGCGTCCTTCACGATATCTTTCCCAAAAATCGTCGCACTCCCGCTTGTCGGATAAATAAAGTTTAATAGCGTGCGAATTGTCGTGCTTTTTCCTGCACCGTTCGGACCAATAAATCCAAAAATTTCGCCTTCCTCAATCGAAAACGTAATGTCCTCAATCCCGCGATTTTTTTTTGTACATTTTCGTTAACTGGCGAATGTCCACAACAGGCATATCCTCGCCCCCTTAAATGTTTTGACTCAATAGTCAATTCTAGTATATGGAATTTTGACTCGTAAGTCAATCGTTGGATGGTAAAAAAAGAGAGTCGCCATTCAACGACTCTCTTACTCATGAAAATTCGTTCCGTCCGTTACTTCTTTTACGATGCCAGCGCGAATGACGAAGTCGCCAAAATGTTCGCCATCGAGCCGTTCTTTCGCATAGCGGGAAAGAAGCACGCGAAGTTCCGCTAAAATTTCTTCTTCTCCGATATTTTCCCGATACAGTTTGCCAAGGCGGCTGCCGTCAAACGCCGCACCGAGATACATATTATATTTGCCGACGGATTTGCCGATAAAGGCAATTTCGGCTAGCACGTGGCGAGCACAGCCGTTCGGGCAGCCCGTCATGCGAATCGTTATTTCTTCGTCACGAAGCCCGTTTTCTTCCACAATTTCTTCGATCTTGTCAAGCAGTTTTGGCAAATATCGCTCCGCTTCCGCCATCGCCAATCCGCACGTCGGCAAAGCGACACACGCAAGCGAATTGCGACGAAGGGCGCTGTAACGTTTGCCGTCTGTCAATCCGTATCGCTTAATAAGCGCATCAATTTCTGCCTTTTTCTCGCTTGGCACGTTAGCAATCACTAAATTTTGGTTCGCAGTCAAGCGAAAATCGCCCGTATGAACTTTTGCAATTTCTCGCAAGCCGGTCATGAGCGGATAATCATCTGTATCCTTCACCCGTCCGCCCTCAACAAACAACGTAAAATGCCACGTTCCGTTCACGCCTTCGACCCAGCCATAACGGTCGCCGTTATGTTCGAAATGATAAGGGCGCGCTTCTTCTAACTCCCAGCCAAGCCGGCGCTCTAATTCTTTCTTTACAACTTCCAACCCAAGCCGGTCAATCGTGTATTTAAAACGGGCATGTTTCCGCACCGAGCGATTGCCGTAATCGCGCTGAATCGTGACGACTTTTTCCGCTACGTCAATGACTTGTTCCGGCTTACAAAAACCGATCACTTTCGCCAACTGTGGATACGTCGTGCGGTCGCCGTGCGTCATTCCCATCCCGCCGCCGATCGCTACATTAAAGCCAACGAGTTTTCCTTGTTCGACAATCGCGATAAACCCGAGGTCTTGCGAAAACACATCGACATCGTTTGACGGTGGAACAGCGATACCGATTTTAAATTTCCGCGGCAAGTACAGCGGACCGTAAATCGGTTCTTCCTCTACTTCTGGCGTACCCGCTACTTTTTCTTCATCCAACCAAATTTCGTAATACGCTCTCGTGCGCGGCAATAAATGGTCGCTTAACATTTTCGCCCATTCATACACTTCCGTATGCACTTCTGATTGGTACGGATTTGGGTTACACATGACGTTTCGGTTCACATCACCACAGGCCGCTAACGTCGTAAATAGAGCATCGTTAATTGCTTGCAGCGTTTTTTTCATGTTCCATTTTAATACGCCGTGAAACTGAAACGCTTGCCGTGTCGTAAGCTTCAACGTTCCGTTCGCATATGTCCGCGCCAATTCGTCCATCGCAAGCCACTGTTCGGGTGTCGCTACACCGCCTGGAGTACGAACGCGGATCATAAATTGATACGCTGGCTCTAGCTTTTGCTTTTGCCGCTCGGCTCGTAAATCGCGGTCATCTTGCAAATAGCTGCCATGAAACTTCATTAACCGGTTGTCATCTTCTGGAATGCCGGCAGTAATGCGGTCTTCCATCGTTTCTTTCAACGTGCCGCGTAAATAGTTGCTTTCTTGTTTAATGCGCTCGACGTCGCTTGGCGGTCCATCTGGTGCTTTCAATACAAAATTCTCCATGCTCATCCCCCCTTAATACACATCGCGTTGGTACCGTTTTTGTTTTTGCATCTCAACTACATACGCTTCCGCTTGTTCGTTTGTCATCTTTCCTTCTTTTGCGATAATATCAATCAGCGTTTGATGAACATCGCGCGCCATATGTTGTTTATCGCCGCAAACGTAAACGGCAGCGCCTTCTTCTAGCCAGCGGAACAGCTCTTTGCTTTGCTCAAGCATGCGATGTTGGACATACACTTTTTCTTTCGTATCGCGTGAAAACGCGACATCCATTTTCGTTAACACACCGTTTTTTAGCCACGTTTGCCATTCTGTTTGATACAAGAAATCAGTCACGAAATGTTGGTCGCCAAAAAACAGCCATGATTTTCCTTTTGCTCCAATCGCCTCCCGCTCTTGCATGAAGGCACGGAATGGGGCAACCCCCGTACCTGGTCCGATCATAATGATTGGCGTATTCGCATCTTTTGGCAGTTTAAAGTTCGGATTGTGATGGATAAACACCGGAAGTTTGTCGCCAATGTGCAGGCGCTCCGCACAAAACGTCGAGCAAACGCCTTTCCGCAAACGTCCATGCGCTTCATAACGAACGGCGCCAACGGTGATATGCACTTCTTCTGGGTACGCCGCTAAACTGCTTGCGATTGAATAGAAACGCGGCTGCAACTTCCGTAGGGAAGATACAAACTGCTCTGGCGTCATCTCCCACGGACCGAACTCACGAAGGACATCCAATACGTCGCGCCCTTTTATATAGTCTTTTCGCTTCGCTTCTTGTTCTGGCGAAAGAAGGGCATGAAATTCGCGATTTTGCGAAAACTCCGCTAATTGTTGTAGTAGCTGCTCTGTCAATACCGTAATTTCTAAACGCGATAGTAACGCTTCCCGCAACGGTTCTTCCTCTTGATCGACGGAAACCAACGTTTCTGGATCCCATCTCATCTCTTGAATGATCAGATCAACTAACTCCGGATCGTTTTTTGGAAACACACCGAGCGCATCGCCTGGTTCAAATACCAATCCTGAACCTTCGAGCGATAATTCAATATGGCGCGTTTCTTTATTTGAACCGCGTCCATTTAAGTTGATATTTTCTAATACTTCCGCTTCGAACGGGTTTTTTCGCGAATAAAGTGCGGTCGATGGTGCTTGTGTCGGTTGTGGCGCTGCCACGGAAACTGCTCCTTGCTTCTCTAACTCACTAAGCACCCCATCCAGCCATTGCGCTGCTTTTTCTTCGTAATCAACATCGCAATCGACGCGTGCGTATAACCGTTTTCCGCCTAGCTCCTCTAGCCGGTTATCAAAGTCTTTTCCCGTTTTACAAAAATGCTCATACGACGTATCGCCAAGCGCCAATACCGAAAAGCGAAGATGATCAAGTTTTGGTGCGCGCTTGCTATGAAGAAATTCGTAAAACGATAACGCATTGTCCGGCGGCTCGCCTTCTCCGTATGTGCTAACGACAATTAGGAGCGTATTGATTTTTTTTAACTCGTTTGGCTTAAAATCAAGCATCGAGGAAACGGTGACGTGAAACCCGCGGCTTTTAAGCGCTTCTCCTGCTTTTTCTGCTAGTTTTTGTGCGTTTCCTGTTTGCGATCCGTAAAGAACGGTGACTTCTTTCGATACAGGGGCTTCTTGCTGCACCGGTAAACCGGCTGATTCGGTGGCAGCTAAATAACCGCTCAACCAAAGCTTTTGCCCTGGCGTCAACGTCGGCCAAAGCCGGTTGAGCAATTCGACTTGCTGTTCGCTAAATGGACTATTTGTTACGTGAAATTGCACACTCTTCACCTCTTTGCTTACGCCTCAATTATATTTCCATTATTCCTATAAATTAAGTGTGGTTTATTACTACACTTTACTGTAAAACTGAAAATTAGTAAAATAAATATAAATTATGAAAGCTATTAATATTTCTAATAATTCAGAGGAGAATGAGGCTTGTACTACGAAGAATTAAAAACGTTCGTGACGTTAGCCGAAGTGAAAAATTTTACGAAAACAGCAGAAATTCTTCATTTATCCCAACCTAGCGTCAGTTTGCATATTAAAAATTTAGAAAAAGAGTTTCAGACGAAGCTATTCGTTCGTTCCCCGAAACGGCTGCAAATGACGCCGACTGGGGAAATGCTATACGACCGTGCCAAGCAAATGATTGCGCTGTATGAACAGACGAAACAAGACATTTTAGAGCACCACCATTCCGTCAAAGGGACGCTCAAAATCGGGGCTAGTTTTACAATTGGGGAATATATTTTGCCGCCGATCTTATTTGACATGCAAAACGACTACCCCGAGCTCGAACTAGAGGTCGTTATCGGCAATACGAAAGAAATTGTTGAACTTGTCCGCTCGTTTCAGGCCGACATCGGCTTAATCGAAGGACAGACGAACGAAAAAGAGCTGTCCGTCCACGCGTTTATGCAAGACGAACTCGTCATCGTTGCATCGAACGACCACGAACTTGTTCATAAAGCAGAAGTGGCGATTGCGGATTTGCAAAATCAAGCGTGGGTGACGCGGGAAGTCGGGTCGGGCACTCGGGAATATTTTAACCATTTTATTCGCTCGAACGGGCTAAAAGTAAAATCGCTTATGATCATTAGCAGCAACCAAGGCATTAAAGAGGCGCTCATCACCGGCAACGCCCTGTCGCTCCTGTCGCGCAGTGTCGTGATGCGCGATGTTCAACACGGACACTTATCGATTCTTCCGTTAAACTACCCGCCGTTTCATCGAACGTTTTCGTACATTTATTCGCCGATTATGGCGAACAAAAAAAATGTGCATGTCTTGCTTCGGGCGTTAGAAAAAAAGCGAAGCGACTCATGAAAAAACACTTTTTCGGCTACTGCCAAAAAAGTGTTTTCATCATTACGGCAACCGATGCCCTGCCGCGCGGTAAATATCGTACCATTCTTTTCGTGAGAGCTGTACGTGGCTCGCTTGGCAAATGTCTTTTAAACGAGCGGCGTTTGTTGTGCCAACGATGACTTGCATGTTCGCTGGATGGCGCAAAATCCAAGCGACAGCAATCGCTGACTTGCTTACCCCTTTTTCTTCGGCAAGCCGGCCAAGCACTTCATTAACTTCCGGAAATTTCTCGTTGTCAATGAACACTCCTTCAAAAAAGCCGTATTGGAAAGGAGACCACGCTTGGATGGTGATATTTTTTAGACGGCAATATTCTAAAATATGGCCGTCGCGGTCAGCTGCCCCGTCAAATAACGTGTTTGCTTGAATGCCGCTCGTCACTAAATTCGCGTGCATCATACTAAACTGCATTTGATTGGCGATAATCGGCTGTTTGACATACGCTTGTAGTAGCTCGATTTGCATGCTGTTGAAGTTGCTCACCCCGAAATGGCGGACTTTTCCGCTTGCATATAGCTGGTCAAACGCCTCCGCTACTTCTTCTGGTTCCATCAGCGTATCTGGTCGGTGAAGAAGTAAAATATCTAAATAGTCGGTTTGCAGCCGCTGTAAAATCCCATCAACCGAAGCTAAAATATGTTCCTTTGAAAGATCATAATAGCCATCGCGAATCGAACATTTGCTTTGAATATGGATGCGGTCGCGCAAATCAGGGCGAGACGCAAGCACTTCGCCAAACAGCTCTTCACAGCGTCCTTTCCCGTAAATATCGGCGTGGTCAAACATCGTAATCCCTGCTTCGAGCGCTTCGTCTATATAGCGCGACAACTCAGAAACAGACATTTCTGCAATTCTCATGCACCCTAGCACGATTTCTGATGCGAGTAGACCAGATTTTCCAATATGGAGTTGTTTCATGATATCCATCCTCCTCATGCCATATATAACTTTTATTCTATCACAACATATAAGTGCGATGCTCGTATTGACGCCCCTCCTTTTCTTTTAGTATGGTAGAAAATAGACCGATTAGAAAGATGAGGGTATAGCGATGAAACGATTTATGATTCGTCTATTTGTATTCGCTAGTTTATGGCTTGGGTATTTATATGGACACTTTCAGCACACCGGCAAGCTTCCAGCGATTTTATTCATAAGCGCCTGTGCCATTAGTGCTTATTTTTTTCTTGCGATTACTAAACGTCCACTTCTGCTATTCATTTTCATCGACTGTCTTCTTTTGCTAGAGGAATCTCTTCATCCGCTCGCAAACAATATGTACATCTTACTCATGTTTCTTTATCTTTATGTAGAGGCAATTTTTCAGCTGAACGTTTCAGCGTTTCGTGTATTCGCAGCCATCACTTTTTTCTGTTCATCCGTTGTCACGTTGCTCTGGCAACGAAACGAAAGCGAATGGCTCATCGCATTTGCCATTTTTTCCGCCATTGCAATTGTTTTGAATGAATGCGTAAAGGAACGCGAAGAACAAAAAGAACTGTACGAACAGCTATTAGGAGAATATCGGCGCCTAAAACGCTCCTACTATGAAACAGAGCGAGCAGCACGGCTCGAAGAACGGACGAAAATTGCCCGCGACATTCATGATTCCGTCGGCCATAAATTAACAGCCTTACTCATGCAGCTAGAAATGTTGTCTATTCGTGAACGGAAAGAAGAATATAAACAACTGCAAGCACTTGTGCGCGAAAGTTTAGAGGAAACACGACAGGCAGTCAAAGCGCTGCAAACAGAAGAACATGCTGGTATTTCCTCGGTTTTGCAATTAATTCGGAAATTAGAATCTGAAAGCCATATTATGGTTCATTTTACTACAAAGCAAGGGGCATTAACAGCAAAGCTATCGAATGAGCAAAATATCGCCCTTTACCGCGTCATTCAAGAAGCGCTGACGAATGCGATGCGCCATGCTCAATCACGAGAAGTGTTTGTCACATTAGGCAAATCGGCCGTTGGCGATTTAGAGTTTTCCATCAAAAACCGGATTGCCCAACCAAAGGCGTTTCAGCTTGGGTTCGGACTAACGAATATGCAGGAACGCATCAAGCAAATCGGGGGGACGGTGCATATTTTCCAAACCGATAGTGAGTTTACCGTCCAAGGGACGATTCCAATCAAGGAGGGGTAAAGTTGATTCGTATTTTACTCGCAGAAGATCAAGCGCTTGTCAGACAAGGGGTAAAAATGATGATTGAGCAAGATGAACAGCTGAAAGTCGTCGCAGAGGCAGCAAATGGACTAGAAGCTGTGCAACAAATCGAAACTCGCCTTATCGATCTTGTGCTAATGGATATTCGCATGCCTGGCATGAACGGGCTAGAAGCAACAAAAATCATCAAAAAACGGTGGCCACATATTAAAATTTTAATGTTAACAACGTTTAACGATGATGAATATGCCGTTCAAGCATTAAAAGACGGAGCAAGTGGGTTTTTGCTAAAAACAGCCGAACGCCAAAAACTTATTGACGCTATTTATAGCTGTATGAACGGCGGAATGACGATTCATGAAGAAGTAGCAGCGAAAGTGGTGCCGCGCCTCTTAGAACATACAAAACGCGAGCCGGTAACAATTCCGTTAACCCCTCGTGAACTTGCCATTACCCAATTAGTTGGAGAAGGAAAAACAAACAAAGAAATTGCGGAAACTCTTCACCTATCCGTCGGAACCGTCAAAAATCATATTACGCAAATTTTGCAAAAATTAGAATTACGCGACCGGACACAATTAGCCATTTATGCGATTAAACACGATCTTGTATAACCGTCTTATTGGACGGTTTATTTTTTTAGAAAGTGACTAAAGTCATAGCTCTGTTCGCAAAATGATGACGGAAGATAGTAAGCAGCGAATGAAAAATATCGTACGATACATACGAGAACGGAAGGAGGAGAAAAAATGTTAGAAGCAGTAGAACTAACGAAACAATTTAAACAAACGAAAGCGGTCGATCGGGTTAATTTATATTTAGAACAAGGGGAAATTGTTGGGTTGCTTGGACCAAATGGAGCTGGCAAATCAACGACCATTTCGATGCTCTCGACATTAATTCCCCCATCAAGCGGGGATGTGCGCTTTCATCAAAAAAGCACCTTGAAAAACCCAGCAATGCTTCGCAACGCGCTAGGAATCGTTCCGCAAGAACTTGCGCTCTATTCTGATTTATCCGCAAAAGAAAATTTGCGGTTTTTCGGAAGCATCCATCGCCTGTCAGGCGCACAGCTACAAAAAAAAGTCGAGGAAGTATTAGCGCTCATCGGACTAACCGACCGACAAAACGATTTAGTGAAACACTTTTCTGGGGGGATGAAGCGGCGATTAAACATCGGAGCTGCCCTTTTGCACGAACCGAAGCTATTAATTATGGACGAACCGACCGTCGGCATTGATCCACAATCCCGTAACTATATTTTAGAAACCGTGAAGCGGCTAAACGAAGAAAAACAGATGACTGTCCTTTACACCAGCCACTACATGGAGGAAGTTGAATTTTTATGCGACCGTATTTACATTATGGATAAAGGTTGCATTATCGCTTCAGGAACGACAAACGAAATTAAAAACATTTTATCAGCAGAACATACGGTCGAGATAAAAGTGGAAAAACTAACGGAACCGTTTCTACATGCATTACACGCCCAGCCAGTCATTCGCCATATCGCTGTCCAAGACCGCGTCATCACGATGCTGTCCCCAAAAGAAGTGAACATCTTCCGCCTATTATTTCAGCTAGCGGAACAAACGGACACCGTGCTGATGTCCATCGAAATGAAAACGCCGACACTAGAAGATGTATTTTTACATCTAACCGGTCGAGCATTACGTGATTAGGGGGATTCGAATGATTGGAGCGTTTGTCAAAAAACAGCTGCTACTGTTGGTGCGAAACCGTCATGAAGTGCTTATTCTCCTCGGGATGCCGCTTGTATTAATTACGATTTTAGGGTTTGCGCTCGGAAATATTATGGACGGAGATCATGCAGCAGTTCATGCAAAAGTTGCGTTTGTTAACGAAGGAAACGAACAACAAGAGCGGCAAACATTTATACATGAAATAGACACGATGAACATCCCGCAAGAAAAAAAGCAACTGCTAATTGAAGCCGCTCATTCGATCGCGCCGATTACCGTACTAAAACAAGACGTGTTTGGCGACAAATCAGTAAAAAAATATATTCGCATCATTGATGTACCACCAGCTCAACTAGAGAAAGTCCGCCAAAAGGACAGCTATGCAGTAATCATTCACGTGCCGGACGGGTTTACGCACCAAATGCTAGAACATTTGCTACTACAAAAGGAAGCGCCACCTCGTATTATTTTTTATACGAACGAAGAAAAAGCATGGACAGCCGAAATGGTTCGGCAAATTGTAGATGATTTTCAACGGCAATATTCCATTGCTACTGCTCTTCACAAAGCAGGAATTACCCATGCATCAGCAAACATTGCTGCACATGTAAACGGCAAAATGGAAACGATGACGAAAAAAGAGCCCCTTCGTGCGGTCACCTATTATACGGTTGGAATGAGTGTCATGTTCGCCCTATACATCGCTTCGAACATCGGAAGTTATGCGTTTGAAGAAAAGCGCTCCCACGTATTCGATCGAATGTTGTTAGCCAATGTGTCAAGATGGGCATATATGGCAGGCATTTTCCTTTCAGCGACGCTGCTTGCATGCTTGCAACTGTTTATTTTGTACGGCTTAACGTCGGTCATATATGACATTACATGGACAGATATCCCTGCATTTTTCGTCGTGACCTTATCGCTTTCGCTAGCGGTCGGTGGGTTGGCTGTATTATTGACCGCATTAAATTTCCGTACCAATTCCGAACAAGCGTCGCGCTTTTTCCAAACCGTTCTCGTGACGATCTTTTCACTTGTTGGCGGCAGCTATTTTCCTGCTGGTCAATTGTCCGATTTCATTAGCACCATCGGAACGCTAACGCCGAACGGAGCAAGCATGAACGCCTATTTAAAACTGCTACAAGGATACCATTTCAGCGACGTCGCCCATTCAGTCATCTATTTATGCCTTTTTAGCATCGCGACATTGTTGTTATCGATATGGGCTTTTCCGAAAAGGGGGAACGAATCATGATTAGCATTTTATCGGCGAAATTCCGGCTGTTTTTGCGAAACCCTTGGATGGTCATTATTATGTCAATCGTTTGCATTGCAATGGCTTCCATCATCGGTGCTTCAAGTGAAAAGAAAATAAAAGTACCAGTTGCTAGCACCCTTGCTTCGCACGAAACAAACGAACTCCTTCAGTCGCTGAACAAGTCGCCATCGTTTCGCTTCGAGCTAATGGAAAAAAGTAAAATGCACACGCTCGTAGAAGAAGGAAAAGTAGAAGCAGGAATCGAGCTTTCCAACCATGATTTTACGTTACTCATCACCTCACAAACAGGAAATACATTTTTTCTACGGCAGTATGTCCAAAAAGTATATAGCGAAAAAGAGCAAGCAAACGCCATTGCTACACATGCACATATTCCCGTCGAAAAAGCTATCCATATCGTAAACGAAGCAAAAGAACACCCTGCGTTCACGGTGAAAACGATGAATTTCCGTGGAAAGCATGCGGCGATCATTGATTCACAGATGCAGCCGATTTTCGGCTTTTCCCTCTTTTTCGTTATTTATACCGTCGCGTTTCAAGTGCTGCAACTATTGAAAGAAAAACGCGAAGGGGTGTGGAACCGAATGATTCTTTCCCGTCTCAAAAAATGGGAAATATACACAGGGAATCTGCTGTATAGTTTTATGATTGGCTACCTTCAAATCGTACTCATTTTCTCCGTGTTTCGTTTTGGGTTAGGCATTCGTTTCCACGGACAATTTGCCGAACTGCTCATCTTGTTAGTGCCATACGTATTTTCCATCGTCGCCTTTTCGATGTTGCTTGTCGGACTCGTTAAAAATGAGCAGCAATTTCAAGCGCTTATTTCTTTACTTGCCGTCAGCATGGCAATGATTGGTGGCGCGTATTGGCCGCTAGAAATTGTTTCTTCTAACGTTTTATTAGCACTAGCAAAAATCGTTCCATTGACGTACGGCATGGAACTACTCAAAGGGGCTGCTGTCTATGGTCGTTCCATTACAGAATTGCTGTACCCGATGAGCATCTTATTTTTCATGGGCGTCGTATTCATGGGGATTGGCATTAATCTTGTGGAACGAAAAAACAGCTAAACCATCGGCAATCTCCCTCGCTTATTGGCGAGGGAGATATTTAACAAAAATTGTTGTGGCATCGAGCGAAAAGTCAAGAAAAGCAATGGAACTTTCCGCTCAGGTGTCGAATGAAAACAAGCGAAGCGATTGCGATGAAAGCGAGGAGCGTTTCGACCGTCCAAACGTTGGAAATGATTTTCACTTGATATAACGCAGGGACAACATCAATGAACGCATGAATGAAAATCGCATACACTACATAACGAAATTGCCCCTTCCGAACCCCGTATAGAACGAGAAGAGAAAGGGCAATATGGATCGCGATTGCAAACATTCGCTCGATCCCACCTACTACATACATCCAATCAGGCTGATTTAGCATCGTTTTGAGCATCTCCACTTGTGTAGCGGGAAGAGAGGAAGCAACTTGCTCGAACTGGCCTGTTTGAACGAGATGAGACATCACCATCATATTTACGGCACTAAGTCCCCCAATGATCACAGCTTCCATTCCCCCATGTCCTAGACCGAATGATAATCCATCCCCATACGTTCGATTGTTTTTTAACATGAAACGAAATCCGACATATCTCCCTATCTCCTCAAATATCCCAGCTGCTAACGATCCATAAGCAACAAACGCCCAAACGTTATTTGTGCCTTTTAATGATGTACCGCTCGAGTCAATCATAAGCATATGCACAACTTTCTCCAACACTTGTGAAAATAATACAAAAATAAGTACGCCGACACCAAACGCTTTCCAAGAAAGCCAGCCTTTTTTCTTTCCATATATGACAAGTGCGAAAGGAACAAACAAAGAAAGAAACAACTGAATAGACATCCCAAACAACCCAATCTCCCCTTTCATTTACGCGAAAAGAGATATGACTGGACAAACAAATAAATCGTGCCACCAAACACAATGATGATGAGAAGAACAAAGCGCCATACACTTTCTGCAAATACCGTCAGCATAACCAACACACCCATAATGACAAACACTTTTCCACCGACGCGATGCGTTTT
>NZ_JAILZV010000329.1 GCF_023512315.1 Anoxybacillus sp.
CTGTCAAGTGCTCTCCTTGACAGTTTCACGGGGTTCTGAGACACTAGGAAAAAGACGAGAAAAGGAAAGGAACCAGAACTTTACCACTCTGATTCCTTCACGTGAACTGAATTTATACTGTCTACTTTTCGGATCGCAGTGCACAGGCACGCAAGCTTAATGCATAAGAAGTTATTCGGTAATAACCTTCCAATCATCAGTTGTTAACTCTATAGCTTCGATCGCTTGTACGCAAAAACGCTGTATACTTTGAGCACTTAAGTTCACCTCAATATACGCCCCGTTTTTTAATTGACGTATAGCTCGAAATTTTTTAGGATCTCTTCCTACTAACCTCGGGAACTGCACCATAATTTGTTCAAATTTTTCCGGCTCCAAATCTGCAATCGTATTCATTGTATTTTCCAAAACATCTCTCCATGAATGCACTTCGAATTGCTGACCTAAAATATATAGTTCTTTTGGGTTTGTTCCTGTCACTCTAACGTCAGCATCTGTTCTTTCATTTCCAAAATACGGCCAAATTTTCAAACATATTTCTGCTAAATGCTTAGCTCTCTGTTCTATATCTTCTTTTTTCCAAGAAGTTACCTTTTCAAAGTATTTGTTTATTTCAAGATGGCTTGCTTTTAATTTTTCTTTTTTTATGTCAAAATCGTCATTGGATAATTCTGAGTTATATCCTGTCAATGTAAGATTTCCAAGCGTGTGCAAATACAAATCGTGCACCAATTGCCACTCTTCCCCTAGATATTCCTGCCATGATTGTGTGAGTGTCTGCGGCATTATGTGTTCAATAGTCAAATTATCGAAATCTACCTGTTCTTTATGCTCAAAAAATTCTTCAATCGATTCCAGTATTAATTTTGTTTTTCTTCCACGCTCTCCACTTCCGTAAAGTTTTGCATCGATAAGTCTGCTGAAAAATTCATTATCTTTCGGATAGTTCTTTGATTGAAGATGATTTTTTAACAATTTAATAAAATTATCAAAGATATCGTCTTTCGTATTTTTGTAAAGGCTATTAAAAATTTTATTGAGTTGATTTGTAGGGACATTACATACAAATCTTCTCACTAAAAAGTTTTCAATGATTGAGATTACCTCAACGAATTGTGTATCAGAAATTTGACCACGGTAGTAATCATCGTAACAATTTAATAAAAAAGGATAAACTGTAGTTGCCTCCATGCGATTAATGTAAATTATCATTTTATCCCCACCCGTGGTGCTAGATAAAATCGAGTAAGCATAAAAATAGCCCTTGCTTGTGAATCTCCTGTAGAATGAAAGTGCCA
>NZ_JAILZV010000330.1 GCF_023512315.1 Anoxybacillus sp.
TGTTTTTCTATTTCCCCCTGCTCGATGAGGTGTTGGTAAAACACCGTCACCGGCGCATGGGGATATTTTTTTCGTAACGCTAAAATATGCTCTTCGTCTTCCATCGTCAGTCTTCGAGAATGGCCACGATCCGCTCGACGTTTCGGTTTTAGTGCTTCAAATCCGCCTTTTTTATACTGGGTGCACCAGTCTAGAATCGTCTTCGCTGCGATCCGTTTTTCGCCATAGTGCGGAACGGCATGCATGCGCGTCGACACCTCCTTCACGTACGATTTCGGATCGACCTGCCCATTCACTAACGGTGCGATCAATCCATACCGAAATAGGGCGATTTCTTGTCTCATTGATTCGTCCATCAAGGTTTCCTCCTTCTCCGATGTTGCGGAAGAACCAATCGGTTCGTCCTGCCTCCATCATACCGAATCCCTTTCTCCTCGTCGACGCAAAAGGTTTGTGGAATCGATTGTTTTTGGAAATAGGACCAAAAAGAAACAAATTAGGCACCGAATCTATTCGCTAAAAAATGAGTCGATTGTTCCTTCCACATCGCTTCGACGAGTTTCTCCAACCCATCCCTCTCTAGGTGTTGTATCCACTCTTGGGCTTGCACGAGTGGTTCATCGGACAATCTAGGGATTTGTTTCCCTTTGGTTTGAAAAAACCAACGAAGCCACGGTAAATGAGCAAGAAACCGACGCATATAAACATCCACTCCCTGTCGGAGAGGAAAAAACTTGGACGAACCCTTCCCCTTGCCTAAGAGAGAGGAGAGGCGTTCCTTGAGCCAGTGGATAATCGTCCAAATCGTGTATTGGAAATACGGCAAGAGGAACGTGGGAAGCACGGTCACCGTCTTTTTGCATATCACGCACCGATAACGAGCAATCCAAATCCGATAGGCGTCTTGCCCCACCAATGCATTTCGTTCGTAATAGCCATGACGATAAAGGATTCGTTTTGCCTGACAATGTGGACAACGATGGATGGACGGAAACGCATTTTGTTTCCCTCGATTCGCATAGGTTTGCACATCGATCCCAAAGTCATACAACTGAATCACGATCTCGTCCTCCCCCTCCGAAACAATTCACTAAAAATTTAGCATACTGTTTCAGAAAAGGGGAGAAGTATATCCCGAAGGAATTTGCAAAAAAGAAGGCGTTTTATTCGGGGATAAAATGATAATTTACAACAATAATTAAAATCCACTTAATACACTCCCTCTAGAAATGTTGATATATCAAGGTTTCTTGGCATCTTAGGGGTGCCAAAAAAATATTTTTCGACAAAACTC
>NZ_JAILZV010000331.1 GCF_023512315.1 Anoxybacillus sp.
AAACAACACATCAAACGAATAAATGCCGACGATTTCATCAATCGCATCGATGACTTTCCATTTTTGCTTTCCTGTATAATCGATGCACAAGTCAATATCGGAGTTGTAACGCGCCGTCCCTTTTGCCCGCGAACCGAATAAAATGACTTTTTGAATACCTTCCTCGCTTTGGAAATATGCCATTAGACGCTCAAATACGGTTTGGCTAATTCCATATGTTGTCACGATCGATCTTCCTATCTCGCTTTTTTCTTAGCTTCCGATCTCCCCACCACGTCTTCATGCCTAGAAAAGCACCTAGAAAACCTAATACAACAAGAACTAATCCTAGCACTCGGTCAAATAAGCCCATCGGATCAGTTAGTCTAAAAATACCGCTAATCCCAAGCAGGAAAAATAAAAGACTAAACACAATTAGTGCAAATCCGTTGCTTATGTACATGTATCTCACCTTGCTCTGTTCATTATACAACATCGCATCACACTGTTTGGCACCATTTTCTTATGCAATCACCAAAAAAGGACGCCAAAGCGACGTCCTGTTCGTAAAACGTAGAAAACAAATCGAACAGTGCCTAGCACCGTTTAAGAAAAGCGCAAAGCGCCCGCCTATCGGCGAAGATCGCACAAGCCCCACCGAGGAGGCTCAGCCAAAGCAAAGCTTTGGCTTGCGTGGGATATTTCAAGGAAGCGAACTCAATATGTCGCCGCCGAAAGAAGAGGCGGAACGACTCGAGCCGATGGCGCTTGGAGCTAGACAACGCTCCACCTAATCGTAAAATTTTATACTTTCTTACCTTACGATGAAAAAAGGAGCGCTATCTCCCCCCTTCCTCATTAAGCAACTCACGTATTTCTTCTTCCGTTAAATCCGTCAAATGGGCAATGTCTTTCGCATTCATTCCTTTTTTCGCCATCGTACGAACGAGGTGTTTCACGCCTTCTTTCATGCCTTCTCTCAAGCCTTCTTCTTTCCCTTGCTCTAATCCCTTTTTCCAGCCTTCTTCAATCGCCTCGCGCTCGCTTCGGATGTTCGTTAATTGATCAAGCAGCCATTTGAGCCGCATTTCGTATGCGTAGCGATTTTCCGGATCCACGCTTAAACTTTCCCACTCTTCCAACGCTTCTAAAATTTCTTGTTCACTCCGTGCCAATTCTTCCAATTCATGCAACATTTCTTCATCCACCACCTTTGTTCGATTATCTACTGCCGACAGCATCGTCAACCACGGCCATTCCGGTGCTCGCTTAATTTCGCGGCGGTATTTCTTCCATTTTACCATAAA
>NZ_JAILZV010000332.1 GCF_023512315.1 Anoxybacillus sp.
TGAACACCCTTACCGACAATGCTCTTAAATAATTCCCCATTTCGAGAAGGAATTTCTTTTTCTTTTGCATAATTAACCACAGCCAATGCAATTGGGTGAGTAGAATATTCCTCTAAAGTACGAGCAATCGATAACAAATCTGTTTCAGTCGTATTGATCGGTATTACTTGTGATACTTTTGGCTTACCTTCGGTTAAAGTACCCGTCTTATCGAACGCAATCGCATTAATGGATCCAGCTGTCTCTAAGAAAGCGCCTCCTTTAATCAGAACACCGTTCTTGGCGGCATTTCCGATTGCTGAAACAATGGCTACAGGTGTAGAGATAACTAATGCACAAGGACAAGCGACAACTAATAGTTCTAACCCTCTATAAAACCAATCTCCCCAAGTTCCAAAGTCAAGTAGAGGAGGAAAAATCATTACCGCTAATGCTAGTGCAAAGACAATAGGTGTATAAATTTGTGCAAATTTATCAACAAATGCTTGTGTTGGTGCTTTCTTTTCTTGTGCTTCTTCCACTAAATGAATGATTTTCGAAATGGTCGTATCTTCAACAAGCTTCGTAACTTTGATTTCTAAGGAGCCGTGTTCGTTAATGGTTCCTGCATAAACCGTATCGCCAATTTGCTTGTCAACTGGTATAGACTCACCTGTAATCGGTGCTTGATTTACGCTTGATTCGCCTTGAACAACTTCACCGTCTAATGGAATTTTGTCACCTGGTTTAACAACAATGATATCTCCAATAGCTACTTCTTCTACAGGTTTTTTAATTAAGTCCTGACCTTGTTTTACCCACGCTTCGGGTGGCGCTAAATCAAGCAAACTGCGAATGGAGTTTCTAGTCTTTTCAATGGATTTAATTTGTAAAGCATTCCCCAATGCGAACAGCCAAACTACGGTAGCCCCTTCAAGCCATTCACCGATTATAGCAGCTCCAATCACCGCAGCGGTCATCAATACGTTCATATCTAAGGAACGACTTTTTATAGCGTAATAAGCACTTTTAGCTGGCTTATATCCACCAATCAATATGGATAAAGCATATAGAACATTCACAACAAAAGGAGACATATCAGTTAGAGAACCAAGAAAACCAAATAATAAAAAGAACCCTGATAATAAAAGAAGATTGTTACTTGATTGTGTTGTTGGCATATCCGTTTTGGCTCGTCTATTTGAAACGAGAGAGGCTTTATAACCAGCTTTCTCAACCTCTTTAATGATTTCTTCAACAGAATTGTCGTGTTCAATCTGCATTTTTCCCGTGGAAAA
>NZ_JAILZV010000333.1 GCF_023512315.1 Anoxybacillus sp.
GAAGATGTCGAAAACGACTTAAAACGCCTTCAAGAAAACTACGCAGAGCTTGTCGTCAAAGAAGGAAAAATTGAAGAGGGCGACACAGCGGTTATCGACTTTGAAGGGTTTGTCGATGGCGAGCCGTTCGAAGGCGGAAAAGCAGAAAACTATTCGCTTGTGATTGGTTCTGGCACGTTCATCCCTGGTTTTGAAGAGCAATTAATCGGCTTAGAAGCAGGGGCAGAAAAAGATATCGAAGTAACGTTCCCAGAAGAATATCACGCAGAAGCGTTAGCAGGCAAACCAGCGGTATTTAAAATTAAAGTGCACGAAGTAAAAACAAAACAACTTCCAGCGCTTGATGACGAATTTGCGAAAGACGTTGAAGAAGATGTCGAAACGCTTGAGCAATTAAAAGAAAAAATCCGCACAAGACTACAAGAAGAGCGCAGCAACGAAGCGGAAGCAGCTCTTCGCGATGCGGTAGTCGAAAAAGCAGCAGAAAATGCAGAAATTGACATTCCAGAAGCGATGATTAAAACAGAAACAGATCGTATGTTGCGTGAATTTGACCAACGCTTACAAATGCAAGGGCTTAACTTAAATCTTTACTATCAATTCTCTGGTCAAGACGAAGCAGCGTTGCGTGAGCAAATGAAAGAAGATGCGGAAAAACGAGTGCGCATTACGTTGACGCTTGAAGCCATTGCCAAAGCAGAAAACATTGAAGCAACGGACGAAGAAGTAAACGCAGAAGTTGAGAAAATGGCGGAAGCTTACAATTTAACAGTGGACAAAATTAAAGAGCTTCTCGGCAGCCTTGATCTTGTAAAAGAAGATGTGAAATTCCGAAAAGTAGTTGACTTCCTTGTAGAACATAGCAAAGCAGCGCAATAACATACGATCGATTGGGAACAATAAAGAACAAGGCGCGAGGTCTTTCGTGCCTTGTTCTTTCATACAATAAAAGATAGATGTGAATTTTCTAATTTTTCAAATATGTAGCGTTTTTTTTATTAGCATTTGCATCGCGGTTTATGATAAAATGACGAATACATAAGTTTGATATGTCGTGTAGTACATAGTGACGATGGAATTTTTGCACAAGGGGTGAAACGATGTTTAAATTTAATGATGAGAAAGGGCAGTTGAAATGTTCTTTCTGCGGCAAAACGCAAGAACAAGTCCGCAAATTAGTAGCAGGTCCTGGGGTATACATATGCGATGAGTGCATTGAATTGTGCACCGAGATTGTCGAGGAAGAACTTGG
>NZ_JAILZV010000334.1 GCF_023512315.1 Anoxybacillus sp.
GAAGCGACGTGGAACTTTGTCAATAAAATTTGGAACGCTTCACGGTTTGCGCTCATGAACATGGAAGGATTTACGTACGAAGACATCGATTTAAATGGAGAAAAATCAGTTGCTAACCATTGGATTTTGACGCGCTTAAACGAAACGATTGAAACGGTCACGAAATTGGCGGAAAAATACGAGTTTGGTGAAGTCGGCCGTGCGCTTTATAACTTTATTTGGGACGACTTATGCGACTGGTACATTGAAATGGCGAAACTGCCGTTATATGGCGATGATGAGCAAGCGAAAAAGACGACGCGGTCAGTACTGGCGTACGTGCTCGACCAAACGATGCGCCTCCTTCATCCGTTTATGCCATTTGTAACGGAAGAAATTTGGCAACATTTACCGCATGAAGGCGAATCGATTACGGTTGCGAAATGGCCGGAAGTTCGTCCAGAGCTTTCGAATGAAGAAGCGGCAGAAGCGATGCGGTTGTTGGTCGATATTATTCGCGCGGTGCGCAACGTTCGTGCGGAAGTCAATACGCCGCTAAGCAAGCCGATTACGCTTTATATTAAAGCGAAAGACGAACACGTCAAAGCGACGTTAGAAACGAACCGGGCATACATCGAGCGCTTCTGCAACCCGAGCGAACTAATTATCGATACGACAATTCCGGCGGTCGAAAAAGCGATGACCGCGGTTGTCACAGGTGCGGAACTAAGTTTGCCGCTTGAAGGGCTCATCAACATTGAAGAAGAAGTGAAACGCCTCGAAAAAGAATTGCAAAAGCTTGACCAAGAAGTCGAGCGCGTCCAAAAGAAATTAAGCAACGAAGGCTTTTTAGCGAAAGCCCCAGCGCACGTGATCGAAGAAGAACGGAAAAAAGAACAAGACTACTTGGAAAAACGCGAAACAGTGCGCGCTCGTCTTGCACAATTAAAACAATAGCTTTATGATGAAGACGAATCGGTTTTCGGTTCGTCTTCATTTTTGAAGGGAGGAAATTTTCATGGTGAGTACATATACAGAAGCGGTCAACTGGATTCATGGACGGTTAAAGTTAGGGGTCAAACCAGGCTTAAAGCGAATGGAATGGATGCTTGAACGACTAGGGCATCCAGAGCGTCGGGTAAAGGCCGTTCACGTCGCCGGAACGAACGGCAAAGGGTCGACTGTTTGCTTTTTGCGTCATATTTTACAAGAAGCAGGATATTCAGTAGGGACATTCACTTC
>NZ_JAILZV010000335.1 GCF_023512315.1 Anoxybacillus sp.
AGCTTGTCTACATGTTGTATTGTAGAAAAGAAAAGAGAAAATTAGGTGAAAAAACGAGCGGGGATAAAAAATTTTTTTGCTGAAAAAGAAAAAGAGCTTTTCAACAAAAGCCCTTTTTAAAACGGAATTTTCACCACAAACTCCGTTCCTTTGCCGATTTCGCTTTGGACGTCAATCGTGCCGCGGTGGGCGTCGACAATCCATTTGGCGATCGATAATCCAAGACCGTGTCCGCCGTGCTGGCGCGTCCGTGCTTTATCGGCACGATAAAAACGGTCGAAAATGCGTCCGATGTCTTCTTTTGCAATCCCGATACCGGTGTCTTTGACAGAGATTAGTAGTAGCTGGTGTTGTTTATATGGCTCCACCCGCAGCGAAAGCGATACGTGCCCGCCATTTGGTGTGTATTTAATGGCGTTATCTAGTAAAATGTATAAAAGCTGCGTTAATTTATCGGCATCGCCAGAACCGACAACTGATGCTGGGCTGTCGAAATGTAACTGAATGTCTTTTTTGTCGGCGAGCTCTTTTAACACTTGAATGGTCCGTTCGGCGTGTGGACGGAAATCAAACGGCTCTTTCACAATTTCTAAAAAAGCATGTTCTGAATCTGAACGGGCGAGCGTCAATAAATCGTTAATAAGCTTTGTCATTCGCTTCACTTCCTCGCGCAGCCGGTGCATCACTTTTTGGCTAAACTCACTCACTTTTAAGTCGTCATCCATCTCTAGCGCTTCTACAGACGAAAAAATGACACTTAACGGCGTGCGTAACTCATGCGAAGCATTAGCGACAAACTCACGCTGGCGATTGTACGCTTCTTGAATGGGCACGAGCGCTCGTTTGGACATAAAATGACTAAGCAAAATCGCTACACCAATAAATAAGACCGCAAGCCCGATCAACACAATCCATAACCAATGAAACAACCGTGAAAACTCCGTCGCATCCATCCCAACATACAAAATGCCGACAAGTTGGTCGTGGACAATAAGCGGGCGAGCGGCAGTTAACAGCTTGAGATCCAGCGAACGAAACCGCGAAAATTCATGTTGGTGAGCCGACAATTGCACATCTATATATTTTAGTCCTTTTTCATTCGGCTCCCACTGTTGTAAAGCAGCCAACAGCGCAGGACGAACCGCTTTATTCACTTCATCCCCCATCACGAGTTGCCCACGGGGGTTAACGACATAGAAAAAAAACTGATCTTC
>NZ_JAILZV010000336.1 GCF_023512315.1 Anoxybacillus sp.
ACACTGCGGCGGCGACAGCCTCCTCGGTGGGGCTTGTGCGATCTTCGCCGATAGGCGGGCGCTTTGCGCTTTTCTTAATCTTTGCGAATTTCGCGAATGACGTGGCGCAGCTCTGGCAAAATGAGTTTTGTCATCGCCAGTCGTACCGCCCCCGTCGAGCCAGGCGTCGAAAAGATTGCCGTATTATTCGCGACGCCAGCAATCGCACGCGACAGCATCGCCGCGGAGCCGATATCTTCCGTATAGCTAATCATGCGAAATAGCTCGCCAAACCCAACCATTTCTTTTTCGATGATTTCTTTAACCGTTTCAATCGTCACGTCCCGTTTGGCAATTCCAGTGCCACCATTTGTCAGCACTACATCGATTTCTGCATGTTCACAGCCATGGAGAACCGCAGCGTGAATCGCTTCTTTTTCATCTTTCACGATTTCGTATGCTACTACTTCATGCCCCGCTTCTTTCAAAAGCTGCATCATTAATTGACCACTTTTATCTGTTTCTTCCGTTCTTGTATCGCTTACGGTTACCACTTTACAGCGAATGACGCGCGGTGCTTCTTTTTTATGTTCGTTTACGCTCATTAGCATCTACCTTTCGTCATTTGTTCATTTCTATTATACAAAAAGCTAGACATAACGCGATGTCTAGCTTTCCTTATCTTATACTAATCTTGCTAATCTAACTGTATCGCGGGCAATCATGACTTCTTCATTCGTCGGAATCACTAATACTTTTACCGGCGAGTGCGGATAGCTGATGAACGCTTCTTTGCCGCGCACTTTGTTGAGCGCTGGATCCCAGTAGACGCCCATAAACTCAAGGCCGCGCAATACTTTTGCCCGCACGACGTCGCTATTTTCCCCAATTCCCGCTGTGAAAATAATCGCGTCGACTCCGCACATGCGCGCCGCATAGGAACCAATATATTTATGAATGCGGTTCGCAAACACTTCGAGCGCTAATTCTGCCCGCTCGTTTCCTTCCGATGCTGCTTTTTCAATGTCGCGCAAATCGCTCGAAAACCCAGAAATCCCGAGCATTCCGCTTCGCTTATTCAATACTTCAATCACTTCTTCGGCAGTTTTTCCTGTCTTCTCCATAATGTATGGAATCAATGCTGGGTCAATGTTTCCGGAACGTGTGCCCATCGCTACCCCAGCTAACGGCGTAAAGCCCATCGACGTATCGATCGATTTTCCGCCTTCCAC
>NZ_JAILZV010000337.1 GCF_023512315.1 Anoxybacillus sp.
GTACCGTATATTGGCGAGCACCCGAAATATCCAAATGTGTGGATCGCGACGGGGCACTACCGTAACGGTATTTTGTTAAGCCCAATTACCGGAGTAATTGTTGCTGATCTAGTCGAAGGAAAGGGAAGTGGGGAGTTTGATCTCGCGCCGTTTGCACTGACGCGGCATCAGGCGACATACACGACGTAAAGGTGGGAAAGCGATGAAGTTAGTTATCAATGGCGAAGCAATCGACGTACCGGAGCATATTCGAACGGTTGCTGATTTGCTTGAGCATTTTCAGTTAAATAAAAAAATTGCCATTGTGGAAGTGAACGCTTGTATTCTTCAAAAAGAACAGTATGAAGCAGCGGCATTAAGCAACGGCGATCGCGTTGAAATCGTCCATTTTGTAGGAGGCGGATAATAATGTTAAAAATTGGACCTTATGAATTTCACTCTCGTCTGTTATTAGGAACAGGAAAATACCCGAATTTTGCGATTCAAAAAGAAGCAGTCGAAGTATCAGGGGCGGAAATTTTAACGTTTGCGGTGCGCCGGATGAATATTTTTTCCCCCGAGCAACCGAATTTTTTAGAACAACTTGACATAACAAAATATAAACTTCTCCCGAATACAGCAGGAGCGAAAACGGCAGAAGAGGCAGTGCGCATTGCGCGGCTCGCCAAAGCATCGGGATTATGTGATATGATTAAAGTAGAAGTAATCGGTTGCGATAAAACGTTGCTTCCAGATCCAGTGGAAACACTGAAAGCGACGGAAATGTTATTGGAGGAAGGATTTATTGTCTTGCCGTATACGTCCGATGATGTCGTGCTTGCTAGACGGTTACAAGACTTAGGATGCCATGCGATTATGCCGGGGGCTTCTCCAATTGGTTCTGGCCAAGGGATTATTAACCCGTTACATTTAAGTTTTATTATCGAACAAGCAACTGTACCGGTCATTGTCGATGCGGGAATTGGCAGCCCAGCCGATGCGGCGTTGGCGATGGAATTAGGAGCCGACGGCGTGTTATTAAATACAGCAGTGGCCGGCGCTTCTGATCCGGTGAAAATGGCAAAAGCGATGAAGCTAGCTATTGAAGCAGGGCGTCTCGGATATGAGGCAGGAAGAATTCCAAAAAAACGATACGCAACCGCAAGCAGCCCAATGGAAGGAATGAGTACTGTTTGAACGAACGTTATTCACGGCAAGAG
>NZ_JAILZV010000338.1 GCF_023512315.1 Anoxybacillus sp.
AGGTTATCAATTTTATTAAAATCATAAAATAACG
Source organism: Anoxybacillus sp. (assembly GCF_023512315.1). Classification (GTDB taxonomy): domain Bacteria; phylum Bacillota; class Bacilli; order Bacillales; family Anoxybacillaceae; genus Anoxybacteroides. The sequence goes on from NZ_JAILZV010000338.1 coordinate 35, forward strand.
ACAAAGATTTTAATAAAATTGTTTATCAGTCCATGTAGATTAAGCGACATGTACTCTGATTGGGTGTAACCCCACACCCTCTATCCCATTGGCAAACGCCTTTGGGAATACTTTTCTCATGATGTTGTATGCCCCATTGACATCTGCGTTGATGAGCACTCCGTTCGCGGATTGAAACAACCCTCGCTTGATGCGCGTTCCTTTGTACTGTTTTTGTTTCTTGATTTCTTCCATGTCTAAAAAACTACATTTGGATGTATAGCTTTCTTCCGTGACGATGACACGAATGCCATGCTGTTCTGCTTTGTACCTCAATTGATGAATAAACGTTTGATACGGAATGTGGACGAACGATTGATTCGTGCGCTTTCCAAGATTTACTTCACGTTTCCAATCTTTATTCATCCCAACAACAATCGTATCACAGTCCAAAGACAACGCATATTGGATGACAAAGCGACTAGCTTGATGCATAAAGTTTTCAACGATACGGTTTCGTTTTTCTGTCCATCTACTCATTCGTTTTGTCCAATCTAAGCGATTCATCTGTTTCGCCACTTTGCGATAATGGCTGATTTGTTTGTTGTAGTATTGATTGACGGATTTTAGACCTTTACCATTGATGGCGACGGGTTGGGCGCCTACATTGTTGACAATGGTTGCGAAGTTATCTAATCCTAAATCAATACTCAAATATTTCCCATGATCTTGTTTTTGTTTTGGAATACTTATTTTATAAACGACTTCGATGACGATATGGCGGTGTTTGGGAATGAATCTGACTTGTTGTAACTTTCCTTTTATCGCTGTCTTTAGCCGAAAACCTTGAAAACATTCGGGGAACACAATGTCATCATCTTTTATTTTGCATGATTGATTGGTTAGCACAAGCACATATCGTCCGTCTTTTTTTAAATATTTCGGCGGCTTCGGTCTGCCTGTATATTTTTCTTTGTTTTTACTCCAATCTTTCATGGCTTGAAAAAACGCTTTCCAGTTTTGATGCAACATTCTTAACGTTTGTTGTGCACATTGAGCAAGCGGCATCGCCCGATAGTCTGCGTCCATTCCTTTCGTTTTGAGCAGTTTGTCTAGCTTGTTGTAAGAAAGGTATGTGCCATGTTGAAAAAAAGTTTGCCTGACTTGATAGTT
>NZ_JAILZV010000034.1 GCF_023512315.1 Anoxybacillus sp.
CAACAGAAATAACCGTTGCTTGCTTGTTTTTTAGTGTTTCATATAGCTGTTCCGCTAGTTCTTTCGAAAAAATTCGTTTTTCCCCGTTACGCTCCCAAACAGCAGGAACAGACCCGATGTTGGCATGAATCGTCCAATATGGCACCGGTTGAAACGACTGAATTTCTTTTTCCCGCTCGATGATCATCGCAAGCGTCGGTGTTTGGACACGACCTGCGGAAAGCGGTTCATTGTATTTGGTCGTTAACGCTCTCGTCACATTTAACCCAATCAACCAATCCGCTTCTGCCCGGCACACCGCCGATTCATATAACCAATCAAACTGTTTCCCTGGTTTTAAATGTTGAAACCCGTCGCGAATCGCTTGGTCGGTTTGGGACGAAATCCAAAGGCGAAGGAGCGGTTTTTTCCAACGAATTTTTTGCAAAATCCACCGTGCAACGAGTTCGCCTTCCCGTCCGGCGTCGGTAGCAATGATGCAGTTTTTAATATCTGAGCGTTTTGCTAGCGCTTCGATGGCCCGAAACTGATGGCTCGTTTGTCGAATGACATTAAGCCCCATTTTTTCTGGGATAATCGGCAAATCTTCTAGCCGCCATGTTTTATAGGCTGGGTTATAATGCTCCGGCATCTTCAGTTCAATTAAATGCCCAAGCGCCCATGTGACAATATAGTTCGGTCCTTCCAAGTAATGTTTATGTTGTTCCCGACAGCCAAGCACGCGGGCAATTTCTCGTGCTACACTCGGCTTTTCGGCAAGAACAAGTGATTTCATCCGTTTTCCTCCTAACCACAAGACTACTTGTTCAGTATAGCGGAAAGGGGAGAGGTTTGCACCTTTCATATTTCAAACGAGTTAAGAAGTGTGATAAAATGGAAAAAAATACGATGAGGTGGGAATGTATATGGCAACGATTGAAGATTTTTCAAAACTAGAGATTCGCATCGGTACAATTGTAAAAGCAGAACCGTTTCCGGAAGCGCGCAAACCGGCAATCAAATTAGAAATTGATTTTGGCGAACTTGGCGTGAAACGCTCCTCCGCACAAATTACGCGGCGCTACGAACCGGAACAGTTACTCGGGCGGCAAGTCGTCGCCGTCGTCAATTTTCCGCCGCGGCGCATCGCCGGCTTTTCCTCCGAAGTATTAGTCCTCGGCGGCATTCCGGAAGAAGGCGATGTCGTGCTTTTACAACCGGACGCACCTGTGAAAAACGGAACGGTGGTGGGGTAAGGTTCAAATAAGGAGTGTCATGTAATGTGGATAGAACCGTTATTTTCATCAGTTCTGTTGCGCAAGATGCCCTTTCCGCTATAAGAAATAGTGTATTTGAAGAGTTAAAAAAGATGGGACATGAACCCATCCGTTTTGAGGACAGTATGCGATATATTCACCGAGATGCTATCCGTACTTGTTTGGAATATGTATCTAGAAACGATATTTTTTTACTGTTTATTGCAGACAAAGCCGGAACGTTTCTAGAAGACGAAGAAAAAACAATTACTCATTTAGAGTTTTTACGCGCTTATCATGAGAACAAACATATTATTATGTACGTTCATGATGTAGTTCTTAATGCGTATTTTCAGTTAATCAGACCACAAATAAAACAATCGATCACACATTATTTGAGTGAACATGGTAAAGAGCCAGATTCGCTTGTAAAGTTTATTAGTGAGAATGTCAAAGAACAAACTCATGTTGCTGAGAATTACATATGGTATTTTCTTTATGATGCGGAACAAAAAGGGATATATTTCGAAAAATGTTCGTTAGGTATAGAAGCGATCTCCAATATAAAAAGCTATCTTTCGACCCTTTTCAAAGAAAGCATTCAATATTTAAATATTCGTTCTGAAATCGAACGAAGCTTAGAGCACGTAGAATTATACGGGGATTTTTATGAATTATCCCTTGAGTTGATAAGTTTATTACACAATGGGCAAATTACAAATTGGAGGAGGCTATTAGCGCTTTTACGATCCAAGATGATTGGTTGTAATATCTACTCTTCAAATACAAAGTACCAACAAGAAGCAGTAGGAGCACTAATGGACTGCAGGGCGGTAACTCTTTATGAAAAGAAAGGAGGACAGATGATTTGTATAGAATACGATGGATTAACGACCCCTGAAAACTTTTCAATAGATGATCCATCTTCTTATGTTTCTCAAACATATAATGACTCGAATCACGATGAGAAATTATACTACTCATTAGAAAAAAGAACGTGCTATTTCCTGTTTAAAGCAAAGAACTACGTATTTTGTTTCCACCTTCCATTATTAGGAGAATGGGATCAATATAAACTGCAGACTTACCAAGATCACATATTTAATGCTATACTTGAATCAAAGGGATATTCTTACTGTTACTTCACTAAAATGTTACTGGGAGGTCTTGCAAATGAACAAATATAAAGAAAATGTGATACTTATCGCCTCCGCGCCATATGGATATGGAAAAAAAATTGTGACAAATCGGCTGAATCAAATGAAGCGTGATCATGCTGAATTGCAAAATAAGCTTTCCAAAATAAAAAGCTCTTCGCGCAACTATAAATGACCCTAATCATCTTCATACGTAGAATATTTTAATCACAAGAAACGAATAATTCCCCGTTGCTAGTACGCAACGGGGAATTATTTTAAAAAAGAGAATAAAATGAACAATTGGATCTTTTCTTGCGGTAAGGAGTGGTTATTTACTGTAGAACTTGTTGAAAGTACAGAATAATTGTGCTTATTCTTTTTCATAATCGTTGAAAGAATTTGTTTTAAATATTCGTCCTCTTTTTTTACCGTTCTGCAAGTGCTTGTTCCAATTGAACTCTGATATTCATAACTTCCCTCAGGCTCTGTTTTAATAGCTATTAATGCTATTGTAAAGCATTGCTCTAGAAGCGTAAAAGGTAGTAAAATTCCATTAGATCATCTTCTTGCCACTAGGAGGAATAGCGATTTGAATCCTGAAAAATACATCGTCCAGAAACGCCCGATTTGGGAAGTATGGAAGACAGCAGCGTGGTTAGGATTGGTTTCTTTCGGTGGGCCTGTCGCTCACTTAGGGTATTTTCGTGAAGAGTATGTGAAAAGGAAACAATGGATGGATGAGAAAACATATGCTGATTTAGTTGCGTTATGTCAGCTACTTCCTGGACCGGCGAGCAGTCAAGTCGGGATTGGCATTGGATTTTTGCAAGCAGGGATGCTCGGGGCGATTGCGGCATGGATAGGATTTACGCTTCCGTCGGCACTGATTCTTTTATTGTTTGCCTATTTTTCCAAAGGGATTCCTATCGATTGGCTGCATGGATTGCTCGTCGTAGCGGTAGCGGTGGTTGCTCACGCCGTATGGGGAATGGCAAAGGCGTTTGCTTTCGATCGTTCGCGTGCGACGATTGCCGTTGCGGCGGCTATTTTGTCTTTTTTGTTGCCAAACGCTGGAGGACAAGTTGTTATCATTATTGTTGCTGGGATGTTAGGAAGCCTTTTGTATCGGAGCCATTCGCCCACAGCGGTTTCGTCGATTTCTATTTCTTCAGGAAAAAAAGTGAGCTTTTTGCTTATATTTTTTATGCTGCTTGGGCTGCTTCCGCTTGCCGCACAATTGACGAGTTCTCCGCTTGTCGCGCTTTTTGACAGCTTTTATCGCGCAGGGGCGCTTGTTTTTGGTGGAGGACATGTAGTACTTCCTTTATTACAAACGCAAGTAGTGACGAAAGGATGGGTAACAAACGAACAATTTTTAGCGGGATACGGAATGGCGCAGGCAGTACCGGGACCGTTGTTTACGTTTGCTACATATTTAGGAATGGTAAGCTTCGGATGGAAAGGGGCAATTGTCGCAACGATTGCGATTTTTCTCCCGTCTTTTCTATTAGTCATCGGGACGCTTCCGTTTTGGGAATGGATTCGTCAGCATGCACGGTTTCAAGCGGCATTCCATGGCATTCACGCGGCGGTGGTAGGCATTTTGCTTGCGGCGCTGTATCATCCAGTATGGACAAAAGCAATTCAAACCCCAGCGGATTTTTGCCTTGCATTAGCGGCGTTTTGTTTACTAGCGATTTGGAAATGTCCGCCTTTGCTTGTTGTTATCGTCTCCGCTATCATTGGCGCGTTTATCTAGAAGGGGAATCGAAATGGGACGCATTATTTTTCATATTGACTGTAATTCGTTTTTTGCTAGCTGCGAAGAGGCGTATGACCCGTCGTTAAAAGGGAAGCCTGTTGTTGTTGCAGGCGATCCGAAAGAACGAAGGGGGATTGTGCTAGCAGCAAATTATCTCGCAAAGCAGCTTAGCATTTATACGACAATGCCGCTATGGGAAGCGAAGAAAAAGTGCCCGTCTCTTATTGTGCGAAAACCGAACTTTTCGCTTTACCGCGCAATCAGTCAACAAGTGTTTGAACGTTTACAGCGCGTTTCTCCGCTACTTGAGCGGGCCTCTATCGATGAAGGCTATTTAGATGTTACAGAAATGGCATCGGTACATCCACTTATATTGGCTGAACATATCCAACGAGATTTACTTGAAACGGTTCAAATTCCTGTCAGTATCGGTATTGCACCGAACAAATTTTTAGCGAAAATGGCAAGTGAAATGAAAAAGCCGCTCGGCATCACGGTTTTACGCAAACGGGATGTTCCGAACGTACTATGGCCGTTGACGGTAGAAACGATGCACGGAGTAGGAGAGAAAACCGCCAAAAAGCTGAATGCAATGGGGATTGTCACGATTGGCGATTTAGCAAAAGCGAACGAAATAGCTCTACAACAAACTCTCGGAATTTATGGCTCTCGTTTAAAAGAATGGGCAAACGGGATCGATCATCGCCCTGTCGACCCAGAAGAAGGGGAAAAGCGGAAATCGATTGGCAATTCGATCACTCTTCCGTACGATGTCACAGAGCAGCGGGTTCTTTTGGATATCCTTCGTGAATTAGCCGAGTCTGTCAGCCGACGAATGAAACAGAAGCGGGTGGTGTCGACAACCGTTCAGTTGACGATTCGCTACCACGACTTCCAAACGATCACCCGCAGCAAAACGTGGGACAACCCGTTTCAAGAAGCGGAAGAGATTTTTCGCTATGCGGCGTATTTATTGAAAAAACATTGGAACGGCGAGCCTATCCGCCTGCTTGGCATTACCGCACTAGACGTGTTTGATCGCAAAGAAGCGTGTACAATGACGCAAGGTTTATGAAAGACCTTGAAAAAGCCATTAACGGAGAGTATAGCGCAATTTATTGTTATGCGAAATTAGCTAATTTGGCAGAAAAAGAAAATATCCGCAAACAAATTCTTGAAATCCGGCATGATGAAATCAAACATTTCCAACAATTCGAGTCGATTTACGTTAGTCTGACAGGAAAACGTCCTCAACCGACGCTGACCGAAAAATGCCGAGATGACTATAAACGCGGGCTGGAATTTGCGTTGCAAGACGAACAACAAACCGTCGATTTTTATTTAGAAATTGCGGATTATACAACGAGCCCGTATATAAAAGAAGTATTTCGTCGCGCGGCGGCTGACGAACAAAACCACGCCGTTTGGTTTTTATACTATTTTTTCAAAGCGAAATCATGAGAGGGCAGAACAAAACCTGCCTCTCTTTGTCATGCTCATTTCCTAGTTTACATAACACTTATTATAGGAAGTTGTACTAATTTTATCTCAAATAAAAAGTAAACTTATGATATTGAGATAAAAAAGAAAAAATAAAACGTGCAGCGGCTTTCGTTTCATAAAATCGCTGCACGTTAGTGTTGTTGGAACGATTGACAACGCATGTTTTCATCCTTCCATGTAAAATTACGCAATGTCGATGTTTCGATAGCGTACGCCTTTGTATTGAACACGGACAGGGGCTCCTAATTCTTTTTCATATGCTTTCATTGCTTTTTTTGCCTTTAAAAACGCATCCATCATTCCATCCGCAAGAATCGCTTCTTCCCGCACTATTTTCTGATCTGTATAAAACGAAAAGACATACTGTTTCATTGTCCTCACCTCCTATTTTTATATTATAAACAAAACCTGTACCTATCCAAACATAAAATCTGTTACATTTATATTATAGAAAAAATCTTCGGTCGTTTAAACATAAAAACTGTTACAATTGTGTTAACTTTTTATTAAAAAACGTGCAGAAAAGCTGCACGTTTATTGTGGATGATTCATTTTCCACTCCCAATATTTTAAATAGGTATATGGATTTATCGCATTCCAGTTCAAATCATACATGCCGAAATGCAAGTGAGCGACAAATTTGCCTGTCGTGCCAAGCGGACCGTATCCAGAATCCCCGACATAGCCAATTAATTGTCCTTTTTTCACAGATCCACCTTCGGTAATCCCTGTTGCGTAAGCTTGCATATGAGCGTAATAAATATATACTCCTTCGCTTGTTTTTACCGTAAGACGCCAGCCGCCTAAATCACTCCATCCTTTGCGGATGACCGTTCCATCGGTTGCAGAATAAATCGGTGTCCCTTTTGGCGCAATAATATCCGTTCCTTCATGCACGCGCTCTCCGCCATATTGTCGGCTATCCCCATACGTATCACCAAACGGAGTATATGTTCCTGCTTTTAGTGGGAAAACGGCGTCTTGTAAACGATCAGGAGCTGCTGGTGCGGGAATTTCCCCGTCTGTAATTTTTAATACTTGTCCGACATAAATCGTATCTGAAGTTAAATTGTTGATCGTCTTTAATTGTTGAACAGTGATGCCGTATTTCACCGCAATGCTATATAAACTATCGCCTGCTTGCACCGTATACGTAACCGCTTTCGTTTCTGTTGGCGGAGTGGTTGTTTCCGAAGGCTTAGCCACACGTAGCACTTGACCAACGTAAATCGTATCTGTACTTAACTGATTCCACGTTTTTAAATCAACGAGTGAAATGCCATAATCTCGAGCGATGATCGATAACGTTTCTCCCGCACGAACGGTGTGGGTTGTGTACGTTCCTTTTTCCGCTGGAATGATTAACGTTTGTCCTGGGGAAATAAAATCATTGGTTAGTTGATTGCGAATTTTAATATCCGCAATTAACACATTATATGTTTTGGCAATGAGCGATAAACTATCCCCTATCTTTACAATATACGTCGTATCATGCGTATGTGGCGGCAATAGCGTTAACGTTTGCCCAACGTAAATTTGATCGCTCGTTAATCCGTTCCATGCCTTTACATCTGCTATTGATAAATGATTCGCTGTCGCGATTTTCCATAAACTATCGCCTGCTTGCACTTTATACGTTAATTCATGTGCATCTACTTGTCCTACACCACTAGCCAACAATGCGAACGTCAGTCCTGCTGCCCACGTCTTTTTATTCATGTTGCACCTCTCTTTGCTAGTTTGGTATATTCCTATTTTACTTGTAACATAGCAAAGGAGGCAGACTGTAATTGTTGGAAATATTCGAATAACAAAAAAAGCTGACGCCATGCATCAACTTTTTTTGCTTTTGTATTTCCGAATTGCCTCTTCATAACGTTGGGCGATCGTTTCTTTTGGCCACGATAGTTGTTGTTGCAAATGCTCTAATACAAGTGCATCGTCTGCCAATCCCGCTGCAAATTGTCGTTTTATCCACCGCTCTGCTTCCTCACTACTTTTAAACGAAACCGCCGGACCGCTACTAACCACCTTCCACAGGCGCTCTTTTTCATTCGTAAGGAAAAACCATTGATCGCCATTATTTCTAAAAAAGACGCCTTGGGCATTTGTTTTTGTATTATAGCGATTTTGTTCCGCATCACGATAAACAGGCGGAAGTTGGAATGCGGTGACAGCAAAACGCGAAAACAGTGGTTCATCCATTAAGCAACCGGAAGCTTTCGGATGGCCGCCGCCGCCAAACTTTTTTGCAAATGTCGATACGTCTACTTCGTCGTGAATCGTTCGAAACCCAATATGTTTCGTCCCAACATTCACAAGAGCGATGAAATCCAAATGTGGGAACCGTTTCGCTAACGCATTTCCTAATTCAGATATGTGCTGCTCAGCAAACACAATTCCTATGCAATATCCGTCCAGCCATGTTTGGACAAGTTGCTTTTGCTTGAGACGGATATAGCGTTCTAATTTCTTTTCTTCTGCTTGAAAGATATATTGTTCCATGTCGGTAAAAGAGAATGGGAGCTTTGCTTGTAAGCGCTCAAACATTTGTTCTATAAACTCATCCATGCCTAATATCCCTAATAAATCGTTGAGCCGTTTTGCCGCGACATTTTGATTTTCGTCCCAATCCCACGTATCGTATTGACGAACGAGTTCCACAAACGTATCTAACGTTTCGTTCTGCGTTAAAAAGTGTTGTTGAACGAGATACTCATAAAATAATGAAGTAGCACACGTTTTTGTTCCTTGTTCATCTACTGGTTTTACATTTCCCCACGGATATTGGTTAAAATGAAGAGCAGTGACATGATGGTCGATGAGTTGTACGTGTTTTCCTGTTTGAAATCGCTCCGCTAGTTTCTTTTCAATCTCCTCATTTACCGCTAAATCCGTAATATATAGTGGCTCATCGTGTGAGCTATTATCGATAAATTGCCGAACACGTTCGTTTAATGTGCGATAAGAGCAGTAGGCGATATCTACACTGTCGCCAAAAGCAAGCTTTGCGAGCAAGCCGCAACTAATTCCGTCTAAATCGCTATCGGTAAATAGTTTTACCATGACAATCCCCCCTTATTTTTCTCATAAGCTTTTGTACAATAATTTCTTTAACAATGGAAACAATCGATCTGGAAGAACGGAAACGTCTTGAATAAATAGGCAATGGTTTCCGTAAATATTTTGAATCGTTTTTTGTTGTCCTTCATCGATTTCTCCGTTGGCTAAAAAGAGGTTGATGACCTCGATTCCTTGTTTTCTCGCTTCGAGCACCGCTTCGTGTGTATCGATAATGCCGTTTTGTTCATAGCCGTACGCTGCGGGTTCACCATCAGAAAACACTAGTAAAAATTTTTGCCTTTCTGTACGTTTCCTCAGCTGTTCCGTCATGATACGAATCGCAAACCCATCGCGATTATCTTCTTGTGGCCGCAATTGCAAAATTTCTGGTCCGCTCTTTCGTTTTTGGGAAGTAGTAAACGAAATAACCGTTTGAAAATAGTTCGGCTGGTTCGTTTCATTTGCCTCGTTCGCATCTTCCCAAAAGCCAACGATCTGGTGCGGAACCGATACTGATTTTAGTGCCTCATGAAATAATACGATTCCTCGCTTCGTTTCCTCCATTTTATCATGCATCGAAGCAGAGCAGTCGATTAACAATGTAAACACAGCATCAATGGCAATCGATGGAGTGCGCTTTTTGTAAAATAAGCGCGGCTGTTCGTCCGTCCATAGGCGAAGCAACTTTTTATGTAGCCGGCCAAAGTGCAAATCGGTGCGCGGCATGATTTTTTGATGTTCGAGCATTTGTTCGATCATTTTTTTCAGTTTTTTTTGATAAACGGCAATCTCGGTTTTCTTTTGCTCGTATTCGCGCATTTGAGTAAAGGAAGGCGGAGATGGAGAAAGAAAAATCGCTTCTGCATATTTGTTTTCTTTCCCATACGGTTCCCCTTTTCCTGATGGTAGCGTATGAAGTTGTTCCATCGCTACTTGCTTTGTATAATCGATTCGGTTGCTTTTTCGCGAGGAGCCTTGGACAACCGCAAGCGCTTGATCCCCTTCTTCTCCCTCTCGTACCCCTTCCCCTAATAAATCTGTTTGCGTTCCTTGCTCTAGTTCAAACTGTAAAAAGCTTTTTGTCATGTCGCTCGTTTCGCGATGCCATGTCGGCAGCGTTTGTTCGTGAACATCCTCATCTCCTTTTTTTTCTTTCTCGAGAATATCGCAATTATTTAAAGGGTCACTTCGTTTTATGTCTTTCCATGTCATTGTTGGCAGTTCGTAGCCGCGTTCCGGCAAATAAAAGTACGTATTCAACATGTCTTCTTCTAGTATCCCCGTTAACATTTCAACCATAAGTAGCACAATTCGTGCGACATCGTGCGTGGACGTCGTATCAAAAAACTGACCGAGCAGCTGGCGAATTTGTGGCATAAGATCGTCAATTCGTTCAGAAATAGGAGGAATTTCTTCCAACGGCGATTCGGATGTCAACAACAAATACATAGCGGCAAATAACGTATCCGTATGCACACTTTTTACTAAGTTGGCATGCATTTGGCTTTGAAAATAGCGGCGGTACACCTCTCGCCTTGTGCAAAACCATTTTTTTGTTCCAAGACGTTCCCGTTTACAAAGTTCCTCGAGCCGCAAATCTTCCGCAAGCATAAACAGCTGTTTTGCAAAACGAGGAATAAACGTCGTATTTGCCTGTTCAAGGAAAGATTGGACTTCTGCAATCGTTGTATACTGTAACGTCCCGATAGCACGTAAGCAAACATCACTTTTCAATCCATCGTTTTTTTCTGGACGGTCGTCCCAAAAATGGCTGACGTATATTGTCCGATGAACAAAATCCACATACGATTGCACCCCAAACGCTATCTCCCAGTCAGCTTGTTTTGTTAATGTTTTTGCTAAATCTGACAGTTGCATAAATAAAAACGAGTCCACTTTTTTATCGTTAAACTGGATGAACCGGTTCATCGTTTTCTCCTCATTCAAAGAGTGTTTCGGCGATGTTTCGAACCGCTGCCTTTTCGCGATCGTCTTCTAATTTTTCGACAATCCCGCGCTCAATCGCGCGAAGCGGCGGTAAATAAACCGCTAAATCGCACGCGTCAATAAGCGCGCGAATAGAAGCGGCTGCTTCAGAAATTTGCCCGTTTTGCACTTGAACGATTAAATCGGCCGATAACATCACAAATCGATCAATCAACGTCCGATCTTTTAACATACTTTGTGCTAATAGTACGTCTTTTAATGCGTCACCTTGAATATAAGGGACATCAATGACGATAAAGCGGTTTTTGAGCGCTTCGTTTAACGGAACTGTTCCAATATAGCCTTCATTAATCGCAGCGATTACGCCAAACGTACTTTTCGCTTTTATTACTTCGCCCGTAAATGGGTTGGTAATTGTTTTCCGATAGTCGAGTACGCCATTTAAAATTGGCAACGTTTCTGGCTTCGCCATGTTAATTTCATCAATATAAAGCAAATGGCCTTTTGTCATTGCTTGAATAACAGGTCCAGGAATAAATTCAATCACAGGTTTACCTTCCCGTTCTTGAATCGTTTTGAAGCCGAGCATCGCTTCTGCGTCTAAGTCCACAGAACAGTTAATGCTATGCATCGGTTGTCCAAACAAATGAGACAATGTTTCCGCTAACTTTGTTTTCCCTGCGCCTGTTGGTCCTTTTAAGAGCACATTTTTGCCAAGTGCCAAAGCAACCACGGCATCGTAAAGGATATGAGGATTGGCTGCAGTGTATCCGCCTTTTCCAATTAAATAGGCGTCTTCGTCATAGGTAAATTGTTGCTTCCGTATTTGTATTTGTTGTTCAACGGCAGCAGGTAGTACTACATTCATGCTTATGTATCGTCCTTTCTTTCATCTGTCATCACTATCCCATTCTACTTGATGTTTTACGTTTAAGGCAAAAGAGATGCTTTGTTTATTATAAAATTATTATGTAAACATAATAAAGGGGAAAGAGCGAGCTATCTGCTCTTCTTTAACTATAGTTATCTTGAATCGCCTTGCGAATAAGTGCTTCGCAGCGATCTAGTTCTGCTTTCAATTGCCGTTTATATAACTTCGCTTTTTCATATCCTCCATCAGCAAAACGATAGTAAACCACTTCTTGATATTTCATGCCTTCTTTTTTCTGTTTTATTTGCTTTAAAATGCCGTCCTCAATTAAATCATGTAGCGCTTTATATACTTCGGAATGATTGGGGCGATAGCCGTACGGCTTAAATTCTTGACGAAGCACATCTAATAGTTTTAGCCCGTACAACCGTTCTTGCTCTGTTAATGTAATTAAATATAGCTTTAAAAACGCGCGTTGTTTTAATAAAAATCCGCTCGGTGTCCGTTTATCTCGCATCTACGTCAACTCCTTTCTTCACCATATGATATTCCCCTTTTCTTGAGGAAAATCCTTCTTTTTTAATGTTTTTTTAGTTAGAACATAGTTTTATTGTACTGTGATACAACAAAAAAAGAAATACTCAGAAACGAGTATTCCTTAATTAAAAACAATCGTTTTATTTTGGTGAATGATGACGCGATCTGCGAGGTGCCATTTTAATGCCCGTGCAAGCACCGTTTTTTCGATAATACGACCGATTCGTTTTAAATCTTCGGGATGATAGCGATGGTCTACTCGTGCGACATCTTGCTCAATAATAGGCCCTTCGTCCAAATCGTCGGTAACGTAATGCGATGTCGCCCCAATTAATTTCACTCCTCGCTCGTATGCACGTTCATACGGTCTTGCCCCGACGAAAGCTGGCAAAAACGAGTGGTGAATATTAATAATTTTCGCCGGAAATTGCGCTACAAATGCTGGCGATAAAATTTGCATATAGCGGGCAAGCACGATCGTATCGACGTGATAGTCATTTAAAAGCGCAAGTTGTTTTTCTTCTGCTTCCGTTTTTCTTTCTTTCGTTACTGGAATGCAATAATACGGAATACCAAGTGATTCGACACTTTCTCGCATATATTCATGGTTGCTAATGACAACAGCGATCTCTGCTAACAGCTCCCCTGCTTGCCATTCCCAGAGCAGTTCTAATAGGCAATGTTCTTCTTTAGAAACGAAAATGGCGAGTTTTTGCAAATCGTTATGTAATCGAAGACGCCAATTCATTTGAAATGCTTGCGCAATTGGCGCAAATGCTTTTTCTATGTCCGCTTTTCGAGTGGCCATCATCGGTGCATCAAATTCAATTCGTAAAAAAAACGTTCCCCCCTCTGGGTCAGTCGAGTATTGGCTTGACTCAACGATATTTGCCCCTTGCTCAAACAAAAACGAAGTAACAGCGGCAACAATCCCCGGACGGTCTGGGCATGAAATAACAAGCCGCGCGCGATGTTGATAGCTTTGTAAAAAATTTTGTAACCGTCGTTCACGAAACGTGCGCATCCATTTTCCCCCTCAATAGTTTTTTCTCATCATAATACAAAAAAACGGCTGGAATGCCAACCGTTTTTTCTCCTTTTATTTTGTTAAATCGCCCGCTGGACCGAAAAATTCATAATGGATGTTAGTTTCTGCTACGCCCCATTCTTTTAGTGCATGATAAATAGCTTTCATAAACGGAACAGGCCCACAGAAATAGAAATCTGCTTGCTTATCTTGCACGATTGTTTGCAACCATTCGCCCGTAATCCATCCTTCTTTAGCGAAATGAGGATTTCCTCGATCTGTTTCCGTCGGCGATTCATAACAAATGTAATAAGAAAGCGACTCATGCTCGTTCGCAAGTTTCGCGAGCGCTGCATCGAAAGCGTGGACGTTTCCGTTCACCGCTGCATGAATAAACGTTGCTTTCCGCTCTGGTTGCTTCGTAACTAACGTGTTTACCATGCTGAATAACGGCGTAATACCTACCCCACCGCTAATGAACACTACTGGGGTTTCTTTTGCCATATCAAGTGTAAAATCGCCCGCTGGGGCACTTAGTTCGAGGACATCTCCTTCTTGAATGTGATCGTGCAAATAGTTCGATACAATGCCAGCTGGTTGGGTATCTGTTGCTGCTTCTTTTTTCACGCTAATCCGATAATACCCTTTGTGCGGAGCGTCAGATAAGCTATACTGGCGAATATGTGTATACGTTTCTCCAGGAATCGTTACTTTTACGCTTATGTATTGGCCAGGTAAGAAATCGCTAACTTCCCCGCCATCTTCTGGCACAAGGTAAAACGACGTAATGACATCACTTTCCTTTACTTTTCGTTGCACAACAAAGCGGCGAAAATCTTTCCATCCCCCTACTTTTCCTTCTGCTTCCCGATACATTTCTTCTTCCACTTGGATAAATACGTCCGCAATGACCCCATACGCTTCTCTCCACGCCTCAATCACTTCGTCTGTCGCTGCATCGCCTAGCACATCTTTGATGGCTAACAACAAATGCTTTCCGACGATTGGATAGTGCTCTTTTTTTACGCCAAGGCTGCGGTGTTTATGCCCGATTTGTTGGACTACTGGCAAAATTGCTTCTAAGTTATCAATATGCTTCGCTGCTGCATAGACGGAAGCCGCTAACGCCTTTGGCTGGCGTCCTTGTTTTTGATGGGCATGGTTAAAAATGTTCAACAGCTCTGGATGGTTAGAAAACATTAATTGGTAAAAACGTTTCGTAATTTGTTCCCCGTACTGTTCTAATACTGGCACAGTTGATTGGATGATTTCAATCGTTTTTTTGCTTAATAATGTTTTTGTTGCGCTCATGAATGAATCCCCTCACCAAAACATGTATTTTATATACATGTTTATTGAAACATATCATTTATTAAAAAAGCAATATTTCAAATACATCTTTAACAAACTGTTCACAATTTCGCAACGAACAAAAACATATGGTAAACTAATAAATAGACAAAGCGATTGAAGGTGTGACAAACGATGCAGTTAACCAACTATACGGAATACGCCCTGCGTGTCCTTCTTTTTTTAGGAGCATTAGAACCTGGAGAAAAAACGAATATTAAAGAGATTTCGCGCGCCTTTTCGATTTCCGAAAACCATTTAAGTAAAATTGTATACGAACTTGGCAAAGAGGGGTTTATCGAAACCATCCGTGGGCGAAACGGCGGCATTCGCCTTGCGAAAAAACCGGAAGATATTTACATCGGCACTGTCGTCCGCCGTACAGAAGATAATTTATCGCTCGTTGAATGTTTTGCTGGACACGGCAACCATTGCATCATTACTCCAGTTTGTGGGCTCAAACACGTTTTGCATGAAGCGTTAGAGGCGTTTTTGCATGTGTTAGACTCTTATACGTTGGCAGATTTGTTAACGAATAAACACCATCTCCAGTCCATCTTTCAGCAAAAACAGTCGGAACAAGCATAGAATTGCCACGGTTTGCGAAATGTATTATTATTAAAAAGGTGTCTAAAAAACAATCGTTCGAAGGAGGTTCAAATGAAACAGACATTGTCATCACTACCACCATATTTAACAATGGAAAATGGGGAGCTTTGGTTAACGGAAGATGATCGGGAGAATTTAAAAATTAGCTATCGCATCAAAGAAGTGATTTTCTCGGAGCAATCTCCGTTTCAACAAGTGATGATTTTAGATTCGTACGATTTTGGCAGAATGCTCGTGCTCGACGGAGTTGTGCAAACGACTTCGATTGATGGCCATATTTATAATGAGATGATTTCCCATGTTCCACTTCAATTTCACCCAGCCCCAAAAAAAGTATTGATTATCGGTGGAGGCGACTGTGGAGCAGCACGGGAAGTCGCAAAATACAACCATATCGAAGAAATCCATATGGTAGAAATTGATGAAAAAGTTGTACAAGCTTGCAAAGAACATTTACCGGCCGTTTCTGGAAACTTATCCGATCCTCGCGTTCAATTTATTTATACGGATGGCGTCGCATTTGTGAAAGAACGTGCAAACACGTACGATGTCATCATTATTGATTCCTCTGATCCGATTGGACCAGCGAAGGAATTATTTTCTTATGAGTTTTATAAAAATGTGCATCGTGCGTTAAAAGAAGGCGGCATAATGGTATGCCAAAGCCAGTCCCCGATTTTCCATCTAGATGTTTTAACACAAACATATACAAACATTCGCCAACTATTCCCACATGCCGCTGTCTATACTGCAACGGTACCGACGTACCCTGGTGGATTGTGGAGTTTTACCATCGGCGCGAAAATCCCGCTTTCTCTTCCGAATAAATTGTCGTTGCCAACCGACACGAAATACGTAAACGATGCGATTCTAGCTCGCTGTTTTGAATTGCCGCAATTTATGAAAACAGCGTTATCATAAAAACAAGGTGTCCCGCAGTGGGGCACCTTGTTTACTATAAGTACTGTACCACTAGTCTTTTTGAAACGAACGGTTAGCAACCATCGAAATTGTTAAGTCGTCTGCTGGCGGATTATGAAGCCCGGCACGGACGTCGCGGTAATAGCGTTGTAGCGGGTGATGAGAAAATAAGCTATGTCCGCCAACGACACGCATCGCTACATCCACCACGTGAATCGCGGTATTTGTCGCGACATACTTCACCGCTGCTAATTCTTCTTTCATCGCTTGTCGTTTATCCGGGTAGCGATCCCATTGATCGGCAATGGCATACATAAAATGGCGGGCGGTCATCAACTGAATATCAATCTCGGCAATTTTACGCCGCACTTCTGGCACATCGGCAATTGGGTGCGGCAACGTATTCGGCTGATACGTTTTGGCAAAAGCGATTGCTTCATCGCGCGCAGCAAGCGCAATTCCTAAATAACAAGCGGGGATATGTAACAGCCAGCCTTGTGCCCTTCCTTTTTCTTTCGATGATGGAATTTCAAGCAATGCTGTTTCGTCGACCTCAACGTTTTCCAATACAAGATCATCGCTTCTCGTTCCGCGCATGCCGAGCGTATCCCATGTTGCTTCAATTCGAAGTCCAGCGGCCGTTTTCGGAATAAGAAAGTTTCCTACTTCCCCACTATCTTTCATCGTCGCGGACACAATAAAATAATCGAGCGCTGGCGCAAGCGATGTATACGTTTTACGACCAGAAATGACCCAGCGGCCGTTTCGTTTTTCTGCGGTCGTTTCTGGTTTTCCACCACGCGCGGGACTTCCGGTTGCTGCTTCAGACTGCGCACTGTTTAATAATATTTGTTGATGGACGATTTCATCACAAATACGAGCAAATACCGGTTCTGGCCATTTGTTTTGCTCTGCTACATTCATGACAATCCCTAGATGCCAGCCGAGTGATAAGGCGGTCGCCCCATCGCCTCTAGCAAGTGTTTCTTGAACGAGCAAAAATTCATATAACGAAATTTCTTCTCCGTCATATCGTTTTGGGACAGTAAGTGATAAAAAGCCAGCTTTTTTTAATTCAGCAAAATTTTCAAATGGAAAAAGCGCCTGTTCATCATAATACTGGGCTCGTTGCTGGAATTGCTGTGCGAGCTGCATCGCGTGTTCGTGCAGTTTTTTTTCCCGATCGGTTCGTAAAAATAAATAGTCCAACTCGTTCTCCCCTTTTCTTTTTATTTGTTTCCATTTTACTCCCTCTTAGGGAAGAAAAAAATGATTATGTTTTATTGATTATTTAGAACATAGTTTACCTTTGCCAAAAAAATAACCCGGTGGATATCCGCCGGATCGTTCAACTAACAAATGGAAAGATGAGATAACCAAGGAGCGCTAAAATCCCACACAAGAGCGAAATGCGTAGCTTATATTTGGCATATTCCATTAAATCTAACTCCATAATCGAAGCGGTTGTAATCGTTGTGTCTCCTAATGGGGAGGCGAATGCGCCAAACGTGCCGCTCGCAAATACAGCTCCTATCGTCATCGGCAATGAAGCTCCCGTTGCCGCAGCAAGCGTCACCCCAAGCGGCATAAACAAGCCCCATGTCCCCCATGACGTGCCGATAAAATAGGAAATGACGGAACCAAGCAAAAACATTGCGGCGGGAACAATTTCTTTCGGTAAAAATGTACCGAACGTTGCGCTAATGTAACTAGAAAATCCTAACGCTTCCGCTGTTAGTGACAACGCCCAAACAAGTAGAAGCATGCTAATTGGCGCCATAAGTTCATTGCCGCCTTCAAAAAAATGATAAATCAGCTCATGCAGCTTCTGACGGCGAAGGAAATAAAAAACGGCTGTGAGAGCAATGGTAAGAAAAAGCGCGACTAACATGACAAACGTCGCATCCGCATGTGAAAAAGCAGTGAGGAGCGTCGTAGCACCTTTTGTTGTTCCATCATACCAAAGCAAAAATATCGTAAATACAAAAAGGAAAAAAAGCGGAAAAAAGAGATGAAGCGGCTCGCCAACGACTAATGCTAGTTCTTTTTTTAATCCTAGCCGGTGAAAGTAGTTCGTTTCGTTTTCCGCTTGTGCTCGTTCTTCTTTGCCAATTTGAACGTGCTGAAACGTCGTCACGATCCCGATAATCAACGCAATCACCGCAAAAAAATTATACGGCAAACTTGCTAAAAAAAGAGGATATGCTGCTTGAGCAATGGCATTTTGCTCAAGCGCCCCTTCTACCACCGACGTCATAAACCCGATAAATGCAGTAGCGATTGGCAAAAGGACAATAATCGGTTCTGTTGATACGTCGATGATATATGCCATTTTCCGTTTATCCATTTGGAATTTTTCGCTAAGCGGTTTCATTACCGGTGCAAGCAACATAATCCGAAACATCGGCGTAAAAAATGTGAACGGAAGCGTCAGCCAAATAAAGCCCATCATTCGGCGTTTCGAATGAATTTTCGGGCTAATCCATTGAACAAATCCTTTCACTCCTCCAGTAATTTGCATCATCCCAATAAGCGCTCCGAACAAATACAAAAACAAAATGACTTGCATATGCCCACCATTTGTTGCGGCTTCCAACATGGCATTCACTGCTCGTTCCATCGCCGGAAAAAATTGACCTTCTAAACAAAATGCACCAACCAATAACCCGACAACCAGACCTGGCAATATTTCTTTCAACCAAATCGCAAGCGGAATAACGAGCAAAAACGGCAATAGCGATACCCATGTCCCTTCCAATTCATCCAACCCCTTTCGTTACAAGGATGGCCATAAATGAAGGAAACTATTACGTTTAATGTTGATTATTTAGCACATAGTTTAATAAAAAATTTTTTCACTCAACCACGATATGTATAAATTCAAGAGAAAAACCCGCAGCTTGTAAGCAACTGCGGGTTAATGGACGCGTCGCGCAAAATCCACAAAGCGGAATTTATCTAACCGATGGCGCGATTCGGTAAATTGAAATAAGCTCGCGTCTTCTAAATACACATAATTTTGCACAACGACAATATGCTCATATCCGTCAACGTCTAAATATTTCCGGTCTTCGTCGGTGACTTTGTCGACAAACATTTCTTTTTTGGCAAAGCTAATTTTCAGCTTCAATTCATTTTCTAAATACTCATAAATCGAGTTTTCACAAATCTCACGCGTTAATGACGGAACGAATTTCCGGTGTAAAAAATCTTTATCTAAAATAATTTTTTCCCCTTCGATTTCCCGAGCACGAACGACTTTCCATACCTCATCTTTTGCGCTTATCTCTAAGTATTGGCGAATATCGTCATCTGGTTTAACAAGCTGCAATTCGTGAACAATCGTCCGAACGCGCTTCTCCATCTTTTGTATTAATTCTTTAAAACTGACTAATCCAGACACCGGAAAATCGTATTTGCCGACATCGAGCACGACAGAGCCTTTCCCTTTTATTTTTTGAATGTACCCATGCTCTGACAATAAATTTAACGCTTTGCGAATCGTTTCGCGCGACGTTTTGTATTGCTGCGACAATTCGTGCTCAGATGGAAGCAAATCGTTTGGCTGAAACACGCCTTGGCGAATTTGCAGCGAAAGGTCGTTGTAAATCGTTAAAAACTTATTTTTTCTCATCACTATCACCGACATGTATTGTATCATTTTGTTAAGTAATACACAATCGATTCGTACGGACGCAACCGAATTTGGCGAAATTGCTCTGGCGCATCTTCATAGTTGGCGATGAACACGCGGCTTTTGTAGCCGTCTACCTCTACTTCACGCGGCAACACAAACGTTGTTTCTTCCGCAAAGAAATTGTTCACGACCAATAGTTTCTCGTTGTCCCCGTTTCGGACGTAAGCGAAAATCGATGGATCATCTTCTAGCAAAAGTTGATAATCTCCCGTCGTGATAATCTCGTACTGCTTACGCAACTGAATTAGCCGCTGGTAATGATAAAAAATAGATGACTTATCTTCTAACGCTTGTTTGACATTAATATCGCGATAGTTGCTAGCGACGCGAATCCATGGCGTTCCGGTGGTGAACCCCGCATGTTCGCTATCGTCCCACTGCATCGGCGTCCGGGAGTTATCGCGCGATTTTCGTTGTAAAATGGCGAGCACTTCTTCTTCTGTTTTTCCTTGCGCCCGTAAAATATGATACATATTTAACGTTTCGACATCGCGGTAGTCGTCCATTCGCGTAAATTTCGGATTGGTCATGCCGATTTCTTCGCCTTGATAAATATATGGCGTTCCTTGCATCATATGGATGACTGTTGCCAACATTTTCGCTGCTTCTTTTCGATAGACATCGTCATTTCCATAGCGCGACACGATGCGCGGTTGGTCGTGATTGCACCAAAAGAGCGCATTCCAGCCGCCGCCTTTATTCATTTCGACTTGCCACGTCGATAAAATCCGTTTTAACGCAAGAAAATCAACATCCGCCAACGCCCATTTTTCCCCGTTCGGATAATCGACTTTTAAATGGTGGAAGTTAAACGTCATATTTAATTCACGACGAGCTGGATTCGTGTATTGGATACAATGATCAATCGTTGTCGACGACATTTCGCCAACTGTTACCATATCGTATTTCGAAAATACTTCACGATTCATTTCTTGTAAAAACTCATGAATACGTGGACCGTCCGTATAAAATTTGCGGCCATCTCCCGGCGGAACCGAGCCATCATCATCGAGAAAGCGATGGTCTTTGGAAATTAAATTAATGACATCTAGCCGAAATCCGTCTACTCCTTTTCTTAACCAAAAATGCATCATGTCATATAACTTTTTTCGTAACGGCTCGTATTCCCAGTTTAAGTCTGCTTGTGTGACATCGAACAAGTGCAAGTAATACTGCCCTGTCGGTTCATCATATTCCCAAGCAGAGCCGCCAAATTTCGATTGCCAATTCGTCGGAGGGCTTCCGTCTTGCTTCGGGTCTTTCCAAATGTAAAAATGACGGTACGGATTATCTTTTGATGAGCGAGCTTGTTGAAACCATTCGTGCTCTGTCGATGTATGGTTAACGACAATATCCATCATAACCTTTATCCCCCGACGATGGGCTTCCGTAAGCAAACGCTCTACATCTTCCATCGTTCCGTACGACTCATCAATCGAAAAATAATCACTAATATCATAGCCGTTGTCACGCTGCGGGGAACGATAAATCGGAGTTAGCCAAATAACGTCAACACCTAACGTTTGCAAGTAGTCTAACTTTTCAATGACTCCTTGTAAATCCCCGACACCATCCCCATTTGTATCGTAAAAACTTTTCGGATAAATTTGATAAACAACTGCTTTTTTCCACCACGGCATATTCACTTTTATCACTCCTTACTTGCTGCCAAAAAGGATACCATTGGAAAACTACCAATGGCATCGTCTTCGTTAATTTGTTGTTCGTTTCCATTTTCCGAACGCGTACGTGAAAGCGAATGGAACGATAATCGCAATCGCCATGCCGATGAAAAATGGCGTCCATTTTTGTGGAACAATCGATAAAAAGCCAGGGAGTCCGCCGACACCAATCGACGGGGCAAGCACTTTGTTCATGGTAATGAACATCCCCGCAATCGCTGCACCGGTCATCGCAGAAATAAACGGATAACGGAAGCGCAAGTTTACCCCGAACATCGCTGGTTCTGTAATGCCAAGGTATGCCGATACAGAAGACGTAAAGGCAAGCCCTTTTAACTTCTCGTCTTTTGCTAAAAACATCATCGCCAGCGCAGCAGAGCCTTGCGCGATATTAGACATAACAAGAATCGGCCATAAAAACGTGCCACCGGTGCTAGAGATAAGCTGCAAATCAACTGGTAAAAATGTATGGTGCATTCCTGTTACGACTAACGGAGCGTATAACGCACCGTATAAAAACCCACCAATTGCTGGAACGTTATCGAAAATCGTGACAAACACACTCGTAATGGCATTCCCGATCGCAAACGTCACAGGACCGATCGCAATAAATGCTAAAAATCCGGTAATTAATAACGCAAGCGGCGCAACGAGCAATAGCTGAAACGCATCTGGAATACGTTTTCGTAAATAGTGCTCGATTTTTGCTAGTACATATGACGCGACTAATACAGGTAATACTTGTCCTTGATACCCTACTTTTTGTACGTCAAATCCAAATAAGTGCCAAACCGGGATGTCTCCTTTTTCTTTCGCTGCTCCCCAGCCCCACGCATTTAATAAATCAGGGTGTACGAGCATTAAGCCGAGCACAATCCCTAATAACGGGCTGCCGCCAAATTTCGTGACCGCCGACCAGCCGATGAGCCCTGGCAAGAAAACGAACGCGGTGTTCGCAATTAAGTTAATCATGCTCGCCACATCGGCCCATTCTTTATGCACATCGACAAATGACTTCCCTTCATAAAAAATGCCTTGCCCTGTCAATACGTTGTTAATTCCCATCAACAGACCAGCCGTCACAATCGCAGGTAAAATCGGAATGAAAATATCAGCTAACGTTTTAATCGCTCGCTGCAACGGATTTAACTTCGCTTCCGCCGCATCTTTAATGTCTTGCTTTGTCGCTTTGGCAAGACCTGTCATCTCAATCATTTCATTGTATACTTTATCGACTAATCCTTGCCCGATGACGACTTGAAATTGGCCGTTTACCGAAAAAGAACCTTTAACAATATCAATTTGTTCGAGCGCTTCTTTATTGACTTTTCCTTCGTCTTTTAACGCGAATCGTAGCCGCGTCACGCAATGGGTTGCGGCGATAATGTTTTCTTTTCCGCCAATTGCTTGCACGATTTGTTGTACGGAGCGTTTATTCATGCTTTTCCCTCCAGTCATTTGATTCGAAATAAATACGATTTGCGCATCGTTACTTGTAATAGTGCGCTTTGCCCAGCCACGCATTTTTCGCACGCCATCGGTGCCATATTTTCCGTCATCTCGCTATTTGTAATAATTACAGGCGTAATAATACTAGCAGCCTTCTTTTTGATTAAGCTAAGATCAAATGAAAGCAACAAATCTCCTTTTTTTACTTTTTCCCCTTTTTTCACGTGCACCGTAAATCCTTCGCCGTTTAAGAGCACCGTTTCTAAGCCGATATGAATCAGAATCTCCAACCCTTTCGACGATAAAAGACCAATCGCATGCTTCGATTGAAAAATATTAATCACTCGACCGTCGACTGGCGACACCACTTTTCCTTCACTCGGAACGATTGCCACCCCATCGCCTAACAACTTATAAGAAAACGTAGGACTTGGTACTTCTTCAATCGGAATAACATTTCCATTCAACGGTGCAAATATCGTTTCTTCCCCTTGCCAGACGATCATATAAGTCCCCCTCTTAAGCGCTTGGTACTGTCAAAAGTTTTAAAGACGTACCCCGATTTTTTGTTGATTTTACGCAATGAATGATAAAAAAAGCTTGCC
>NZ_JAILZV010000339.1 GCF_023512315.1 Anoxybacillus sp.
CGAACAACCCCGATGCTTACCGCCAACACGATAAGCGCTAGCGACATCACTTGTGCCATTCGCAAATGCTCCGTCAACATTAAACTATCGGTACGCATGCCTTCGATAAAGAAACGACCAACTGAATACCAAACCAAATAGCTTAAAAATAGTTCCCCGCGCCGCAAATTGACGCGGCGAAGCAAAAGAAGCAAGCAAAACCCTGTAATATTCCAAATGGATTCGTACAAAAACGTCGGATGATAATATTGCCCATCGATATACATTTGGTTAATAATAACATCCGGCAAATGCAACCGTTCTAAAAACGCTCTCGTCACTGGTCCGCCGTGCGCTTCTTGGTTCATAAAGTTTCCCCAGCGACCGATTGCCTGTCCTAAAATAATGCTTGGCGCCGCAATATCCGCAAGCTTCCAAAACGACAGCCCGCGCCGTCTCGCAAACACAATGCCTGTCACGATTGCCCCAATCAGCCCTCCGTGAATTGCTAGCCCACCTTCCCAAATTTTTGGGATATCAGAAAGATGGTTCGAGTAATATCCCCATTCAAAAATGACATAGTACGTACGCGCGCACACAATTGCAATCGGCACGGCTATCAAAACAAGATCGACAAACGTTTCTTTCGCCAGTCCGCGCCGAACAGCTTCTCTTGTCGCAAGCCACAATCCAAGCAATACGCCAGTACCGATAATGACCCCATACCAATAAATCGTAATCGGACCGAGATGTAAAAATACGCGATCTAATGGCTGAATCGATGTCTCCAACAACTTCTCCCCCTTTATTCGTAATCGTGTTCTCCGTCTTCAATCGCATCCGTCAGCCGTGCCGAAAACTCTTCCGCAGCGTTAACCCCCATTCGCTTCAAGCGGAAATTCATCGCCGCTACTTCAATAATGACGGCTAAATTTCGGCCAGGACGAACCGGAATCGTCAATCTCGTAATTTCTGTATCAATAATTTTCACTTTTTCTTCTTCAAGCCCTAATCGGTCATATTGTTTGTTCGGATCCCAAAGCTCTAAGTCAATGACTAACGAAATGCGCTTATGCGTCCGAACTGCCCCAGCGCCAAACAATGTCATCATATTAATAATGCCAAGCCCGCGAATTTCCAGCAGATGTTCAATGAGTTCTGGCGCACTTCCGACGAGCACTCCTTCGTCTTCTTGGCG
>NZ_JAILZV010000340.1 GCF_023512315.1 Anoxybacillus sp.
GCGACGATTCAAACGATGATGAACGGGTTAGGAGGGTAAGCGCATGACATGGGAAACGTTAATGCATTATAAATGGGGAGTGATGGCGCCAGAATTTATCATTCTCGGCGTTGCGACTGCGCTCTCGCTCATCGACCTGTTCATGCCAAACCGCCGAAGCCGTCGTCCGCTCGGATGGTTTGCCGTCGCTGGGGTTCTTGTCGCGATCGTGTCGCTTGTTGGGCTGTTATCGGTCGATACGACCTCGATTTTGCACGATACGTTCCGGCTTGATGCGTTCGGAAAAGCGTTTAAGCTATTGTTATTGGCGGGAGCAGCGCTTGTACTTTTGCTTTCGCTGGACTATCGTCCGAAAGAAGGCGTGAAGTATCAAGGCGAGTTTTACTATTTGTTTTTGACGGCGCTTCTTGGGGCGATGGTGATGACGTCAAGCGGCGATTTAATTACGCTGTTTGTCGGCTTGGAGTTGTTGTCGATTTCTTCATACATTTTAGCCGGCTTACGAAAAACAAACGCGCTGTCGAACGAATCAGCCATGAAATATGTTATTAGCGGCGGCATTTCGACGGCGATTACGCTCTTTGGGATGAGCTATGTGTTCGGCTTGACCGGCTCGACGAATTTGAAAAAAATTGCGATGCAACTAAGTACATTGCAAGATAGCGGGCATCAATATGTGTTGGCATTGGCGTTTTTATTGATGCTTGTCGGCTTGTCGTTTAAATTGGCGTCCGCACCGTTCCATATGTGGGCACCAGACGTCTACCAAGGTGCACCGACGCCGGTGACCGCTTTCTTAAGCGTCGTATCGAAAACAGCAGGCTTTGTCATCGTGCTTCGTTTGTTTATTTCGATTTTTGCGGCGGCGTTATCGAAAGGGAACGAACCGTCGTCGATGCTGTTGTCGATGCAAGACTATATCGCCTTTTTAGCGGGCGCGACGATGATTATCGGAAATACCGTGGCGCTAAAACAGCGGAACGTCAAACGATTATTTGCTTATTCTAGCATTGCTCATGCCGGCTATTTATTAGTTGGTTTTGCCTCGTTGTCGTTTGTGATGGTTGATTCGATGTGGTTTTATTTAGCGGCGTATTTGTTCATGAATTTAGGGGCGTTTGCGATTTTGCAGACGGT
>NZ_JAILZV010000341.1 GCF_023512315.1 Anoxybacillus sp.
AGGGCATTTTCGATACTGGAAATGCCCTATTGGTGCTGGATTCTGAAAATCTCGCTAGTATTTGGCTGAATGGATACTTCCAAAGCTTGTCTTAGTTCGTGGTCGCTGTAAGAGAAGCATTGTTTAAATCTATCTCTATTATCCTTGATTATGTGTTCGTAGTTAATTCGTATTGGTAGCAATCGGCGATCAAGGAGCAAATCAGCCGGATTATCAAAATAGTTAGCTATATCCGGTAGGGGGGAGAACCTTGCGAGATCGGCGTCACTTTCCTTTCAAAATTTCACAAAAAACCATTTCTGTTTTGCGGTTGTTTTTTTGTTGCGTGTGAAAAAGGCGTATATGTCTTCATCATATTGCGTTTGCAATCCTGTATTAAAACACATGAATTCCTCATCGTCAGATACGGCTATTTTATTTTCCTGTTTTAGTCTGTCATAAGTGAAAATAAGATAATTCTCTAAAATAGGATATTTCTTACCTAACACCTTATAATCTTCATCAACGAAATCCCAATTCTCCTTTTTGGATATATTAGCTAGATATCCTAGTTTATTTTCGAATACCTCTCTTCTTCCTAACCATGCTTCATTGTACAAAATGTACTCAATACTTTCATTCTTAATTTGGGACTCAAAATTATTTTCTATAAAATATATCACCATCCAAATTTATTATAAATTATTGATACTGTGCTTGTCACTCCCCAAAGATTGATAGAAACAGAAATCCGTTCTTCTCTCTGCTTTTTCCATTCCCAAAGCAGGAACATCGCTACTTTTGTCGAAAATATACAACAAAACAGAAAGCGAGGTGCATATATGGCAGTTGATCATGATCGGTTGTTTAAGGAGCTGATTACGACGTTTTTTGAAGAGTTTCTCCTTCTCTTTTTCCCGCATGTGCATGAGCACATTGACTTTCAGCACGTGTCGTTTTTGTCGGAGGAATTGTTCACCGATGTGACGGCAGGGGAGAAGTATCGCGTCGATTTGCTGGTTGAGACGAAGTTGAAAGGGGAGGATAGCTTAATTATCGTTCACATCGAAAATCAAAGCTACGTGCAGCCATCGTTTCCCGAACGAATGTTTATTTACTTTAGCCGCTTGTTTGAAAAATACCGAAAGCG
>NZ_JAILZV010000342.1 GCF_023512315.1 Anoxybacillus sp.
GCCGACTTCTAAATCTTCGCTAGAAACGCGGAGAACGCAAGCAGCGATGGCTTTTAACTGGCGAATGACGTCATCCGCCGCGGATAAGACAGCGCGTCCAGCCATAAACGTGCCGCGACTTGCGACCGTTTTCCAATGCTCTGGTGTCGTTTGCGTATCGATGTCCATTTTGACATGAATATTGTTAATGTCCATTTTCAACTTTTCGGCAAGGATTTGCGCTAAAACCGTTTTTGTCCCTGTTCCGATTTCAACAACGCCAGTAAGAAGGTTTATGCTTCCGTCTGTGTTAAAAGTAATGATGGCACCTGAGCTAGCGTCTGTATCGATGGTAGACGTTTTCCAGCTACAGCTAACACCTTTCGCTCGTACGAGGCGGGAGGTAATTTCGATGCGTTGCCAGTCATCCCATTCGATTAGTTCGCGTACTCGCGCGATACAGGCAGGTAAGTTGCCGACGTTACTGTTGTTGAGCACCACTTGTGTCGGAGTAGTGTCACCGGGACGAATGGCATTTTTTTGGCGAATCGCTAATTTGTCCATCTGTAATTTTTCCGCTAGCAAATCGATTGTTCGTTCAACGGCAAACGCTTGCTCACAGTGACCAAAGCTGCGAAACGGAGAAGCGTACGGATGGTTGGTATAGACGCATAATGAGTCGCACCATACGTTGTCAATGCGATATGGGCCAGTGCAATCTGCCGCGGCCGCCCGAGTTACATCAATCGCCTTGTCGGAGTATGCCCCGCCGTCAAATAAAAAGACCATCTCTGCTGCCTTAATCTTGCCATCTGCGGTCGCCCCTAGCTTAATCGTTGCTTCCATGCCGATATGAACAGGCGAGGTGACCATGTCTTGCTCACGCGTGTTCCATACGCTCACCTTTCGTCCCCCGACCGCTTTCGCCGCAAGATAAGCGAGTAATTCTAGCTGAACAGGCGCTTTTCCGCCGTACGCTCCACCGACGAACGGGGTATGGACGACCACTTTGCCCACTTCTTCTCCGAAATATTCCCCAATGAGCCGTTTAATCATAAATGGTGCTTGCGTCGACGCTGTGATGACAAT
>NZ_JAILZV010000343.1 GCF_023512315.1 Anoxybacillus sp.
GTGCATGGCTTGTCCCGTATTTTTGATCGAGCCATTTGGTAAACGCTTTGCATGTTGCGATAAACCGTTTTGCTTGATTGACGCTGATGTCGCGATACGTTTTCAAATAAAAGTAGACAATGCACTCATGCCAATCGCTCTCACGCACGTCTTCCCATGACGAATAATGCTTCGTTTTAAAATAATCAGCAAGTACCGTAACTCCTACTTTATATTTTTGCTTCGTTTCTGCCGACTTTCCGGTCGTTTTTTCTTCATAAAACGCACTCAAATCGTTGCCGAAAAAACGAACCGTCCAATCAAACGGCGTAAATAACTGGGCATTGCCTTCCTGCTCTCCTAATGGAGTTAATGTATACAGACGGCTTTCGCGCTCTTCTCCTAACCACACAAATGGGGAAGGAGGAAGCCGTAGACTACGCCGAATCGAATTATAATCCGGGGTAATTGGCTTTGTCTTAGAAGAAAAAGCAGTAAAACTTGCATACTCTCGCTCGCGTAGCCATTGCTCCACACGATCCTTCTTGCCCATCTCAAGCCATTCCATTGGTGTTTTCCCGTCGAGCATCGGGCGGTGTAACTGTTCATAGGCAAGCTTCATTTCTTGTGCAATTGCCCCCATCGAAGAAGGCACAGGCTCTTCGACATGAACCGCATATGTCGCAAGCTCCACATGTCCCGGCACATCGATTTCCTCTACCACTTCTTTTACCAACGGAATATTCATTTCTTTCATCAACTGTTGAAATTCTGCCGCTTTTTCTAAGTGCATCGATTGAAACAACAGCTCATTCTTTTCCATATCCATATATCCAAACACTTCCCGAATATAAACAGGACCGTCTAGTGCATTATCTTCGTACTTGACTTCCGGTCCAACAAAGCTGAGCTGAATGCCTTCATCTGTCTCCTCATCAATGATGATCATATTTCTTTTAAGCAACGAATGAATAAAACGTTGCGCATCCTGCACATGATAATGCAACATCACTTTCTTTTTCTTCACCATTTTTCCGGAAGGTGGCTCCCCGATCAACTCATCAAGAATA
>NZ_JAILZV010000344.1 GCF_023512315.1 Anoxybacillus sp.
TTTACTTGCGCCACGAACGCTTCTTCTTGTGCGTCCGTCCAAATGTTGCGTTTTTCTAGTAGCTTTCGCAGGCGATGCAGTGGGTCTTTCGTTCGTTTCCATCGCTCTACTTCTTCTTCGCTCCGATATTTTGTCGGATCATCCGATGTCGTATGCGGCCCTAGCCGGTAGGTTAGCGCTTCGATTAATACCGGACCCTTTCCTTCTCTTGCCATCTGAACCGCTTCTTTCATCGTTTGGTATACGGCAAGCACGTCATTGCCGTCGACGAGCACCCCTTTCATTCCATAAGCGAGTGCTTTTTGGGCAATCGTTCGGCTCGCCGTCTGCTTTTGGATGGGAACACTAATGGCGTAATGATTGTTTTGGCAAAAGAAAATGACGGGAACTTGATAGACAGCGGCAAAATTAAGCGCCTCGTGAAAATCGCCTTCCGATGTCGCGCCATCTCCAAAATAGCAGACGGACACATGCCGTTCCCCTTTTAGTTTCGTTGCCCATGCACACCCTGTCGCATGCAGCGTTTGCGCTCCGATAATAATTTGAATTGGGAAAATGTTTAGACCAGCTGGTGTTTTTCCGCCAAGCACATGCCCCCTCACGTAATGGAAAATTTGCGTCAATGGCATTCCGTGCGCCAAACATGCCGCCATTTCTCGGTAGCTTGGAAAAAGCCAATCGTCTTTATCTAACGCCAATACGCTTCCGATTTGTGCAGCTTCTTGTCCGCTAAATGGGGCGTATGTGCCAATTCGACCTTGCCGCTGCATTTTTAACAGCCGTTCATCGACTACCCTTGCTTTTCGCATCCATTGATACAGCGTAATAAGCACATCGTCAGAAAAGGAGTGCAACGTTTCTTCTTCCCCGTTCCCGTTTTCGTCCAATAGCTGCACCATTTCAATTTGTAATTCATTTTGATCGATCATGTTCCTTTCCCCCTCATTTCGTTATCGGACATCGAGTAAAAGTTGTTCCGGTTTTTCTAACACGCTAGCGACTGCCGCCATAAACCGCCCTGCTGGTTCTCCATCGATGAC
>NZ_JAILZV010000345.1 GCF_023512315.1 Anoxybacillus sp.
TCTTCAATAAGCGCGCGCACCGCTTGTGGGTCACGCAAGCCGTTTTCAATTGCCGCTTTCGCTTTTTGTAGCGCCGCGGATAACGCCGGGGCTTCTTTTCGCTCTTTTTCCGATAAATACACGTTGCGCGAACTTTTCGCTAACCCGTCTGCTTCACGTACGGTCGGAACCGGTACGAGCTCAATCGGAAAATGGAAGTCGCGAATTAACCCGTCCACTACCGCTACTTGTTGCGCGTCTTTCATGCCAAAGTATGCTCGTGTCGGCATGACAATATGAAACAGTTTCGTTAGCACGGTCGCTACCCCGTCAAAATGCCCTGGACGTGATTTTCCGCAAAGCACATCGACCCGTTCGGTGACGACGACTTTGACGCGAAGCGGATGCGGATACATTTCCGCAACGGACGGGTAAAATAACACGTCGACGCCTGCTTCTTTGGCGATTTTTTCGTCGCGAGCGATGTCGCGCGGATAGCGGTCAAAATCTTCGTTCGGCCCGAATTGTAATGGATTGACAAATATACTTAATACGACGATGTCGTTTTCTTTTCGCGCTGCTTCCATCAATGCGACATGTCCTTCATGCAAGTAGCCCATCGTCGGCACAAAGCCAATCGTTTTCCCTTGCATGCGGTACGTTTGCATCGTTTGCTGCATTTCTGCGATGGTCGTAATCATTTTCATCATTGTTTTCCCCCATACAACGCCACGACCTCTTCTTCTTTCATCGTAAACATATGTGCGCTTTCTGGAAATTGGCGCAGCTTTACTTCTGCGACGTAGCTAGAAAGGGCGTGGTGTATCGTTTCTTGTACGTTCACATATTTCTTCACGAATTTCGGCACACGCTCGACTCCATAGCCGAGGACGTCATGATAGACGAGCACTTGCCCGTCGACGTCATCGCCAGCGCCGATGCCGATCGCTGGAATCGTTAATTGTTTTGTAATTTCCGCAGCGAGTTGCTTCGGCACACATTCGAGCACAAGCGCGATCGCCCCCGCCTGTTCGCAAAGTTTCGCATCGTTTAA
>NZ_JAILZV010000346.1 GCF_023512315.1 Anoxybacillus sp.
AACCATCCATGCCGCTTCATTGCCTTCAAACGGGCTTAACATTCGATAAAAAGTGCCGAATTGCACAAGATGGCGAACGTCTTTGTAAAACGCGACTTGCTCTTTCACTATTTCCTTTTCTTTCTCCGTTAATTTCGTCACATCCAGTTCATACCCAAAGTTGCCGGACATCGCCACATCCCCCCGCATCTTCAATGACGTGATGCGATGAACTTGGTGATTCGGCACTGCCGATACGTGTGCCCCGATGGAGCTAATCGGATAAACAAGGCTTGTGCCATATTGAATTTTTAAGCGCGATACGGCATCTGTATTGTCACTCGTCCACGTTTGCGGCATGTAATAAAGAATCCCAGGGTCAAATCGTCCTCCGCCCCCAGAGCAGCTTTCAAATAAAATGTGCGGGAAGCGAGAGGTGATTTCGTCCATCACTCGATATAGCCCGAGCATGTAGCGGTGCGCCGTTTCCCGCTGTCGCTCGGGAGGCAATGTGGCCGACCCAATTTCTGTCATATGGCGGTTCATGTCCCATTTCACATACGAAATCGGTGCACTTGCCAATATGTCAGAAAGCACTTGAATGATGTAGTCGCACACTTCCTTTCGGGAATAGTCTAAAACAAGTTGGTTTCTCCCTTCCGACCGCGGGCGGTTTGGTACGTGAAGACACCAGTCTGGATGTTTGCGGTATAGTTCGCTGTCTACGGAAACCATTTCTGGTTCCACCCATAATCCAAACTGCATCCCCATGTTATTCACGCGTTTCGCTAGTTCGTCTAATCCGTTCGGGAGTTTCCGTTTATCAACGAACCAGTCCCCTAATGAACGTTTATCATCATCGCGTTTTCCAAACCAGCCGTCGTCTAATACAAATAACTCAATCCCTAATTCCGATGCCGTCTTGGCGATCGTCAAAATCTTTTCCTCATCAAACTCAAAATACGTCGCTTCCCAGTTGTTAATCAAAATCGGGCGCTCCCGATCGCGAAACACCCCACGCGCTAGACGAGTACGATATAATTC
>NZ_JAILZV010000347.1 GCF_023512315.1 Anoxybacillus sp.
AATGGCGTTATCAAGAAGGTTGTGAATGACTTGTTCGATTCGGTCAGCATCGCCTTCGATAATAATGTCGGGATTTACATCTACCGTAATGGTAATCGCTTTTTCTTGTAAAAACGGCTCATATTTTTCGATCGTATCTTCCACCACTTGGGCAAAGACGAGCAACGTTTTTTGCAGCGGAACGCTTTTCTCTTCCAATTTCGCTAAATCGAGCAAATCGCGGACGAGCCGTTCCATTCGTCCCGCTTCGCGATGGATAAGCTTCACGTATTTTGTTTCTTCTTCTTTCGTTTTGACCATTCCTTGCAAAATCGCTTCGCTATATCCTTTTACATAGCTTAACGGCGTGCGCAATTCATGCGACACGTTCGCTAAAAATTCGCGTTTCCGCATATCTTCTTCGTAAATCGCTTTCGCCATAATATTAAATGCTTTCGCAAGACGACCAATTTCATCATCCGCTTGTATCGGAATTTGCGCTTCGTACTCTCCCTGTGACATACGATAGGCGCCTTGTTCCATCGCTTTTAACGGCCCCGCGAGACGGTTCGCCATTTTTTTGCCGAACATCACTAACACAATGACAAACAAGCCGGCAAGCGGAAGCCAAATGATAGCTACTTCTTTTGTCATGTCTTGAATCGTTGCGAGCGGGAGATACAAATAAAGCACCCCTTCTAGCCGTTGATGGTCTAGTAGCGGCACAACGACGCCCATAATTTTACGACCGAACCGCTTTTCATAGCCAATTTTCGTGACTACTTTTCCTGCTAATAGCTTCTCGCGGTCGGTTTCGTGAATAAGCGAGTCGTAATCTACTTCGAACGGCAGACAGGCGCTTAGTTCGCGCGGGTTATTGACGAGCAGCACTTCTGCCGTTGATTTTTCATTGTACCACTCTACTTGCTTCCGATAGCCGTCCGTAATCGGACCGCCATGATAGTCCGCGGCAATATTTTTTCCTTCTTCTACAAGTGTTTGTTCTACTTTATCAACGTATAAATTTTTGTAGAA
>NZ_JAILZV010000348.1 GCF_023512315.1 Anoxybacillus sp.
AAGGGGCGGAGCGCATCACACCGATGGCGCTTGGAGCTAGACAGCGCTCCACCTAATCGTAAAATTTTATACTTTCTAACCTTTAAAAAAAGAACTAGCTTGCAGTTCTCATTGCCTTTTTTTGCATGCGCGTATTACATTAAAAATAGTAGATGAAGCACTGGAGGAATTTATGTGAAAAAGAAGCAGTTTGCGGTTATCGGGCTTGGGCGTTTTGGCGGTAGCATTTGCCGTACACTAAGCGAACAAGGAATGGAAGTATTGGCGATTGACGTGGATGAAGATCGCGTCAATGAATATGCATCGATTGCTTCCCACGCAGTCGTCGGAGACTCTACGGACGAAGCGGTACTAAAAAGCTTAGGGATTCGCAATTTCGACCATGTCATTGTGGCAATCGGCGACAACATTCAAGCAAGCATTTTAACGACGTTAATTTTGAAAGAGCTTGGTGTGCAAAACATTACGGTCAAAGCGACAAACGATTACCATGAAAAAGTGCTAAAGAAAATCGGCGCCGACCAAGTTGTTCATCCAGAGCGAGATATGGGCGAACGCATTGCGCATAGCATTATTTCCAACAATGTTCTCGACTATTTAGAACTGTCAGATGTACATAGTATCGTGGAAATTGCCGCAAGCGATCGCTTGGACGGGCATTCGTTATTAGAGCTTGATATTCGTGCACGTTACGGCATTAATATTGTCGCAATTAAACGAGGCAACCAAGTAATTGTATCCCCTCTTGCGTCAGAAATTATCCGCAAAGGCGACGTCCTTATTGTGATTGGTGCAGACGAAGACATCGATCGGTTTGAAACAAAAGTCGTAAGCAATGAATAAAAGGGGCTGACTCAAAAGGTCGCCTTTCTCCAAGGAAGATACAATATATAGTTTTACGAGTGTTGATTATCCATTATTTTACTGAAAAACAAAGAATCATATGACTGAACACAAGCTTTTCTGCCTCTTCCCTCGAACAAGAACGCCGGCGGGCAAATGACATTTGCCC
>NZ_JAILZV010000035.1 GCF_023512315.1 Anoxybacillus sp.
GAGGGCATGCGTACAGCATGCCCAGTCGGCAAGCGAACCGCTTGCCGACTACGGCAGAAAAGCTAGGAATAGAGCGAGGTCAACTGGTTTTTAATGGTTAATCAACACGCCTGGGTGAGAGTTCTCACCTTTTTTGCCTATGGAACGAGAATTAATTTTCCGTGCGTTTGCCGCGACTGTAATAAACGATGGACGTCTGCTGCCTGTTCTAACGGATAGACGCCGCCAATCGTCAGTTGCACGCGCCCTGTCTGTACATAATGAAGCATTTCTTGCAAGCTTTGCTGATATAATGCGCGTTTTCTCATGATTTGTGGCAAAAAGAAGCCGATAACGGATAAGTTTTTGCCCATTAATAGCGATGGGGTCATTTTCGTCAATTGCCCGCTCGCTACTCCGTAGATGACAAGACGGCCAAATGGGGCCAAGCATTGCAACGTTTGCTGAAAAACGTCTCCGCCCGCCATTTCTAAGGCGACATCGACCCCTTTACCGTCCGTAGCTGCCAACACTTCATCTTTCCATCCTTCTTTTGTATAATCAACCGCTACATGCGCGCCAAGCTGTCGAGCTAGTGCACGTTTTTCGTCTGTGCTTGCCGTTGCGATAATGGTACCTGCCCCAAAAATTCGCGCCAGCTGAACAGCAATCGTCCCCACTCCTCCCGCTGCTGCATGAATAAGCACTGTTTCTCCTTCTTCCAAACGCCCCATCGTTTTTAAAATATGATACGCGCTTAATCCTTGCACCGGAAGAGCGACCGCCTCGTAAAAATCGAATCCATTCGGAAGGGCAATGACACTTCGTTCGTCCACAAGCACATAGTCCGCGTACCCACCTTCCTCGATTAGTGCGACGACACGCTGTCCAAGCGAAACGGACGTCACCTCTTCTCCGACATCACAAACAATTCCTGCCACCTCTGTCCCTGGAACGAACGGCAATGGGGTCGGCACGACATATTTTCCTTCCCTTCGCGCCGTATCCGCATAATTTACCCCAATCGCTTTTGCTTCAATAAGCACTTGTCTTCCAGTTGCTTTCGGTTGAGCGGTTTCGATTACTTGCAACACTTCTGGTCCACCGTATGTTGTGAATTGAATTTGCTTCACTGTATATTTCTCCTTTCATTATATACTAACTAGTCAGTATGAAAAAGAGAAGCTGCTTCACGTATACAGCCGAAGCAGCCTATTTTTCTATCCCTTCGAGAAAAATCGTTACCATTTGCTTCGCAACTTCTGCATCCGTATATAAACCATCTGGTTTAAACCATTGGTAGCTCCAGTTTGCAGCGCCTAAAATCGTTAACGTCGCAATGCTCGGAAGCAAATCTTGGCGAAACTCGCCGTTTTCGATTCCACGCTCAATTAATGCTTGCACTCCATAGCGAAATTGGTCGCGTTTTTGTTTAATCTGTCGCAAATGTTCCGCATTCAAATGCCGCATCTCGCGAAAGAAAATGCGCGCTTGCCTCCCTCTTTTCTCAATGTTATGAATAAGCATGTATACGATGCCTAACAATTTTTCTTTCGTCGTTTTTGTCGAATCGTTCATCATTTCTTGTTGTTTTTCAAGCAGTTCTTCAATGTAACGAAGATGAATGTCCATTAACAACTCTTCTTTACTTTTAAAATAGTAATAAAACGTTCCTTTTGTGACCCCTAACGCATCGACAATGTCTTGAATCGATGTGTCGCTAAACCCTTTTTGTTCAAATAACGTAATGCTCGCATCAATAATTTTTTCTTTCACGCTCTTCCACCTTCCGTCATGTTTCCTTTCGTTATTATATCATAGAACACTCCCGATACTTGCGCAAACGCAATGGAAGAGCGGTTCGTTTTATTGTTTCGACTGAGCCGCCTCTTCGCGCAACACGCGGCGCAAAATTTTCCCGACGTTCGTTTTCGGCAACTCTTGGCGAAACTCGACGATGCGCGGCACTTTATAGGAAGCTAAGTTTTGGCGGCAATGTTCGATCATTTCCTCAGCACTTACTGTTTGACCGTCTTTCGGCACGATGACTGCCTTCACCGTTTCTCCACGATAAGCGTCCGGAACGCCGATCACAACCGCTTCTTTTACTGCTGGATGTTCGTACAACACTTCTTCTATTTCGCGCGGATACACGTTATACCCGCTAGAGATAATCATATCTTTTTTCCGGTCAACAATC
Organism: Anoxybacillus sp.; assembly: GCF_023512315.1. GTDB lineage: Bacteria > Bacillota > Bacilli > Bacillales > Anoxybacillaceae > Anoxybacteroides. The sequence goes on from NZ_JAILZV010000035.1 coordinate 2,180, forward strand.
GTGACGTATCCATCTTCATCCATCGTCGCTAAATCGCCCGTATACAACCAGCCGTCGCGCAACGTAATAGCTGTTTCTTCTTGTTTGTTCCAATACCCTTTCATCACTTGTGGACCACGAATAATTAATTCACCGAGCTCCCCTGGTTTTAATTCTTCTGTGCCGGTTGCAACATCGACAATTTTATATTCTGTCATCGGCAACCCAATCCCGACCGTCCCCGGCTTTCGTTCCGCAAACGGCGGATTGCAATGCGTTACCGGTGATGCTTCAGAAAGCCCATATCCTTCTAACACAAGCGCACCTGTTTTTCGTTCAAATTCTCGCATCAACTCCACCGGCATCGGCGCACTTCCGCTATTGCACATTTTCATGCTATGAATGCCATATTGCTCAACATTCGGTGTATTTGTAATCGCGACGTACATCGTTGGAACGCCTGGAAACGATGTCGGTTTCTTCTCTTTGATTGTCTGTAACACTTCTTGCAAATCAAAGCGCGGCAATAAAATGTTCGTTGCCCCGACATAAATGGCTAAATTCATGCCCGATGTCATCGCAAATACGTGGAAAAGTGGGATAACCGTCAAATATCGCTCCGCGCCAAACTCAATCTTGTCTTTAAAAAACTCGACGCACTGCATGACGTTCGCCACTACATTTCGATGTGTGAGCATCGCCCCCTTCGAACGTCCTGTCGTGCCGCCTGTATATTGCAATACTGCCACATCATGTTCTGGATCGATCGCTACCAGTTGCACGTGACCGTCTCCTTGCGCTAAAAATGCTTCGAATGTCATATCTGGCGCGAACGATGAGGAGGACGGCTGCAGGCTAACGACAATCACTTGCTTCACCGACGTATTCGCTTGTACCGCTTTCACTCGTGGATAAAGCGCATCGTACACAACGATTGTTTCTGCCCCCGAATCTTGCAATAAGTAAGTCAATTCCCGTTCAACGAGCATTGGATTGACTTGGGTGACGATCGCACCGGCGCGCAAAATACCGTAGTAAGAAATGACGTATTGCGGACAGTTCGGCAGCATAATCGCGACGCGATCTCCTTTTTTCACGCCTTGTCTTTGTAAGCTAGAAGCAAATTTTTCGACTAAATAAGCAAGTTCACCGTAGGTAATTTCTTGATGGTAAAAAGAGATGGCGGAATGGTTGCGGTATTGCTGGGCACGTTCTTGTAAAATGTCACATAACGTTATCTTCGGAATGTCAAATTCTGTGGCAATATGGCTTGGGTAAAGTGAAAACGCTTTCTTTTTCATCCTTTCTCCTCCCCGAATTAGCAATAAGCATGTGAACCGCCGTCAACGACAAGCAATGAGCCGGTCACAAAATTAGACGCATTCGATGCGAAAAACAATACAGCTCCTTTTAAATCATCCTCCCCGCCGAACCGCTTCAACGGGATATTCGCTAAAATTTGCTCTTTTCCTCGCTCAATCACCACCTTTGACATTTTCGTCGGGAAAAAGCCTGGCGCAATCGCATTGACGCAAATGCCATATTCCCCCCACTTCACCGCTAAATCTTTCGTAAACGTAATGACCGCCCCTTTACTTGTGTTATATGCAATCGTGTTCATTACATTCGGATTCGTGCCACCAAGACCGGCAACCGAAGCGATGTTAATGATTTTTCCCTCTCCTTGCTTTATCATCACTTTTCCAACTGCTTGGCTCATTAAAAACGTTCCAGTGATATTTACGTCCAACACTTTTTGCCACGCTTCAAGCGGCATGTCTTCTACTTTCGCTCCCCACGTTGCCCCGCTATTATTCACTAAAATATCAATTCTCCCAAATGTAGCCACCGTTTGTTCTACTACCGCATTCACATCATCTATATTCGTCACATCGCACGGCAATGCTAATGACTGTACACCAAGTGCCTCAAGTTTTTCTTTTACTGCTTCGCACGCGTCGAGTTTACGTGAACAGACGACGACGTTTGCACCAGCTTCCGCCAATCCGATGGCGATTTGTTCGCCAAGTCCGCGACCTCCACCAGTGACGATCGCTGTTTTTCCTGTAAGCCGAAACAATTCAAGCGCATGCATACACATCCCTCTTTCTTGTTTAAAATAAAAACGCTTCCCTTTTACTCCCTTACACTCTACGTGAACAGTGCGACTAGTTACCAACCTCCTTTATACTAACCAGTTAGTATGTAATGTAATTTCACTATACATCTACTAAATAAAATATTCAATATTTTCCGAAAAATAATTATTTAAGAAAGACACGCGCTAGTGCGCATGTCTTTCGTTGACATATCGTTTATACAGCGCTTGTGTGCCGCTATTTTCTTCGCCCATTTCAGCCAGCTGCTCGTACATTTCTTTCGCTAGCGCAAGCCCAGGAAGTTGCAAATTCATTCGCTCTGCCTCGGCTAAAGCGATTTTCATGTCTTTGATAAAATGTTTCACATAAAAACCTGGCGCGAAGTTTCCAGCGAGCATACGCGGTGCTAAATTGCTTAGCGACCAACTTCCTGCTGCTCCTTGCGAAATGCTTTCGAGCACTTTTAATGGGTCAAGGCCGGCTTTTTGCGCATAAGCAAGCGCTTCACAAACTCCAATCATATTTGTGGCAATTGCGATTTGATTACACATTTTCGTATGTTGCCCAGCACCTGCTTTTCCTTGGTAAACAATGTTTTTGCCAAGCACAGCAAAAATTGAGCGGCACGCTTGAAACGCTGTTTCGTCGCCACCGACCATTATCGTCAACGTACCGTTTTTTGCACCAACATCTCCCCCTGAAACAGGGGCATCTAGCGCGAACACTCCACGCTTTTTCGCAGTTTCGTAAATTTTTTCCGCTAATGATGGCGTCGATGTCGTCATGTCGATTAAATACACACCAGCTCGAACATTTTCGATTAAACCTGCTTCGCCAAAATACACTGCTTCGACATCGCTCGGATAGCCAACCATCGTAATCGCTACATCGACTTGTTTCGCTAACGAAGCGACCGTTTCTGCCCAAACCGCTCCTTCCGCTAATAGCGACGCTGCCTTTTCTTTCGTGCGCGTATAGACAACGAGCGAATATCCTGCCTGCAACAAGTTGTGGGCCATGCTTTTTCCCATCACGCCAAGGCCGATAAATCCAATGTTCACCTTCATTCCTCCTATGGAAAAGAACCTTGGCGATCCGCCAAAGTTCTAGTCTTCCGAAACGACATTGTACTCGCGATTAAATTCCTCATCCGATTTCAAAAGATATAAAATGCCTTCAATTAAGCCAATAATGCTTGGAATCCCTGTCCACGAAAACAATAAATACAACACCCCTTGACCGAGTTTTCCGAGGTAAAACTTATGAACCCCAAGTCCCCCAAGCAAAATCGCCAACACTCCCGCCACGACTTTACTTTTCACATCCGCCACTCCCTTTCGCTATAAAGGTGGTTTATGTATATTCTACGTGGCAAGGAAGTAGTACTTTTGCTAAATCGATTTGACCATGCCACCGTCCACAAGGAACGATTGTCCAGTCATGTACGAATTTGCGTCCGACAACAAAAACGTAACGACTTTTGCAAATTCTTCTGGCGTTCCGTATCGTCCGAGCGGAATCGTGCTTTTCATGCGCGCTTCCATTTCTTCTTTTGTAATGCCAAACTTTTCAGCGTTGAGCTTGTCTAAAAACGCTACACGCTCCGTCGCGATTCGTCCTGGTGCTACTGTATTAATTAAAACGTTATATGGCGCAAATTCTTGTGCTAACGTTTTCGTCAATCCGACGATGCCGGTGCGAAACGTATTCGACAACAGCAAGCCTGGAATTGGCTCTTTAATAGAAGAAGACGCGATATTGACAATCTTTCCGCCTTTTTTCTTTAAATATGGGAGCGCTTCTCGAATAATGCGGATATAGCTTAATAAATTTAGCTCGAACGCTTTATACCATTCTTCATCAGTCATCGTTTCAAACGTGCCTGCTGGCGGTCCTCCGGCGTTATTGACAAGCAACTCAATCGTTCCGTACGTTTCGATCGTTTTTTCGATAAGATGATGAATATCTTCTTTTTTCGTAATATCTGCCGGAACATAGGCGACATTCCCTTTTTGCAAAGAGCGCAGTTCTTTTTCAACTTCTTGCAATTTTTCTGCATTGCGGCTTGTCAACATGACATTGGCGCCTTCTAAAACGAGCTGTTTCGCAATCGCTTTTCCAAGCCCTTGACTAGAGGCAACAACAAGCGCTATTTTTCCTTCTAAACGAAGTTCCATCACTCTTCCCTACCCTTCTTCTTTTTTTTTATACTCTTTCGGCATTTTTCTTTGTTTTCCTTCTATCGTAAGAAAAAACGCGCAACCCAAGGTTTGCGCGTTCCGTTTTTACACATCAAACTTTTCCACTAACTGCTGTAAATGACGGCCCATATCGCTTAATTTTTCTGCTGATTCTGTCACCGTACTTAACGCTTTTAATTGGTCGTCAGCGGACGCTGCTACTTCTTCGGCAGACGCTGCGGCTTGCTCGGCAATGGCCGAAATGTTTTGCATTGCTTCGACGACTTGGTCTTTGCTTTCGTTCATTCGTTGTACTTCATCGGTAATATTAGAAATTGACGTTGTTAATTGTTCCATCATCGTTGCAATCTTCATGAACGATTCGCCTGTGACGTGGACGGCTTGCTCTTGTTCTTCGTTCATATCTTTGGAACGTTCGACTGCTTGCATTGCTAAGTCTACTTGTTGCTGAATGGTCGCAATCGTCTGCCGGATTTGTTCTGTTGCTTGTGAAGACTGTTCGGCAAGTTTTCGAACTTCTTCTGCCACTACCGCAAATCCTTTTCCATGCTCACCTGCTCTTGCCGCTTCAATGCTAGCATTTAATGCTAATAAGTTCGTCTGTCCGGAAATGGCTGTAATTGTTTGAATGACTTCGTCAATTTTTTTCATTTTGACGACGAGATCGGTCATTACCTTTCCTACCGACTGCAGCTCGTCTTTTGCTTCATTTGATTTTAGCTGCAATTCATTTAATTTTTCTAGTCCGTTATAGCTTGCATCTTTCGTGTCGTTGGACAACGCATGCATCTCGGATGCTGCTTGAGCAACTGTTTCAATTTGGTTCGAGAGCATTGCTGTCCGCTCATTAATCGTGTCTAAATCGCTTGCCTGTTCGGACATGCCTTTGGCGATATCGCCAATAGCGGTCGCCACTTGATCGCTTGTCGTCATCGTTTCTTCGGATACAGCGCTTAAATGGTCAGCAGACGCCGCAAGTTCGTTGACGGATTCATGCACTTGGTGAATAAGCCCTTTCATCTCCCGCACCATATGGTTAAAATGCTCGGCGAGCTGACCGATTTCATCTTTTGCTTTCGTTTCTACTTGGACGTTTAAATCTCCGCTAGCTACTTTCTCTAACTGTTTTTGTAAATGTACAATCGGTTTTACAATCGAGCGTGCCATCATATAAATAACAGCGATACCGATAAGCACCCCAATACATGTAATAAGCAACATTTTCATCGCAATCGAGTCGCTCACGGCAAACAAATCTTTTTCCTTATAAACGGCACCGACTTTCCAACCTAAGTTCGGAATGGTGGTGAAATAAATCATGCGCTTTTCATTGTCTTGTGTATACCCATATAATCCGCTTTTATGTTTCATCATATATTTTACGACAGCATTATTGGACATGTTTTTCCCTTTATATTGCGGATGAACGATCGCAATCCCCGTCTGGTCAAATAATACTGGATAGCCATGGTAACCAACATTCATGCCATTTACAATCTTCGCAACCGAATCCAATGACATGTCGACCCCTACTACACCAATCACTTGACCACCATCGGTAATCGCTTTCGCTAATGTTACAATGTATTGGCCCGTCACCGCATCAACATACGGATCGGTCCAAACGACTTCATCCGGATGCCCTATTGCCTTTTGGTACCACGGACGCGATGTCGGGTCATAGTCCGCTGGCAAATCGACTTTTGGTGTCGTGTACATTTTTTTATCTGGTGTGCCAACATAAATAAGCTGTGTATTTTGATGAATCTTTAAAAAACTTTGAAACTCTCCATCAACCGACGGCCATGCTTTCTCATCTTTTAACATTTGCAACACCATCGGCGATTGGCTAAATTGGCGCAAGCTATGTTCTTCGCTCACAAAACTAGATTGAATATCTTTTACTAATTGCTGAACAAGCGCATTCCCGCGATTGCTGACATCATTGCGAATCATCTTTTTCGTTTCTACTACACCGACGATTTGCGTCGCCGCTAATGAACCAATCATTAATAATGCCATTAAGACGATAAGCTTCGTACGTAATGTTTTGAACACTGGTCCGTTCTCTCCTTTGTCAAAATATATCGTATATTGTCGAACTATTATTTTTATTATAAAACGCTTCCCATTACCCGTCTATAGGAGTGTGTTCTTAAATAAGAAAAAGAAACTGGAAAAAATGTTTTTCTTGCATTATTTCAAATGATTGGTATATGATGAAAAATTAATAGCTGGTTTCCAAGGGGTGGGATTATGTATAAAAAAGAAATATATGTATTTCATGAGGATATCCCAAAAAAAGCAATTATTCGCAACTATGCCACAACCGATTTCCACGCGCTCATCCGCATTCAACAAGAAAGTTTTCCGCCACCGTTTCCTTCCGAGCTATGGTGGAACGAAGAACAATTAACAAATCATGTGACTTTATTTCCAGAGGGGGCGCTTTGCGCCGAACTAGATGGCCGCATCGTCGGTTCGATGACCGGCTTGCTTGTCGATTTTGACCAAACACACCCTTCTCATACGTGGGAGGAAATGACAGACGGCGGCTATATCCGCAACCATCGACCGGACGGCAATACGTTATATGTCGTTGATATTTGTGTTTCTCCGAACTATCGAAAATTTGGGATTGGCAAATGGTTAATGCAATCGATGTACGAAGTCGTCGTCCGCTTAAACGTTGACCGACTGCTTGGCGGTGGAAGAATGCCAGGATATCATCGCTACGCAAAAGAGATGTCTGCGCAACAATACGTGGAACACGTCCTATCCGGGAAGCTAAAAGACCCTGTGATTACGTTTTTGCTTCGTTGTGGTCGCCTGCCAATTGCCCTTGTTGAAAACTATTTAGAAGATGAAGAGTCGTGCAATTACGCCGTATTAATGGAATGGAAAAATCCGTTTAAATAATCGGCAGGAAGTATCGTATTTATCGCGAATATTGAAAGAAAACGATACTCGAAAGAAGGTCGACTGCCATGCAAGTCATTTCGTACGATAACCCGTTAGCTCCATTGCTCATTCGCAACCATTTATTCACCTGTCTTCCAGAGGCGATGGAACAACTTATTGTTTTATGCATCGGAAGCAACCGAATTAACGGCGATAGTTTAGGGCCGTTTGTCGGAACGTTGTTGACAGGGCTTTACCCAAATCATTTAACCGTCATCGGCACATTAAAAGAACCGCTCGATGCGACGAACTTAGGAGCAACCATTCACCAGCTTACCATCTCACCGTCGACGTGCGTCGTAGCGATTGACAGCGTCGTCGGCATGCAGCCGTATGTCCATTCAATCGCCATTCGGTCTAGACCACTAAAAGCAGGGTCAGCTTTAAACAAACGATTTCCTGCTGTCGGCGATGTAAGCATTATGGGAGTAATGCTAGAAGAAAAGAAGGAGCTACATGAATTGCCATACACAAATTTACATGTCGTCTATCAAATGGCGCGTGCCATCGCCACCGGCATTTCGTTAACCGTTCGCCAACGGTTTAGTTACCATACAACATCCCCTGTGCTTACGTAAACGGGTAAAGCGGTGAAAATCCACCGCTTTACCTTTATTCGATATGGAACGTTTGCTTCACAAAAGCAACGACTTCTTCAGCTGTATTCATCGATAAAATCGTTTCTTTCAAACTAGCAGTTTCTTCTTTCGATAATTTTTTCAATTGCGAACGAGCACGCAACACAGAAGTAGCGCTCATGCTGAACTCATCTAATCCTAAGCCGAGCAAAATCGGAATTGCTAGCTCTTCGCCTGCCATCTCCCCGCACATGCCTGCCCATTTTCCTTCTTTATGCGCTGCATCGATGACGTTTGCAATCAATCGCAAAATAGCTGGGTTGTATGGCTGATAAAGGTACGATACTCGTTCGTTCATCCGGTCTGCCGCCATCGTATATTGAATTAAATCGTTCGTTCCGATGCTGAAGAAATCCACTTCTTTTGCGAATTGGTCAGCAAGCACTGCTGCCGCTGGGATTTCGACCATCATCCCAACTTCAAATTCCGCTACTGGCACACCTGCCTGTACTAATTTTTCTTTTTCTTCTAAAAGAACCGCTTTTGCTTGCCGGAACTCATCGACTGTTGCAATCATCGGAAACATAATTTTTAAGTTGCCATATACGCTCGCGCGCAGCAATGCCCGTAGTTGCGTGCGGAACATTTCTTGCATTTCTAAACATAGGCGAATTGCCCGGAACCCTAAAAATGGATTCATTTCTTTTGGAAGCTCTAAATACGGCAGTTCTTTGTCTCCACCAATATCGAGCGTACGGACGACAACTGGCTTTCCTTCCATCCGCTCCAATACCGTTTTATAGGCAACAAATTGTTCTTCCTCTGTCGGCAATTCCGAACGGCCCATGTACAAAAACTCTGTTCGGTACAATCCAATGCCTTCTGCGCCATTCGCTAGCACACCTTTTACGTCATCAGGCGTTCCGATGTTTGCGGCTAATTCAACATGGTAGCCATCGCTTGTCACGGTCGGTTCATGGACTAATTTTGCCCATTCTGCTTTTTGTGCCTCAAAACGAGCGCGTTTTTCGTTATATTGCGCCAATTCCTCTTCCGACGGATTAACGACTACGCGACCGTCTAAGCCATCAACAATGATGAGATCACCATTTTCGATTTCTGCCGTCACTACTTTCGTTCCGACAACAGCTGGAATTTCAAGTGAGCGCGCCATAATCGCTGAGTGAGACGTGCGCCCACCAATGTCGGTCGTAAATCCTTTTACATATTGTCGGTTTAGCTGAGCAGTGTCTGACGGTGTTAAATCTTCGGCAATAATCACAACCTCTTCAGAAATAAGGCTTGGATTAGACATCGTCACTCCAAGTAAATGTGCAAGCACTCGCTTCGTTACGTCACGAATGTCAGCAGCGCGTTCTTTCATATATTCGTTATCCATCGCTTCAAACATCGCCACAAACATCGATGCCACTTCGTCCAACGCATATTCTGCATTCACTTGTTCTAAAGAGATTTTCTCTTTAATCGGATTCAATAGTTCCGGATCGCTTAAGACGAGAAGATGCGCCGAGAAAATCGCCGCCTTATCTTCGCCTAACGTTTGCAGCGCATGGTTTTTAATTTGTTCCAATTCCGTTTTCGCTTTTGCAACTGCCTCGTCAAAGCGTGCAATTTCCGCTTCGACATCTGTCACTGTCTTTTTTTCCACAACGAGATGAGGGGTTTCCAAGCGGTACGCCTTGGCAATGGCGATCCCGCTCGATGCAGCAATACCTTGAATATGTTTTGACATTATTGTGCAAGTCCTTCTTTTGCCAATGTTTCCGTTAACGCTGCCATCGCTTCTGCTGCATCTGCACCCTCTGCCGTAATTTTAATTTGCGCTCCCTTCGGAACACCTAAAGACATGACACCCATAATCGATTTTAAGTTCACTTTTTTGCCGTTGTACTCTAAATGAATATCGCTATTAAATTTGCTTGCTGCTTGTACAAGCAACGTCGCCGGACGGGCATGAATTCCAGAGTCAGCAGTAACTGTAAATACTTTCTCAGCCATGGTCATCAATCTCCTTTTCAATATGGTTTGTTGTCATCATAACAAACATTTATGTTCCATTCAATGGAAAAGTCACATAGAGAAACGAAACGTTTCTCTATGTGTGTGCCATTAACCGATTGTAACGATATTGTCTTCGCCTTTTGTTACCGTGCCTTGTTTTTCAATGTTGACTGCTTCGTTTGCTTTTAAGTTAGTAAAAATAATCGGCGTAATGACAGAAGGCGCATTGTTTTTCACATAGTCTAAATCTACTTTTAACAACGGCTGGCCTTTTTTCACTTCATCGCCTTGAGAAACGAGTGCTTCAAAGCCTTTTCCGTTCAATTTCACCGTATCGATCCCAAAGTGAATTAAAACTTCTCTTCCGTTTTTCGATTGAATACCGATTGCGTGTTTTGTTGGGAATACGTTCACAATCGTTCCGTCAACCGGAGAAACAACTGTTCCGTCGGTCGGCATAATTGCAAAACCGTCTCCCATCATTTTTTGCGAAAACACTTGATCTGGCACTTCTGAAAGCGGCAATACTTCTCCTGTTAATGGAGCTGCTACTTTTTCTATTCCAGTGCTTACAGCTGTTGTTTTTACTTCTTCTTTCGCCCGCGCTGGCACGCGACCTTCCATAATGTCTTTTATTTGGCTCTTTAACGTATCAGACTTCGGTCCGAAAATCGCTTGTACGTTGTTGCCAACTTCAAGAACCCCTGCTGCACCTAACGCTTTGAGACGGTCTTTATCGACATGTTGAATGTCGTTCACCGATACACGTAGGCGAGTGATGCACGCATCTAAATGCGCGATGTTTTCTTTTCCACCAAGTGCCGCTAAAATTTCGTATGGTAATTCATCTGCCCCTGCTGTCGCAGTTGCCGTTGTTTCTTCCGCTTTTTCACGACCAGGAGTTGCTAAATCCCATTTACGAATTGCAAAGCGGAACCCGAAATAGTAAATCACTGCAAACACTAACCCAACTGGAATCACGAGCCACCAAGCCGTACGGTTTGGCAACACCCCGAATAATAGGTAGTCAATGACCCCACCAGAGAATGTCATCCCGATTTTCACGTTCAAGAGGTGCATCAACATAAAGGATAGTCCAGCAAAAATCGTATGGATGGCAAACAATGCTGGCGCAACGAATAAAAACGAGAACTCAATTGGTTCTGTAATCCCTGTTAAGAACGATGTTAATGCGGCAGAAGCCATAATACCTGCGACTACTTTTTTGTTCTCTGGGCGCGCTTCATGGTAAATCGCAAGCGCAGCGGCCGGAAGCCCGAACATCATGAACGGGAATTTTCCTGTCATAAATGTTCCCGCTGTTAACGGCACTCCGTCTTTTAACTGAGCAAAGAAGATTTTTTGGTCACCATGAACCACTTCCCCAGCTTTATTGACATACTCCCCAAACTCAAACCAGAACGGTGCGTAGAAAATATGGTGCAATCCGAACGGAATTAATGCACGCTCAATGACCCCGAAAACAAATGCAGCTAACGGCTTGTTTGCATCGATCATATTATGTGAGAATGCATTTAGCCCGTGTTGAATCGGTGGCCATACCCATGTCATCACAATCCCAAGCACAACAGCAGATGCCGCAGTTACAATCGGTACGAAACGTTTACCAGCGAAAAATCCTAAATATTGTGGGAGTTCAATTTTATAATATTTATTGTACATATAAGCTGCCATAATCCCGACGATAATCCCGCCGAAGACACCTGTTTGCAACGTTGGAATGCCTAACACATTGGCAAATGATGGGTCTTTCCCGATTTGATCGGCGGTTACTCCTAATACAACACTCATCGTGATGTTCATAATTAAATAACCGATAATAGCTGCTAGTCCGGCAACCCCTTCACCACCAGCTAAACCAATCGCAACCCCTACAGCAAAGAGAAGCGAAAGGTTAGAGAACACAACTCCCCCTGCTTGTTCCATTACTTTTGCAATCATCACAACCCAAGCTGCTTTTAACGCCGGAAGCTTGTCCGTTAACGCTGGGTTTTGCAACGCGTTACCAAATGCAAGCAAAATACCGGCTGCCGGTAAAATCGCAACAGGAAGCATAAGCGCTTTACCGACTTTTTGCAATGTGCCAAACGCTTTTTTCATCGTTACTCCTCCTTTGGTTATAAGCTTTGCAACAAACGTTTTTTCATACGTTTTCCAAAATCGTCGGACGTCCGACAATTGTAAGCATTTGCAAAGCATGGAAAAACAAAAGGCATGAGCAAAAGAAGAAGACAATAGAACGCTTACAATAAAAAGGAAACTTCCTTATTACTGTTTGCCCTATCGTTCCTTCTTTACTCATGCCTGATCGAATCAGTAACACGTAAAGATGAAACCATTATCCATTTTTTTTTGCAAGCCTTTGCAAATGCATCGTTAAATAAACTGCTTCTGCCTCATCTACCGGCAGTTGCAACGTTTGTTGCATCACTTTTACTAGCTTCCATGCAACATTATAGCATAGCGGATATTCTTCTTTCAATACTTTTAGCAATTTTTTTGGTTCTTCGACACGTTCTCCGTTTTTCACCCGTTCAATCGCGTAACGCAAGTGGCGGATAAACCGTAAGTAGTGAATGCTGTCGCGATCGATCGTAATGTCAAGCTGCTCTTCGACGATAGCAACAAGTTTCGCAATTAGCTGCGAATGTTGATTCACTTCAGCAAGGCTTTGCCGTGAAATGCCGCTATGAATATGTAGCGCAATAAACCCTGCTTCCCCTTCCGGCAATTGGACGTGCAGTTTTTCATTAATCATGTCAACGACTTCTTGAGCAATTTGGTATTCTAACGGATATAAGCTTTTCGTTTCAAGCAAAAATGGATTTTTTAAATCAAGGCCTTGCTCAATTCGCTTCATCGTAAACGAAATATGGTCAGTTAACGCAACATGGATATGTTCATTAAGCGGTGCGTTTACACGTTTTTTAATATGCTGCATAATTTCGTTCATGACCCCAATGAACTCTTCATCAAGCTCTGGCAGCAACTTCTTATATTGTTCTTGTTCTCGTTCGTTTTTTAAAATAAACCATTTTTCTACCGCGCTTTGTTCGATAACGTCCCCTTTTTTCTTGCCAAATCCGATTCCTTTTCCGAGCAACACGACTTCGTCGTACTCGGGGTGTGAGGCAATTAAAACGTTATTGTTTAGCACTTTTTCGACGCGAAAGGACTTGCTCACAAAGCCCAACTCCTTTAATTTAAACGTTTGCAATACTATCATCTTACGCAACCATTTCTTGTTCGTCAATGACGAAAAACGTACAAACTTGATGCATATATTTTTTTGTTTTCCTGATTATACTATGTACAAGTCACGTAAAAGGAGGAAAGATAATGGCAAAAAAAGGAAGGTAAAACAAAGTAAGCGAAGAAGTTGCAAATCCTACTGTATCGAAAGCAGAAGCAGAAATGGCAAGAGACGGTCAAACAAAACAAGCAAAGAAAAACCGTTCCTAACGAAAAAGGGTGGCTTCTGCACACCCTTTTTTTCGCTAAGCAGCATGTTCGTTCGCTTCTTTTTCTTTAAATAATATTTTTAACAACGGTGGCGTGACAAGCGTCGTGACGAGCACAACGACAACAATGGCGGCAAATAAATCAGCCGTTAATAGCTTCGCTTCTAACCCGATCCCTGCGATAATGAGCGCTACTTCTCCACGCGACACCATCCCTGCTCCAATCGCTAGCGAAGGTTTCCACGTAAATCCTGCTAATTTCGCTCCAAATGCCGCACCGACGAGCTTGGTAAAAATAGCCAAGATGCTTAATCCAACGATGAGCCAAATATGCTCGCTGACGCCAGAAAGCTCCACAGTAACCCCAATCGATGTAAAAAACACAGGAACGAAGATGGAATAGCTAATCGTTTCTACTTTATGAAAAATTTCTTTTTTATAGTCGGTAAAACTGATGCCAATCCCAGCGATGTACGCCCCAATAATGGCTGCAACCCCTGTTGCTTCCGCAAAATAAGCAAACGAAAAACAAATAATTAACCCCGCAGAAATAATGGCCTCATCGACGCGTAGCGGCGCAAACAAGCGCAAAACGATCGGAATGATTTTCCAAGCTGCTGCAATCGCAATCGAAAAAAAGAGGACTTTTTTCAATACGACCGCTCCTAGTGCGACATCGCTTCCCGCAATACTCATTAAAAACGCTAAACTTACAATTACAAGAATATCATCGATGACTGCCGCCCCTAAAATAGTTGCCCCTTCTTTTGACTGCAATTGATTCATTTCTTTTAATACTTGAACGGAAATGCTAACGCTTGTCGCGGACAATAAAAGACCGAGAAAAACTGCTTGGATATGTGTTAGTCCGATTGCCGTCCCGGCAACATATCCTAACGATAATGGCACAACAATGCCGAGTATGCCGACGAACGTCGCCGCTTTCCCCGTCCGTTTAAATTCGTCCATGTCCGTTTCTAACCCCGCAATAAACATGAGTAAAATAACCCCGATTTGGCTCACTTCTTTTAAAATTTCGGTATCGGTGACGATTCCAAGCACCGTCGGACCGAGCACAATACCAATTAATAATTTCCCTAATACTGCCGGTTGCCCGAGCCGAACGCTTATATCTCCTGCGATTTTCGACGCAAATAAAATCGCAGCCAGTTGCAAAATAAACATCGCTCACACTCCTTATCAATATCCACTACGTGTATATACGTATAGATTGTGCAAAAGTTTCAAAAAAAAGAGGCGCGATTTGCACCTCTTTATTTAAAGGTAAGAAAGCATAAAATTTCATGATTAGGTGGAGCGCTGTCTAGCTCCAAGCGCCATTTCCCTCCTCGGTGGGGCTTGTGCGATCTTCGCCGATCGGCGGGCGCTTTGCGCTTTTCTTATTTGCTCCATCGCGCAATCAGCGATTGGACATGTTCCAATACAGCTGGCAATTGTTCAAATGGCACCGGACGGCTGAAGTAATATCCTTGCATTTCTTCACAGCCTTTTTCTAAAAGAAAGCGAACTTGTTCTTCGGTTTCCACCCCTTCTGCCGTGACAAATAAATGCAGTTGATGGGCAAGCGAAATAATCGCACGAACAATTTCTTCCCCTTTTTGATTGTCGCTAATATTGCGAATGAATGACCGGTCAATTTTTACCGCATCAATCGGAAAGCGGTTCAAATAATTCAGCGACGAATAGCTAACGCCAAAATCGTCGATGGCAATTGTAATGCCCCGTTGCTTTAACTTTTGTAAAATAGGCACTACTTCTGCCGGCTCTTTCATAATCGCTGTTTCCGTAATTTCAAACACAAAAAACGACGGGCTTGTTTTCTCTGTAGCAAAAATATGCGACACGATATTTTCGAGCTGTTTGTCTAAAAATTGCCTTGCAGATAAATTGACCGCCATTTTTATATCGTAAAAACCTGCTTGCTGCAATTTTTTTAAATCGCGGCACGCTTGCCTCAACACCCAGCGCCCGATATCATGAATCATATTTGTTTCTTCGGCAATCGGAATAAACTCCGCCGGGCTAATCATTCCAAGCTGCGGGTGGTTCCAGCGGACAAGCGCTTCAAGGCTAATTGTCCCTAACGACATATTTACTTTCGGTTGATAATGAAGCGACAGTTCTTCTTTTTCAAGCGCGATTTGCAAATCGTTTTCTAAGCGGATTTTTTTTACAAAAATATCTTGCATATGCGCCTCGTATTCGGCGATGCGACTTGTCCCGTTCATTTTCGAATAATACACAGCCTTATCAGCATTGCTCAATAACGTCTCCACAGACAAATTCGCATCATAGGCATAACTTATTCCAATATTTGTCGTAATATTTAGCTTTTCTCCAGCGATAAAATACGGTTCTTGTAACAGTCGGTCTAATTTTTCCAACAATGTTTTCAGTTCTTGTTCGTGTTCATAAATATAGGCAACAACAAACTCATCATCGCTCACCCGCGCTAACAACGTCTGCTCCGATTGAACCACTTTTAGTCGTTTTGCCACTTGGCGTAACAGTTCATCACCGTTCGTATGACCGAGAAAATCGTTAATAAACTTAAATCGGTGAATATCAATAAGCATTACGGCTAACCCGGTATGCTTTAACAATAAGTCATTCAGTTTTTCCCGCAAACATTGCCTGTTGAAAAGCCCTGTCACCACATCATATTGCGCCATGTATTCGATTTCTTTTTCAATGATTTTTTGCTCTGATACATCACGAACAATAAGAAACGTTGCTTCGTGTGTCCCATATGGAATAGACATTCCTCTTACATTCACTTCTTTCTCTTCCCCATCCAAAGCCGTTAGTAGCCATTCTTCCTGATTTTTCTGCTGTAAAAAGGCGCTTATCGACTTTCCCTCTATTTCCTTTTGCTGTTTCGCTTTCACCATACGAAGCCCTGCGGAATTCATATACGTAATAACACCATTCACTTGAATAACGACCATATCCGGCAAAAATTCAACCACTTTGCGATATAGTTCTTCACTTTGACGAAGCTGCTCTTTCACTTTCACCAAATCGGTAAAATCCCTTAACATCGCCAACCCGGCAACGACGCAGCCGTTTTGGTCAAACACTGGCATGACGTTGGCAGAAACGTATACTTTTTCCCCTGTTTGATGTGTTAGCGACATTCGAACCGATGTTAAACTTTCTCCTTGACTGAGCTTTAGTAAGCTTTGTTCAAATTTTGAACGATATTCCGGAAAAACTCGCAAAATGTTTTGTGAACGAACTTCCTCCTCTTTCCATCCAAGCAACCGCTCTAATTCTTGGTTTATCCGTAAAATTTGTCCTGTTAAATCGAACATGACTAATGCATCGTGCGAATGGGTAAACAACAGCTGAAATAGCTGGTGAATTTCAGTAAACTGTTCTTCTCTTCTAATCAATTCTGTAATATCGCGCGTAAATGAAAGAACATACAATACATTCCCGTGCTTATCGAAAATAGGAAGTAGCGTCGATTCACCGATCCGATATTCGTCCGCAATATTCATTTGATCGCGATATGTCACAATTGATTTCGTTTCGATCGCTTTCCGATAGTACATATTTAAATGATCGGCCACCATTTTCGGGTAAATATCGTCAATGCACTTTCCCATATCCTCTTCCGTTAAGCTCGCTAAATGGAGCGCTTTCGGACTAACATGAACATAGCGAAACCGTGGTCCCTCTTCTACCTTCATAAAAAAGACAATATCAAACAATTGTTCCATGACAGTAAACAATAACTGTTCATCCGCTAATAGTTTTTGTACAAACTGATTTCTCCTCATTCTACTCATTCCTTTATGTTTCTCTCGTTGCAATTGTTTCTACTATATATTTCGGCAAGAATGCAGAAATTTTAATAATCCCCAACAAAAAAACCTTATCCCTCCAATGGAAGGATAAGGCTATTTCGCTTGCTTCAACTGTTCAAATAGCTGTTGCGGTAGACGTTGAATCGAGTCAATCACTCCATCTAGCTTCGCTTCAATGCGATACAATAAATAAAATGTGACGACAATCGGAAAACCGACGTCCGAAATAAACGAAAGATACGTTTCCATCGCCAATCTCCCCCTTTTGTAACTAAAGGGCCAGCAACAACTGGCCCCCCCTTTCCTACGGTAATGCAACTTCTGTCACATCTTGCTGCAACAGCCGCGCCCCTTGCTTGCCGACTAAATCTCCGCCGCTTGATGTGAAAATGTTAGCAGCAATAATAGTATCCATTACGGCGGATACTTGTTGGGCGTTAACCGGCTCGACTGGATGGTCGATAACAATACGGACTGCTTTCCCTTGCTGGTTCAAAAATTGTAGTTCTAGCGTCTTCTCCATGTCCTACTTCCCCCTTTATTAATTGGTAATGAAATGCGTGTCGATTCGTTCAATTTGCGCAAGCGGATACGTTTGCAACGAAGCAAGCGCTTGGGAAGCCGCAAGCAGCTGCTCTGGTGTTGCCGTTACTTTAATGTTATTGAAGCTTTTGCGGCGGTACATTGGCTTCCCTGTTTCGTCTGTGCCTACTTCAAAAACGAGCCGCAATTGCGATTGCTGAATGAGTGATTGCGCCATCTCGTTCACCTCCTTTCGCCTATACTATCGAAGCAAAAGAAGAAAAAGGATAGGTAGTGTGAAAAATTTTCCTAACACCTTCTGGAGTAAATCGTTTGACAATCGGTAATCGTAATTTTAAAATAAAGACAATTAACTTACTAAAAGTTAGTTACTTAAATAAAAATACTAAATAGGAGGTAGTAACTTTGGCAACTTCAACAATGGCGACAAAAGATTTTTTAACCGTCGTAAATGAACGACAGTCGATTCGTAAATACAATCCCGACGTTACAATCAGTAAAGAGGAATTGACAGAAATCGTTGAAATCGCCGGAAAAGCCCCTTCTGCGTGGAACTTGCAACATTGGCACTTTTTCGTCATCCACGGAAAAGAGGCACAACAACGGCTTCTTCCGATCGCATACAACCAACAACAAATTGTTGATGCTTCTGCTGTCATCGCCGTTTTAGGGGATTTAGAAGCAAACCGAAACACCGACGCAGTATATGACCCACTTGTGCAAGTGGGCGCAATGACAAAAGAAGTGAAAGAAACATTAGCACAACAAATCGAAACAGCGTATAAAAACAAACAATACGCTCGCGACGCCGCGTTCAGCAACGCTTCCCTTGCAGCGATGCAACTTATGCTCGCCGCAACTGCGAAAGGATGGAGCACATGCCCGATTGGCGGCTTCGATGCGGAAAAATTTGCGGCCGAATTTCAAGTGCCGAGCCGTTATATCCCGGTCATGCTCATCACGATTGGAAAAAGTAGTGCACCAGCGCATCGTTCTACTCGATTCCCGGTTGAAGCAACGACGACATGGGTTATGGAATAAGAAAAAGAGGCAGCCTACTTTCGGCTCGCCTCTTTATATATCGGCAACGATACGTGCACTACCGTCCCTTTTCCAACTTCACTTTCGATCGATATGGTTCCTTTATGCTCGTGAATAATTTTTGTACTTGTCGTTAACCCAAGTCCCATTCCTTTTTCTTTTAACGTAAAAAACGGTTCGCCAATTTTTTCTAGCCGTTCTTTCGAAATGCCAATACCTGTATCCGCGATTATGATATGCGCGTTCTCCTCTTCTAGCCAAATTCGCACATTTAACTTTCCGCCTTTCGGCATCGCTTCAATCGCATTTTTCATAATGTTAATAAACACTTGTATCAACTGGTTTTTCTCCCCGAAAATAACTACTTTCGGTTCTCGATTATCGATGGAAACGTCGACACTATTCAATAACGCTTCATGGCTAATTAAATGAACGACATAGTCAATCGCTTCACAAAGAAGAAACGGTTTGTAGCAATGGCTTTGCGGTTTCGCAAGTACGAGCAATTCGCTAACAATTTGATTAATTCGCTCCAATTCTTCTAAAACAATATCGATATACGCTTCTTTCACTTCGCGCGTTTCTTTCATCATTTGCATAAACCCTTTAATGGACGTAAGCGGATTACGAATTTCGTGGGCAATGCCTGCCGCCAATTCCCCAAGAACGGATAGCTTTTCTTTTTTCAATAGCAATTCTTCTGCCACTTTTTGTTGCGTAATATCCCGACCGATCGTTAACAACCCTTTTCGTTCACCGTTCTCGTCAAAAAGCGGCACTTTAATCACATCAAACGTTTTCATTTCTCCACTTGGCACCATAAACGATTCTTGTGCGCGCGTCATCGCTCCTTTTTCCCATGCTTCTTGATCGGTTTTGACACAATAGGCAAACGCTTCTTTGAAAAATGGGACAATCTCCCCTAGATCTAGATCGGTTTTTCCATAATAATCCACATCTTCAAGGTGGTACAATTTCCGGCCAAAATCGTTCACGCGCAACCAGCGACCTTCACTATCTTTAAAACAAACGAAATCGGGCATAGAATTAATAAGCGTCGATAGCTGTTGCTCATCTTCTACTGTTTTTTTCAGCTGTTCGCTTTTTTCCATCATCCGGTAAAGAAAAAACGCTGACAATAATACAAACAATCCGCCTTTCGCAATGCTAACGATTACTTGCGCAGGATAATCGAAATGAAACATTTGCAAGATAACATCTGTCGCTACAATCCAGCAGACGCTAATTAAAAGATACAAAACAACCGTTTTTTGTTTTTTGAGCACTTTTCCATCGAACCCCTAACATTCATTCAATAACTCAAAAGCGGCGAAGCGTGCAAGCTCCACCGCTTGATTTTGCGGCATGCGATTACATTTCATGAACCCAATATAGCAACTTGTCTACAAACGCCGTTGCCTGTTCGTGCGTCATCGTTTTTTGCAGCGACGTTAACAGCTTCGTTCGCAACATATTTGTTTCGTCTTCATAACGAATAAAACAGGACCATTCGAAATCCGGAACAGCAACGACGATATACTCTTCTTTTTTATTTTCGTAAATATAGACATTGGTTACTGTTCGTTCATCTAATACGTTTGCTTTCCGTATTTTCACCGTCACACCTCTTCAACTACATGAAAATTCAGTTTTATTTTATCAAAATTTTACAGACTGTTCAAATAGAAATTTTATCCCATTAATAAAATAAAGAATATTCAAAAATTATTGACGGATTGTGACAAAAATGTGACAATAGAAAAAAGGAAAAGGAAGTGATAACAATGAGAGTTGGAAAAATTTTTAAAAATGCGATTACATCTTATGTAACGGTGATCGTCGTTCTCGTATTGCTTCCGGTCTTTCTCATTACTAACGATATTAGTGTAATTCAAGGGATTATCGAGTCAATGAATAAATAAGACGTGCGGCTATCAAGCCGCACGTCTTGTTTTTTCCCGCCATTAACGCTGTGGATAATACCCGTACGGAAATGGTGGCATTCCATAGTAACCTGGTCCGTATGGCGTCATCTGACCTGTCGGCTGCATTGGTGCTCCTTGCATTGGATAAGGATACGCAGGTGTCATCGTTCCTGGCATCATTGGCATTCCTGCACTTGGAGGCATCATGCCTGGGGCACCCATTTCTCCCATCGGATACATCCCGTCCCACATCGGCATCGAGTGGCAACCGCACGGGGAACTATGGGAATGCATTGTCGGCATTTGCGCAGTTGGCATCATCGGCAATGCCGGCGCATTGTTGTCATGGTGGCGCATCATCTCGTCAACATCATATCCCTCGTCATACGGTCGGTTCATATATGGATTCCATTGATTCATCTTTCTCTCCCTTTCCTTTCGTTGTTAAGTATGTGTGATACATACCCAC
>NZ_JAILZV010000349.1 GCF_023512315.1 Anoxybacillus sp.
TCCTCCTCTTCTTCCATTTTGGCGGACTTTACTTGTCAGCTAGGAACGAAACAATGTCGTTCCAAGAAGCGCCATCGCGTCGTGATCTTTCAGGATGCGAACGGGCATGACATCCGTGTCGTCACGAACGTCTTGGAGACATCGGCGGAAAAGATTGCCGAGATGTATCAAGCGCGTTGGACGGTGGAAGTGTTTTTCCGTTGGATCAAGCAATACCTAAACGTTCCGACCTTATTTGGAACCAACGAGCATGCGGTATACAACCAGCTTTTTGCGTCATTTATCGCTTATGTGTTATGGAGATGGCTATATCATCGAACGGAAAAACGGACAACCTCGTCCCTTTCCTTTCTTTCGTTTGTCCGTCGTTTTTTCTCTGGACAACTTCCTCTCGAATGGAAATCCGAGATGGCTGCTGTCTTATTTGAGTACGCCCGAATATACGGGAAGAGTATGCCTAATTTTGGATAATCAACAGCCGTGGTGTAGAGAAGACCATTCAACAAGTCGTTCAGCAAGTAGAAAAGAAAGTTAAGCCAGTGGTGACAAAGGTCGTAAAGGATACGGTGCACATTAGCCAAAAGGCAAAGGAAGCCTTTCATGAAGAGGAAAAGAAAGCGGAACAAGTGGCAAAGCACGTCGTTCATGAGATGAAACAAGTAGTATACGAAATTGTGCATCCGATCGTTGTGAAAAACTTGTGGATTCCTTGATGATGTGCTAATTGATTGATGAGACACGAACCTCCTTGTGGATAGCTTTGAGCACATCTATTCTAATTAAGGAATCGGGTTCGTGTCTCCTTTTTTGAAAGGTAAGAAAGTATAAAATCTCACGATTAGGTGGAGTGCTGTCTAGCTCCAAGCGCCATCGGCTCGAATCGCTCCGCCTCTTCTTTCGGCGGCGACACATTGAGTTCGCTTCCTTCAAATATCCCACGCAAGCCAAAGCTTTGCTTTGGCTGAGCCTCCTCGGTGGGGCTTGTGCGATCTTCGCCGATAGGCG
>NZ_JAILZV010000036.1 GCF_023512315.1 Anoxybacillus sp.
CGGGCGCTTACCGTCACCATATCGTCTAATTTCCCTGACTCAATCGCCAAAATGGCCGTCATAATTTTTGTAATGCTGGCGATGCGCCGCTTCGTATGGGCGTCTTTTTCAAACAATACCCGCCCTGACGTCTGTTCCATTAAAATGGCGCTTTGGGCGCTGACGCCTTGCGCTTTTGGGCGCTGTGGAATGCATGAAAAAATTATTGCTAGCACCACTATGCAAGCAAGCCATCGTTTCCTTTGCCACATGTAACCCCATCCCTTTTGCCGTTTTGTACAAGTGTATGCGACAAAAAAAGGGATATGCGTAAAAGCAGGAAGAAGAGGATTCTTCCCGCTTTTACATGTTAAATGAACGATTAAAAACTAATGGCTATCGCTCTATTCCTAGCTTTTCTGCTGTAGCCGGCAAGCGGTTCGCTTGTGTTCGCCACATGACTCTATGTTTTTTAGCAAAATAGTGGATAAGCAACACTCATGGTTAAAATGGTTGCCACTGAAGGCGCCTTGCTTGCTCAAACCGCTGCTCCACATCGCGCCAGTTGACAACGTTCCACCAGCTGTTAATGTAGGCGGCGCGGTCGTTTTTATATTGCAAATAATACGCATGCTCCCACACATCAAGAACGAGCAGCGGAATCGTATCCCATTGCGTCATGAGCTGATGCTTTTCTGTCTGCAAAATTTCTAACCGATGGGCACGTGGCGACCAGACAAGAATGGCCCAGCCGACCCCTTCTACTTTTTTCGCTGCTTCGGTAAAATGGCTTTTAAAACGGGCCACGCTGCCGAAATCTGTTTTCATTTGTTCGAGCAGCGCTCCTTTTGGCTCGCCACCGCCTTTTGGTGTCATGTTATACCAAAAAATCGTATGCAAATAATGACCAGAGCCGTGAAACGCCGCTTCGCGCTCCCAATGGGTGAGCAGTTCGTAATCGTTCGTTTCCCGCGCTTTTTCCATCATTTTTTCCGCCTTATTCAATCCGTCGACATAACTTTGATGGTGCTTCGTATGATGGAGGTACATAATTTCTTTCGAGATATGCGGTTCTAGCGCATCATAACGGTATGGGAGCGGCGGCAGCGTATGTCCGCCAGCAGCGCGTTCCGTCCCTTCCTCATGTTCGCTCGTTTCGTCCACTCGTACGAGCAATTGCTTTCCTTCTTCATCCGTTACCGGCTCTTCTTGCAAAACGCGCTGCGACGCCCGTTCATAAAGCGAGGCAACCGTTATTTCCACTTCGTTCACCGCTTCCTCCGTCCATTCCCCTTCGTGCGTAGAAAGACGCGTGAGCAGCTCTTCCGCCTCTTCTCGCAGTTCATCATACTCCGTTACTTGTTTTCCCCATGCAATTACTGCTTCGATGTATTGATCAACCGACATTTCCTCTCCTTCCGCTTCTCTCTCTTCTTGCTCGACCGCTTCATCCTGCGTTTGCACCGCCTGTTCATAAAGCGAGGCAACCGTTATTTCCACCTCTTTCACCGCTTCTTCTGTCCATTCCCCTTCGTGCGTAGAAAGACGCGTGAGCAATTCCTCTGCCTCTTTGCGCATTTCGCTCCGTTCTGCTACCTGAATCGCCCATTCCTTCACCGCTTCGATGTATTGTTCCCATTGCACCTGTTGTTCCATGGCCAACCTCCTCACTTTTTTATCCGCCATTATCGTATGAGGAATGGGAGAAAATCGTTCTTGTGAAAAAGAAAAACCGCCTTTCGAATCGGAAAGGCGGCGAATGTTTATTTCGACTGCATCATTTTTGTCCGGTAGTCGGTTTCATAAAATTCAAGTTCTTCGCGCATTGCTTGGAAGCTGCTTTCTAGTGAGGAAAGAAGTGCTTTGAGCGACGGTGGCGGCGTTTGCCGGAATTTAATCGAATTTCGCCCGGTGTAGGCCGACCGGCTGTCTTCATACCAAGCATCGTTTTTCGGCGCAAAAAATTCGGCAATACACGAATGATAAATACGGTAGAGCGCTTTTTCAGCAGCGGCTTTGCGAAACGGCTCGTCTTTTAAAACGACGCGGCACGCTTCTAGCCCTTCTTCGCAATAGACGACTAGGCGGCGCAAGTTGAGCAGTAGCTGCTCATAATACGCCTTATCCCCATCTTGTTGTTCCGCGAGCAGCCCTGTAAGCGTCGTTTCGTTCAAATAGTCTGTCATCGCTCGAACGGCCTGTTGCAAAAACGCCTCGACTTGTTTCGTTTGATTCATGACGATTGTATTTGCCATAAAAAGACCCCCATGATTTAGGATGGTTGCACGATAAATAAAAGCGGCGACGAAAGCGCATATTCGCCCGTTGTTTCTAACGCAGCAAATATTTCTGGTAGCTTCGCAAAATCAATATGCTCAAAATAGCGGCGAAATTCCTGTTCATCGCTGACATATACGCGTTTCCGATGGCGAAAACTTGGATTTTTCAACAAGCAGACGAGCGCCACAATGTCTTTAAACGACACGTCGCGTCCATTCACGGTAAAAACTGGGTTTTGTGCATACGGAGTAAACGTCGGAAATAGTTCATCAAAATAACGGACGTATAAAACGTGCAACGCCTTTTCCTCTCCGTCTTCGACAAACGTCACCTCGGAGCGATTAAAAAAATCTTCGGATGTGTTCGGTTGTGCTTTTTCGAGTTCGTATCCATAACAACGGCGAATTCGCATACGTAAGCCTCCCTATATGCAAAAGAGAAAATTTGGTTACTTTTATCTTATCATACTCCTGCACTATTGTTTAATGTTTCTGCGAATTTTTCGAAGAATAAATCAGCTTCCTGTTCCGTTTCTTGCTCGTCTTGCAGCTCTGGAAGCGGCGGCAATTCGTCCAATGTTTTTAAACCGAAGTAATCCAAAAACTCTTTTGTCGTCCCGTACAAAATTGGCCGCCCTGTCCCTTCCGCCCGTCCGACTTCTTTTACGAGCGCTTTCGCCACTAGCGTCTGGAGCGGTTTATCGCTTTTGACCCCGCGAATTTCCTCAATTTCCGCCCGGGTAATCGGCTGGCGGTACGCGATAATCGCAAGCGTTTCAAGCGCCGCCTGCGATAGCGACGAAGACCCTGGAGACTCGACAAGCTTTTTTAAGTACGGCGCATGCTCTTTTTTCGTCGTTAGCTGAAATACTCCAGCAAGCTCTACAAGCTGAATGCCGCGACTTGGCGCTTGATACTCTTCTTTCAATGCGGACACAACATCAAGCGCCACTTCTTCTGGCACATCAAGCACCGCCGCAATTTGCTTTAGCGACAATCCTTCATCGCCAGCGGCAAATAACAACCCTTCAACAATCGCTTTATACTCCATGCTCCTCCTCCTTGCATACAACAAAAATATCGGCAAAATTTCGCTCTTGTTCAATTACTACTAAATTTTTCTTCATTAGTTCTAAAAGCGCCAAAAACGTCACGACAACGTATTCGCGATCGTAATACGGAAACAAGTCAAAAAAGTTTTGTCGCTTTTTCGTTTTTCGCAACCCCGTTAAAATTTCTTCCATTCGCCGTTCAATCGGAATTTCTTGCCGCGCGATTTTCGTATGGAGCGGTTTTTGCAATTTTTTCCGGCGCAATAGTTTCGACAAAGCTAATAGCATGTCGTATACGTTTACCTCTAATGGACGCTTTTCGACTTCTTCCGCGGCATACATGCTTAAATCGCTCGGCGGCTTTGTAAACAGCAACGCCCGCTCCTCTTCGCGCTTTTTCAGTGTTTGTGCCGCTTCTTTATATTTTTTATACTCAAGCAACCGGTGCATCAACTGTTCTCGCGGGTCTTCTTCCTCTATTTCCCCGTCCAATAATTCTTCTTCATGCTTTGGAAGGAGCATTTTGCTTTTCATCGCTAAAAGCGTTGCTGCCATCACTAAATATTCGCTTGCGACATCTAGCTGCAACTCTTGCATTGCATGAATGTACGCCATATATTGTTCCGTAATTTCCGCAACGGGAATATTATAAATATCAATTTCATAGCGGTTGATTAAATGCAACAACAAATCAAGCGGACCTTCAAACGCTTCAATTTTCACTTTATACTGCACACATATCCCACCTTCTCGACACTATCATTAGTATAAGTGACATTTCCGCGTTGTCCAAGCAAATTTTTCCCGCTTTTATGATACAATGCAGCTATGATAAGAAAGAAGGTGAAGACATTGTATCCGTCCGCGTATCTCGAATATTTGTATCATTTTCATACGGATCGCGACTATTTCGAATGCCACGAGCTATTAGAAGAACATTGGAAACAAGACGACAAAAAACAAGTATGGGTATTGCTTATTCAGCTCGCCGTCGCACTGTATCATCATCGGCGCGGAAATACTTCCGGGGCAAAACGGATGATGCAAAAAGCAAGCACGTTGCTCGAACAAGAGGAAGAGGCGGTTCGGCAACTCGGGCTGGACGAAAAAGAACTGGCGCGGCTTTTACAGCAATACATCAAACAAATCGACGAAGGAAAGCCGTATGAAAGCATAATGTTGCCAATCACTGACGAAACGCTCCTCGAAAAATGCCGTTCCCTCTGCCAACAAAAAGGAGGCGTCTGGGGGCAAAAAAGCGATATGACAAACGACTTTTTGCTGCATAAACATATGTTGCGCGACCGTTCAGGCGTTATCGCCGCACGAGCAATAAAAAAGAAAAGGCTGCCGAGTTAGGCAGCCTTTTACAATTCGCACTTCTCTAAAAACGCAGCGGTAAATTCGTTCGCTTTTAATTCATGGTTCGGGTACAAATCTTTTAATGCTTTTACCATTTTCTTGCCGATTCCTTGGTGGCGATGCGACGGATTGACGCTAATATGCTGAATTTCTACTGTATCAGGGCGCAGCGCAACACCAATAATGCCGATCACGTCTTCTTCCTCTTTCCATAAAAACAGTTGCCAGTCGTCGTTCGTTTCGTAATGCTTCATCGTTTGTTGCAATTTTTTCAGCTCTTTTTCTGTCGGCATAAACGACAGAAGTCCCATTGCAATTTTCTCATAGTTTTTTCGATAGCGAATTAACATAAAAGAACCCCTCATTACTGGCGATACTTTTCCTCGACAGAAAAGTACAAAAGTCGTTTTCTCACTACGTATTATAAACGGTATTTTGCTCCTTGTGAACTATTTATGCGAAAGAACGAAGAAGATTTGCCATTTCGATGGCGCCAACCGCTGCCTCCCAGCCTTTGTTCCCTGCTTTTGTGCCAGCACGCTCAATCGCCTGCTCGATGGTGTCGGTCGTTAGCACCCCGAAAATGACCGGCGTTCCTGTCGAGAGCGACGCGTGGGAAACGCCTTTTGCTACTTCATTGCACACATAATCATAGTGGCTCGTTGCACCACGAATGACCGTACCGAGCGCAATGACGGCATCGTATTGTTTCGATTCCGCCATTTTTTTCGCGACAAGCGGAATTTCAAACGCCCCTGGCACCCATGCGACCGTCACGTCGTTTTCTTCTACACCGTGCCGTTTCAATCCGTCTAATGCTCCCGATAACAGCTTACTTGTAATAAATTCATTAAATCGCGAGACGACGATTCCGACCTTTAAGCCAGTACCAACTAAATTTCCTTCCATCACTCTCATCGTTCTTCCTCCTATGACATTAAAAATGTAGCATATGCCCTAATTTTTCGTATTTCGTTTTTAAATATTGTTCATTTTCTTTTTTCGCCGGCATTTGCAGCGGAACGCGCTCCACGACTTCTAAATCATACCCTTTTAAGCCGGCAATTTTGCGCGGATTGTTCGTCAATAGGCGCATTTTCGTCACGCCTAAATCTTTTAAAATTTGCGCCCCAATCCCGTAGTCGCGCAAGTCGGCTGGAAAGCCAAGCTTTTCGTTCGCCTCGACCGTATCGTACCCTTGTTCTTGCAATTGATACGCGCGCAATTTGTTCAATAAGCCAATGCCGCGGCCTTCTTGGCGCATGTAAAGCAAAATGCCGCGCCCTTCTTCTTCAATTTGCCGCAATGCCGCATGAAGCTGCGGACCGCAATCGCAACGGTACGAACCGAACACATCCCCTGTTAAACATTCCGAATGAACGCGAACGAGAATCGGCTCATCTGGAATGACTTCTCCTTTCACAAGTGCGACATGCTCTTTTCCGTCGACGGAATTCGTATAGCCAATCGCTTTAAATTCGCCAAACTTCGTCGGCAGCGTAATTTCGACTTCACGTTTGACGAGTTTTTCTTTTCGATTTCGATATTGAATTAAATCTTTAATCGTAATCATTTTTAACCCAAATTCGTCGGCGATTTTTCGCAAGTCCGGCACGCGCGCCATCGTCCCGTCTTCTTTAATAATTTCACAAATCACTCCTGCCGGCTTTGCCCCGCATAGCCGCGCTAAGTCCACTGCCGCTTCCGTATGACCGGCGCGGCGCAATACTCCACCTTTTTTCGCCACAAGCGGAAAGACGTGGCCAGGGCGTTTAAAATCGCTCGCTTTCGCATTCGGGTTCAATAGCTCTTGAATCGTTCGCGACCGCTCATGGGCGCTAATGCCCGTCGTCGTCGATTTATGGTCAATGCTGACGGTAAACGCCGTACCGTGCGGGTCGGTGTTATGGTTGACCATCGGTGCTAAATCGAGCTTGTCCGCCAACTCTTCTGTAATCGGCACACACACAAGCCCACGCCCGTACTTAATCATAAAATTAATAACTTCTGGCGTTGCTTTTTCAGCAAGCGCAACAAAATCCCCTTCATTTTCCCGGTCTTCGTCGTCGCAAACGATCACGACGTTTCCTTGCATTAACTCATAAATTGCTTCTTCAATTGTATGAAACATAAAAATCCCCTCCATCACGAACTTGCGCAAGGATTGTACCTGTTCCTCACTTATAGCCGTGCGTTTCTAAAAATTCAAGCGTAATGGCCGATGACGTTTTTTCTTCTTTTTGCCCAAGAAATTGCTCGACATATTTGCCAATGACATCACATTCAATGTTGACAATATCTCCCACTTGTTTGTCGCCTAAAATCGTTTCCGCGCGCGTATGCGGAATGAGCGAAATCGTTAACGTGTCATCGGTAAGCCCAAAAATCGTCAAACTTGTTCCATCAATGGCGACAGAGCCTTTTAAAATCATGTATTTTCTAAGCGATTTTGGCACTTTAATTTCATAATAAACAGCGTTTGCGACCGGCTCTTTGCGAATAATTTCCCCGACGCCATCGACATGACCGGACACAAAATGCCCGCCGAAGCGACCGTTTGCCGCCATCGCCCGCTCTAAATTTACTTTCGTACCGCGCGCTAATGTACGAAGCGATGTTGCCCTTACCGTTTCCGGCATTACATCGACCGTAAACGTACGGGAAGTAAACGATGTTACCGTTAAGCATACCCCATTGACGGCAATGCTATCGCCTAGCTTTACATCCGCTAAAATTTTGTTCGCGCCAATCGTAAAAACGATCGCTTCACCCGCTTGCTTCATTTGCTCAACCGTCCCGACTTCTTCGATAATGCCTGTAAACATCTTTTTCACCTCTTTGGCGCCGCAATAATTTTTATATCTCGTCCAATTGTTTCGACGCGTTTGATCGTCAATTCCAGCACATCGGTCATATGCGCAAATCCAATGCCTTCAACCGGCGTTTTTGCTTCGCTCCCGCCGATGATTTTTGGGGCAAAGTAGGCGATGATTTCTTGTACTGCGCCAGCTCGAATAAAGCTGTCATGCACTTTCGCGCCGCCTTCGACAAAGACAGAGGTGATTTTATGCGCCGCTAGCATGCTCAACAATTCACGAATGTCAATCGTTGATGTAGGCATGGACACGATGCGGACGTGTGGACGGGTATACAGCGCGATGCGTTCGCTCGGTACGTCGCTTCCGACAATGATCCACGTTTCCGCTGCACCGTCTTGAACGACATTTGCCTCCAGCGGCGTGCGTAAATGCGTATCTAAAATGAGGCGAATCGGGTTTTTCCCTCCTTCCGGAAGACGCACCGTTAAGCTCGGGTTATCGGCAATGACCGTATCGACCCCGACGAGAATCGCATCGTGCCGCGCGCGGTAGCGGTGCACGTCTTGCCGCGCTTCTTCGGACGTAATCCATTTGCTTTCCCCTGTTTTCGTCGCAATTTTCCCATCTAAACTAGCCGCAAACTTCATCGTCACAAACGGCGTTTTTGTCGTAATGTAGTGGAAAAAGACGCGGTTCAACTCATCCGCTTCTTCTTTGAACACACCAACGGTCACGTCAATGCCGGCGTTCCTTAACTTTCCTATCCCTTTTCCAGCGACAAGCGGATTCGGGTCCGTCGTCGCAATCACGACCCGCTCGACGCCTGTTTCGACTAATAAATCGGCGCACGGCGGCGTTTTGCCAAAATGGCTACACGGCTCAAGCGTTACGTATACCGTCGCACCTTTTGCTTTATCGCCCGCCATGCGAATCGCATGAACTTCCGCATGCGGCTCGCCCGCTTTTAAATGGGCGCCAAAGCCGACAATTTCGCCATTCTTTACGACAACGGCACCGACCGCTGGATTTGGCGACGTTTGTCCAAGCCCTGTTTTAGCGATTTCAAGCGCTAAGCGCATATATTGTTCGTCGTGCTGCATCAAATCCCCCCTTGTCTATTGCTCGCTAGTAGCGCCTGACAGCGATAAAAAGAAAACCCTAGGAAAAAGTCCTAGGGCAGCTATATCGAAAGATTACCTTTTTTTTGCATAGCAAACATAGCCCAGCGCCAGATTGATTTTTTCACAAAGGCGTGAGCAACGGCAATCCTTCTCCCATCCAGACTATACTGTCGGCTCCGGAATCGCACCGGATCGTGCCTATTCGGCTCGCGGGCTGAGAAACGCTTCGTTTCATTACCGCCGGTCGGGAATTTCACCCTGCCCCGAAGGATATGTTATGATATTCCATTTTCATTTATTATAGCACAATCGAACAAATTGTCTATTATTTCGCGATAAACAGCCAGTAAATCGCACCCCATGCAAAGCTTAAGAAGAAAAGGAGGAAAAATAGCACCCAGTTTTTCTTCATCGTCCCATCCTCTCTTATTCCACTTCGTCCCACACTTTCACTTCTTTCATCACATCGCCGTTCCGCATCGCTTTCACCGCGTCCATTCCTGCCGTTACTTGACCAAATACTGTATGTACGCCATCTAAATGCGGCTGCGGCTCGTGCACGATGAAAAACTGGCAGCTGCCTGTATTGCGGCCACGATGTGCCATCGATAGTGCCCCTTCGATATGCTTGTGCGGGTTGTTGTCCGTTTCACACGGAATCGTATAGCCTGCATCCCCTGTTCCGTTGCCGCGCGGACATCCGCCTTGGCTGACAAACCCTGGAATAACGCGATGGAACGTCAATCCGTTATAAAATCCGCTATTCGCTAATTTTTCGAAGTTCGCTACTGTTTTTGGCGCTTCGTTTGGAAATAAGTCAAATTCAATTTTCGCGCCGTTTTCCATTAAAATATATCCTTTTTTGCTCATATGCTCAGTCCCCTTTCTTTTCTCCCTTATCATACCATTGTTTCACGCACAAAAAAAGTACGCTGCTTCTCGCTTCTATCTTGTCCGGTTTGTATGTACAATAGGAATGATGGCAATAAGGAAAGAAAAGGAGGATGTTTAGATGAAACGAATGTTTACCGGCTGGTTAGCGGCCGTGATGGTGCTGATGTTTCCTGCCTTTGCCGCAGCGGATGCCGCAGAAGGCGATGTCATTATTACGCTAGGAGAAAATTTAACGGAAGCGCAAAAGCAGCAAGTATTAAAGGAAATGAACGCCCCGCAAACCGCGCAAACGATTACCGTTTCTAATGCCGAAGAACATAAATATCTCGACGGATTAATTCCGAAAGCGCAAATTGGCACAAAAGCGATTTCGTCGTCGATGATTACGATTGGCGCAGAAGGTTCAGGATTAGATGTCGAAACGCATAACATTACATGGGTGACAAAAGAAATGTACACGAACGCGCTTATTACAGCCGGCGTGAAAGATGCAAAAATTTACATCACCGCCCCGTTTCCGGTATCCGGCACGGCGGCGCTTACTGGTTTGATGAAGGCGTACGAAATTTCGTCGGACAAAGTCATCCCAGAAGACGTGAAAAAAGTCGCAAATGAAGAAATGGTAAAAACGGCGCAGCTCGCCAAATCAATCGGTAACGACCAAGCAGTTGCTCTTTTCACGAAACTAAAAGAAGAAATCGCGAAAAATCCGCCGCAAACAGATGCCGACATGCGTGCCCTCATCGAACGAGTGGCAAAAGATTTAGGCATTACGCTTACGCCGGATGAAATCAATAGCTTAGTGTCGTTGTTTACTAAAATGAAAAACTTAAACATCGACTGGAATCAAGTGAACGACCAACTAAATAAAGCAAAAGAAAAACTTTCCGCCTTCTTGCAATCGGAAGAAGGAAAAACGTTTATCCAAAACATCATCGACATATTAAAAGAAATTTGGCAAGCGATTAAATCTGCCTTCACATCCGAACCGCAAAAATAAGGGGAAAGGAGCCTCTCTCGCAAGGCTCCTTTCTTGTGAACAAAAGCAAGATTTTGTATACTTAAAGCAACATCTTTCGCTGGAGTTGAGTACGGTGAAAAAAATTCCGATTGGCGTAAGCGACTTTAAAAAGCTCATAGAGGAAAATTTTTTCTTTGTCGATAAAAGTTTGTTGATAAAAGAAATTATCGAAGATGGTGCCGAAGTCATTTTATTCACCCGCCCAAGAAGGTTTGGCAAAACATTAAATATGAGCATGTTAAAATATTTTTTTGCCAAAACAGAGCAAAATAACGATCGTTTATTCCATCAGCTACAAATTTGCCAAGAACCTCACATAATGAAAAAACAAGGGACTTATCCTGTCATTTTCATCACCTTAAAAGACGAAAAACATCGACAGTTTGCCCATTTCAAAAAAAGCTTTGCATTGTTAATGAGCGAAATTTACAAACAGCACCTCTATCTTCTAGAAAGCACACAATTGCTTCCATCAGAAAAAACGTATATACAGCAAATTATTAACAAGGAAACGGACGAAATAGAGCTGCAAAAAAGTTTGTTTTTGCTAAGTTCGTATTTATATAAATACCACCAGCAAAAAGTAATTATCCTAATCGATGAGTACGATGTTCCGATTCAAGAGGCATATATATACGGCTATTACGATGAAATGATTTATTTTATGCGCAATTTTTTCAGCGCCGGGCTAAAAGATAACGTCTATTTAGAAAAAGCGGTTTTAACCGGTGTTCTTCGCATCGCGAAAGAGAGTGTTTTTTCCGGTTTGAACAACTTAGAGACATATAGCATTTTAAAATCGAAATATAGCCAATATTTTGGGTTTGTCGAAACAGAAGTCGAGCAACTGCTTGCGTATTACGGGCTAGAACAAAAAATGGACGACATTCGTACGTGGTATAACGGTTACACGTTTGGAACACATGTGATCTATAATCCTTGGTCGATTTTGCATTTCGTAAAAGATCCGCGCGCCGGATTTCGCACATATTGGGTGAATACGGCGGAAAATGGGCTACTTCGAACACTGTTCGCAAAAGCAAATACAACTATCAAAAAAGAACTCGAACAACTCATCAAAGGAGAAACGATTATTCAGCCAATTGATGAAATGATTGTCATGCCCGAAGTAGAGCAAACCGAAACAAATATATGGAACTTCTTACTTTTTACCGGCTATTTACGCGCTGCTCGTCAAGAAATCGATGGATCGTTACGTGTCCATTTGCAGATTCCGAATATAGAAGTACTCACTTTATTTAAGCAAATCATTTTATCATGGTTTCAAGTACGAACAGCAGATACATTCTCGCTTTTGCTAAAAAGTTTAACAACTGGAGATATCGAGTCATTCGAAGATGCTTTAAGCGACCTCATCGAACAAACGATTAGCTACTTTGACGTAGGAGAAGAAAGCGAAAAATTTTATCATGCACTCGTATTAGGAATGCTTGTTTCTCTCGAAAAAGAATATACGATTAAGTCAAATCGCGAAAGTGGCTATGGACGATACGATATCATGCTCATTCCAAAACAACCGACAAAATACGGAATCGTTATCGAATTCAAATCAGTGAACAAACGAAAAAAAGAAACACTTGAGAAAGCAGCGTTAGCAGCTGTTCAACAAATCCGCGCCAAACAATACAAAAAAGAACTAACGTCATTAGGCATTGCCAATATTCTTGAAATCGGCATCGCCTTCGACGGAAAAAAAGTGTGCGTAAAAAAAGGCTGAACGATCAGCCTTTTTTTACTTTCATTTTCAACGGCACATCAAGCCGCACTAAATCTTCATACGTTTCGCGTTTGACAACAAGCTGCGCTTCGCCGTTTTCGACAAAGACAACGGCTGGACGCGGCAAGCGGTTATAGTTGTTCGCCATCGAATAGCCGTACGCACCGGTGCAAAATACCGCTAAATAGTCGCCTGCTTCTGCTTTCGGAAGCGGTAAGTCCCAAATCAGCATATCGCCTGACTCGCAGCATTTCCCCGCAATCGCAACGACTTCTTCGTTCGCATCAAGCACGCGGTTGGCGAGAACCGCTTCATATTTCGCCTCATAAAGCGCTGGGCGAATGTTGTCGCTCATGCCGCCATCGACCGCCACATAATGGCGCACGTTCGGCACTTCTTTGCGCGAGCCGATCGAATAAATCGTCGTCCCCGCATCGCCAACGAGCGAGCGCCCTGGCTCAATCCAAATTTCCGGCAGCGGGAGATGGAACTCTTCCACTTGTTTTTTCACTTCCGCAATAATTTGCTCGACATATTGCGCCGCTGGCAGTGGGTCATCTTCGTTCGTATAGCGAATCCCAAAGCCGCCGCCGAGGTTGACGACTTGCGGCACAAATCCATGCCCATCACGCCAATCAGCGATTTTTTGGAAAATTTTTCGCGCCGCCAATACAAAGCCTGTCGTCTCAAAAATTTGCGAGCCAATATGGCAATGAATGCCTAACACATGCAGCGACCCTGACCGCAGCGCTTGCCGCAGCGCCTCGTCCGCTTGGTCGTTATTTAAATCAAACCCAAACTTCGAATCTTCTTGCCCTGTTAAAATATAATCGTGCGTATGTGCCTCGATTCCTGGCGTCACCCGAAGCAAAATGTCCGTCACCGTTTCTCGCTGGCGGCTCAGCTCTTCTAGTAATTGCAGTTCATAAAAATTGTCAACAACGATGCAGCCGACGCCGCATTCAAGCGCCATTTCCAATTCAGAACGGCTTTTGTTGTTCCCATGAAAATGAATGCGCTCTGGCGGAAACCCCGCTTTTAGCGCCGTATACAACTCTCCACCTGACACGACATCAAGCGACAGCCCTTCTTCTTCGATCAGTTGAACGATGGCAATCGTCGAAAACGCTTTGCTCGCGTACGCGACTTGCGCGTTCACTCCATGCTTTTCAAACGCTTCTTTAAACGCGCGGGCGCGGGCGCGAATGAGCGCCACATCATAAATATACAGCGGCGTGCCATATGTTTCTGCAAGCATCACGACGTCTACGCCGCCGATTTCTAAATGCCCCTCTTCATTCACACGACTCGTTCCGTGGAAAAACATGCCGATCCCTCATTCCGACAGATTAAATATTCAAAACAATTCATTTTTATGCGAACTGAAAGCAAAAAAGACAGTTAACGAACAAATATTAACTGCCTTTTCTGCGGGAAAAAGATTACGTATAACGTATCACAATTTTAAAAAAGTTGCAATATAAATCTTTTCCATTAGGTCGGTTGTTTTTGTTGGTTTTGCGGATGGACGATGCTTGGACGAACCGTCGTCCCTGCGACCGAACGGCGCACTAAAATTTGCAAAAACGCCGCTGGGTCAAACGGGATAAACGGCCATAAGTACGGCGTATTGAGCGACCGAATGCGCACGAGCCAAATGAGGTAAACGGTCGTGCCAATCACAAGCCCTGGCACTTTAAACACCGCGACGGCAAGTGCGAGTGCGAGACGCGCAATTTTATTGGCGATGCTTAACTCATAGCTTGGCGTCGCAAACGAACCGATCGCCGCTACCGCCACATACAAAATGACTTCCGGCACGAATAAGCCGACATCGATAGCAATTTGTCCAATTAAGACGGCAGCGATTAACCCCATTGCCGTCGACAGCGGCGTCGGCGTATGAATGGCAGCCATCCGCAAAAACTCAATCCCGAAATCAGCGATAAAAATTTGCACAATGACCGGAATATTCGTATGTTTATTCGGCCCGATATACGACAGTTTCTCTGGGAGCAATGATGGGTCTAATACAAATAACACCCAAAGCGGCAACAAAAAGAGCGACGCCAAAATGCCTAAAAACCGCACCCAACGGACAAACGTCCCGACCGCTGGATTTTGCCGATACTCTTCGGCGTGCTGCACATGATGGAAAAACGTCGTCGGCGTAATAATCACGCTCGGTGATGTATCAACCATAATAATGACATGCCCTTCTAGTAAATGCGTCGCCGCTACATCCGGACGTTCCGTATAGCGCACAAGCGGGTACGGGTTATACCCTTGTTTCACTAAAAACTCTTCGATTGTTTTATCCCCCATCGTAAGGCCGTCAATTTTAATTTGCTGAATTTCTTTTTTCACTAGCTCGACAAGCCCTGGATCAGCGACGTCTTTGATATAAGCGATGCAAACATCCGTTTTCGACCGCTCGCCGACTTGAATAATTTCAAACCGCAATCGCTCATCGCGAATGCGCCGTCTTGTTAGCGCGGTGTTGACGATAATGTTTTCGACATACCCGTCACGCGCACCGCGCACGACTTTTTCCGTATCTGGCTCTTGCGGCTGACGGCCAGGGTAGCTGCGCACATCGACAATAAAGCCGCTCGTTTCCCCCTCTAATAAAATAACAATCAAACCTGACAATAATTTATCGATCGCTTCGTTTAAATTGTCAACCGAGCTTACTTGCTGGTGGACAAGGCGGTTTTCCAAAATTTGTTTTGCCTGCGCCGTTTGCCGCTCTTTATCATTAATTTGCACAATTTGTTTTAACAGCTCGATTAAATATTGCGTATCGCACAACCCGTTGCAATAATAAATATTCACTTCTTTTTTTAAAATGTATACTTTTCGTATACCTAAGTCAAAGCTCGTTCCAATCCCGATTTTTTCTTTTAAATACGCTTCGTTATCAGCGAGATTAGCAAAAATCGGCACTTTTTTTTCTGTCGTCGTCACGTAACCCACTCCTTTCTAAAATTAACTCAACCGCTTGTTTCGTAATCGGAGAGCCGTATTTGATATGGTCGCGATAGCCCATTTTCCCGATGTCGCCAATGCCAACGATGATCGGAATGTTTAACTGCTCCAGACAATATACCGTATCGCCATTCACACGTCCTATATCGAATTCGCGAATCCCTTCTTTATCGACGCCATATTCGGTTAAATAGCCGTCACGGTCGATGCTGACATCGACTTTTGTCCATTCGTGTTGGTGGGTGTTTGACGCAACGGCAATCGCCCCGATCACCTCGATTTGCTTATGGGTCGCAACATATTTTAACGCCTGCTCCCCTGCTCCTTCGCCAATCGCACCGCAATCATCAAACATGACAAACACAGGGTCGTAAGGGGCTTGTAAAATAAGCTGTACAAGTTCTTTTCCTGTCAACACCGACGGGTTTCCGCGCGAGCGGCTAATGCAGCGGCCGCCGACTTCTTTTGCGACATGCTCAATCGTTCGCCATGCAAACTCATCTCCATCAGTTACAATAATGACCCGTCTTTTTTTCATCATGCTCTATCCTTTCGGTTTGCAAATAAGTGCAGTAAAAAACGAAAGAACAATCATCGCTACGATCTCTACCCCGACGAGGCGAAAGACGTTCGCGCCTGCTGCTATCACGTTTTGTTCTGTTGTTGCGATAACGCCTTTAATCAACCAATAGCCAAAGCCGCTCATCGGCAACAGCGCCCCCATTCCACCGATGTCGACTAGCCAATCATATACGCCTAATGCACCTAAAACGACACCGACCAACACTAAACCGATCACGACTTGTATCTGCGAAAATTTGTAATCAATAAGCAGCTGAGCACCGCCGCAAATCAAACCACCGACGAAAAATGCCGACCAATACTCCATGTCACTCCCCCCTCACCGCTTCAATGACGACCCCGTGAGCAATCGCAGGAATCGATTCGTTTTGTTGAATCATCGTCGGGCTTAATAACGCCCCCGTCGCCACTACGAGCATTCGCTCCATCGCTCCAGCTTTCATCTCTTTTAACAAATGGCCGTACGTCACTACCGCGCAACATGCACACCCGCTTCCGCCTGCAAACGCTCCTTTTTCCGGGCGGTAGATTAGCAACCCGCAATCATTGTAATTGCTTGTGACATCATGCCCTGCTTCCATTAAAAGTTCTTTCACAATGACGCTGCCGACGCGAGATAAATCGCCAGTCACAATTAAGTCATAGTCCGATGGCGAACGGCGCAAATCGTAAAAATGTTGTTCAATCGTATGGGCAGCAGCCGGCGCCATCGCCGACCCCATATCAAGCGGGTTCGTTACCCCTGCATCAATCACCCTTCCAATCGTCGCAGCCGTCACGCGAAAACGTCCTTTTTCCTTCCCGATTAATGCTGCGCCTGCTCCTGTGACCGTAAACGTTGCGCTTTTCGGCTTTTGGACGCCAAGTTCTGTCGGATAACGAAACTGGCGCTCGGCGGTAGCGTTATGGCTGCTTGTTGCCGCAAGCGCACGCTTCGCAAATCCGCCGTCAACGAGCGCTGCCCCAACTGCCAACGTTTCCATTGACGTCGAGCATGCCCCGAACATGCATAAAAACGGAACCGGAAACGCACGCGCCGTATAGTTGGCGGTGACGTTTTGATTTAATAAATCGCCCGCAAGCAACATATCGACTTCATGGATCGTGACGTTACCGTGCTGTAAACAAGCCGCAATCGCATCTTGCATTAACCGCCGCTCCGCACGTTCCCACGTTTTTTCCCCGCAGTATAAATCATGATGGACAACGTCAAAACTGTTGCCAATTGGCCCGTCCGCTTCGACAGGACCAACCGCTGTTCCTGTCGCTTGAATATACACGTCATCAAACACCCACGTCTGTCTTCCAACGAGCTTCACCCAATCCCCCCCTACCTCATGAAGTGGACAAGCCCGAACAAGTAGGCGGCAACAATCCCATAGACAAGTGCTGCCCCACCAACTTTAAACATCTGCCCTGCAATTCCATTCACCACCCCTTCGCTTCGATGTTCCAACGCTGCGCTTGCTAGCGAGTTCGCAAACCCTGTAATTAACACCGTTGAACCAGCCCCAGCAAACTGGCTAAAATCGTCATACACGCCGATGGCAGTAAGCACGACAGCTGCGCTAATAAATAGAAGCAATACCGCCTGTTCCGCCGTTAGTGACGGCATATTCATACGAAATTGGGCGCGTAACACTTCCGCGACAACGGAAAGCCCACCGCCGATAAAAAACGCCTTTAAGCTATTGGCTACATACGACGGTTTCGGCTGAAATTTTTTTACCGCTTGTCGATAATTGTCGCGCAATCGCATCGCTACTTCCCCTCCACAAAATAAATCCAGTAAAATAATGCTCCGAACACTTTGCCAAAAACGATAGCCATGAGCAATAAAATCACTTTGTCTGCCATTCCCATTCGTTTCGCTAAAATCGGCCAGACGTTGAGCACTTCGGTTAAAGCAGCCGCAAGCATTCCGATAAACACACCGCTAAACAGCCCGAGCGGAATAAGCCAATATTTTGAGGCTCCTATTACCGACGAACGAAGGCTCATCCAGCCACCGACGGCTGCGCCAGCAACCGCACTCCATTCATATGCGTGAATCCATTTCATCGTTTTCGTTAGTTGCATCAATCGTGGAATGACCCCGAGAACGACTAAAAAAGCAACGAACCCTGTTCCAGCCGCTAGCCCTCCCGCAAACCCGACGATGACGACGAACGCAACTTCAATCGTCGTCAATTCGCTTCATACTTTCTTTGTTTTCGTGCAATATTACGTACTGGTCGAGCGACTGCTGGTAGTTGAACATTTCGACTTCGAGAGGGCTTGGCTCTTCGTTAAGCCGCTTGCGGAACAGATGGTTAAAAAATAAAATCATGCCGATTCCTAAGCCGAGCGAATACGGAATTTGAAACAATAGCGGCTTCTCCGCTTTTTCCCCCGTAATCATCGTATATAAATGTTGATGCATTTCTTTCATGCTGACGTCTTCATGAAAATTCATAATCGCTAGCGCTGAGCCAATAAAAAGCAATATCCAAACGAGCAAAAAGGAAAGAAACGACACACGTTTTTTTTCATAAACGACTTCGATAATCGTTTGTGCTGGTCCGATCGTTTGGACGTCTACTGCTTTCTCCGAGCGAACAATCGTGTCAATTACTTTCATGATATCGATAATGACAATGTTTTTATCGTGCGGTTGAATGTGATAAAGCGGCAGCTGTTTTATTTTTTCAAGCAATGAATCGTCGGTTGCGATCATTTGGGCAACATCCCCGACGACGACCACTTCATGCGGTTTTACTTGGACACGATGACGTAATTTCATGAAAACAGTTTCCAATCGCCTCACACCTTTATTCCTTTTTTCTTCTTTAGTATGTTTGGACAAAAAAGGAATGATACGGTGAATGAACGATTACCATTAATTCGATAAAAAAAGAAAAGAATGGGCGCTACTCACCCATTCTTTGTTTGATTTGCTGTAAAATCTTTTTTTCTAACCTCGATACTTGCACTTGAGAGATGCCTAATCTAGATGCCACTTCTGATTGCGTTTGGTCTTTATAATAGCGCAAATAGACGATAAGCCGTTCCCGTTCCTCGAGTTCTTCAATCGCTTTTTTTAACACGAGTTTATCGAACCATAGTTCTTCTTGGCTAGCAATTTGGTCAAGAAGGGTAATCGGGTCTCCATCGTTTTCATACACCGTTTCATGAATCGACGTTGGCGAGCGAGCAGCTTCTTGTGCTAGCACGACGTCTTCTGGTGAAATTTGCAAATAGTCAGCAATTTCTGTTACCGTTGGCGCTCGACCGTATTGCTTTGATAGCTCGTCTTTCGCTTTGCGAATTTTGTTGCCTGCTTCTTTTAACGACCGGCTGACTTTCACGGTGCCATCATCGCGAATAAATCGCTGAATTTCCCCAATAATCATCGGTACCGCATACGTCGAAAATTTTACATCATACGATAAATCAAATTTATCCACTGATTTTAACAAGCCGATGCACCCGATTTGAAATAAGTCATCCGGCTCATAGCCACGATTGAGAAAGCGTTGCACGACCGACCAAACGAGGCGCATGTTTTTTTGAATGATTTCATCACGCGCTTCTTCGTCGCCTTCTTGGCTGCGCCGGATGAGTTCTTTCAGTTCATGGTCTTTCATCGGCGTCTGCTCTTGCTTGACATCGACATCCATAGGCATGTCTCCCTTAATTGCATAGCGCTTTACTCTTTGTAATGTACTTTGTTAATTGTACGGTCGTTCCTTTATTCACTTCCGAATGAATCGTCACTTCATCCATAAAGTTTTCCATAATCGTAAATCCCATTCCAGACCGTTCTA
This sequence comes from Anoxybacillus sp., assembly GCF_023512315.1. GTDB lineage: Bacteria > Bacillota > Bacilli > Bacillales > Anoxybacillaceae > Anoxybacteroides. The sequence goes on from NZ_JAILZV010000036.1 coordinate 19,642, forward strand.
GCTCTGGTTTAGTTGTAAACAACGGCTGACGCGCTTCTTCCACGTCCGCAATACCAATTCCTTCGTCTTTAATCGTCATTTGCACAACACCGTCCTCGATGACGACAGAAATGTAGACGATGCCGTTCGGGTCGTTATTATAGCCGTGAATGATGGCATTAGTGACCGCTTCGGAGACGACCGTTTTAATTTCCGTCAGTTCATCCATCGTCGGATCGAGTTGGGCGACAAACGCTGCCACCGTTACCCGTGCGAACGATTCGTTTTGGCTGAGGGCGGAAAACTGGAGGTGCATTTCGTTTCTCATTTACGCCACCCCCAACGTTTGTAATGCGTATTGTTCATCTGCCTCAAGCCGGATGATTTTAAACAAACCAGACATATCGAACAGCCGTTTAACTGCCGGAGAAATCGCGCAAACGATCATTTCCCCACCGACATTTTTAATTTGTTTATACCGGCCTAAAATGACGCCAAGACCGGAGCTATCCATAAAGGTTAATTCGCGTAAATTAAGCACGATGTGGCGAATTGGTTTTGTTTCCATCAAGTCCGTCACTTTCTCGCGGAGCGCTTCCGCGGTGTGGTGGTCAAGCTCTCCGGAAAGCCGAACGAGCAATACGTTTTGCCTTACTTCAAAGTCCATCGTTAGACTCACTATACTTTCCCCCTTATCGCATGATAGAAAACTATTTCGTGCACAAAAAGGGAAAGTCCTGCCGATTGACAAAAGTAGTCGGCATTCGTGAAAAATAGAATAAAAACTACAAAAACGAACATTTTTACGCGGATTTTGTCAATGCTTGCAACGTCCGTTTAAACAAATCCCACCAGCTCGCTTCGGCGACGGATTGTTTCGCCACAAGTGGACGGCGTAATACTTCTTTTCCGTTTTGTTTCAAAATAAGCGTTCCGAGCACATCCCCTTTTCGAACAGGCGCCTGTACGTTTTCGTTTAGTTTCACGACCTTTTTCATTTCTTTCACCGATACGCCTTTTTTCGTTAACACTGAAATCGGCTCGGAGGTGACAGCTTCTACTGCTTTCGTTTTTCCTTTGCTTACTTTGACCGTGGCGATGACCGTATCTTTCTTATACACTGGATGTGTTTCGTATTGGCTGAATGCATAATCTAGCAGCTTCGTTATTTGCGCATTCCGGTCTTTTGGGGTTGGCGCCCCGAAGATAACAGCGATCACACGCATGCCGTTCTTTTTCGCTGTCGCCGTTAAGCAATATTTTGCCTCTGCCGTAAACCCAGTTTTCACTCCATCGACTCCTGGATAAAATTTCACCAGTCGGTTTGTATTCACAAGCCAAAATTTTTCGTCCGTATTTTCCCGTAAATAGTCTTCATATTTTCCCGTATATTTTGTAATGTCGTCATATTTTAATAACTCTTTTGCCATCATTGCCATGTCGTAAGCGCTGCTGTAATGCCCTTCGGCAGGAAGTCCGGTCGCGTTTTTAAAGACGGTGTCTTTCAAACCGAGCTGCTTCGCTTTTTTGTTCATCATTTGGACAAACGCTTCTTCCGAGCCCGCAATTCGCTCCGCCATGGCGACAGAGGCGTCATTGGCCGAACCGATGGCAATCCCGCGCATCATTTCATCGACGGTCATTTCTTCGCCTGGTTCTAAAAAGATTTGCGAACCGCCCATCGATGCGGCATATTCGCTTGTGCGCACTTTTTCATTCCACTTCAATTTTCCGTCATGAATCGCTTCCATAATAAGAAGCATTGTCATAATTTTCGTCATGCTTGCTGGCGGCAATTTTTCGTGCGCATTTTTCTCGTACAATACCGTGCCCGTATCCCGTTCAAGCAAAATCGCTGACCGAGCTTGCGGCACAAGCTCAACGCCAGAGTCTTTCTCTTGTGCGTAAACATTGGACATCGGAATCGTCCAAGCAATGAATAACAAAAAACTCGTCATTACTTTCCACATACCCAACCCTCCATTCTTTATACATGCCATTTTTTCCATTTTGTTAGTTTTTATACAAAAAAAGAAGGCATCCCAAAAGTATTGGGACACCTTTTTTATACCTACTAACGATCTTTGTTACGAAATTTTATCGTAAATAAGCGTTGGCGCTTGCACTCGTTCGGAAGAAAGGCGAATATTTTCATATAGCTTTTGTTTGACGTCGTCGATTTGTTCGCGGTTGCTGTAAATCGTCACAAGCGATTCGCCTTTTTTCACCGCATCGCCCACCTTTTTACGCAACACTAAGCCGACCGCTAAATCGATCGTCGACTCTTTCGTCGCCCGGCCTGCTCCTAGAAGCATCGCTGCTGTACCGATTTCATCGGCAACGATTTCGGCTACGTAGCCGTCTTCTTTCGCTTCTAAGTCGATGACATATTTTGCTTGCGGTAGTTTGCTCGGGTCATCAACAACGGACGCATCCCCGCCTTGTGCGGCTAAAAACCGTTTGAACGCCTCAAGCGCTGAACCGTCTTCGATGGCGCGTTCTAGCATGTGGCGCGCTTCTTCTAAAGAGGACGCTTTTTTCGCTAAGTAGACCATATGGCTGCCAAGTACGAGGCAAAGTTCTTGCAAATCTTCTGGTCCTTCTCCTTTGAGCGTGTCGATCGCTTCTTTTACTTCGAGCGCATTGCCAATCGCATAGCCGAGCGGCTGGCTCATATCGGAAATAATGGCCATCGTTTGCCGGCCGACGCGGGTGCCGATTTCGACCATCGCTTTTGCCAGCGCTTTCGCATCGTCTAGTTCCTTCATAAATGCGCCAGCGCCTGTTTTGACATCTAACACGATCGCGTCTGCCCCAGCAGCAATTTTTTTGCTCATAATCGATGAAGCGATTAATGGAATGCTATTCACCGTTGCCGTCACGTCGCGCAATGCATACAATTTTTTATCAGCTGGCGTTAAGTTGCCAGACTGACCGACAACGGCAAGTTTATTTTTGTTGACTAGCTCAATAAATTCCTCGTTGCTAATTTCGACGTGGAAACCGGGAACGGACTCGAGCTTGTCAATTGTGCCGCCTGTATGCCCAAGGCCACGTCCGGACATTTTCGCCACTGGCACACCGACCGAAGCGACAAGCGGACCGAGCACAAGCGTTGTCGTATCGCCCACGCCTCCAGTGGAATGTTTATCCACTTTAATGCCGTCAATTTTTGATAGGTCGATCGTTTCGCCAGATTGAACCATCGCCATCGTTAGTTCGGCCGTTTCCTCAGCGGTCATGCCTTGGAAAAAGACAGCCATGGCAAACGCGCTCATTTGGTAATCAGGAATTTCCCCGTTTGTATAGCCTTGAATAATAAATTGAATTTCTTCTTTCGTTAACGCTTCGCCGTCACGTTTTTTTTCAATTAAATCGACCATTCTCATCGCTTTTCACCTCATTTATTTTCTGCCATTTCGCGCACCATTGCTTTC
>NZ_JAILZV010000037.1 GCF_023512315.1 Anoxybacillus sp.
AAATTTGATACATATTTGTAACGTTCTCGCTATTTTTGAGAAAATGCATATTCCAATGCCTCTGCCACATGCGATACTCCGATAATATCCACTCCTCTTGGTACACTCCAGCCACCAAGATTATTTTTTGGTAAAATAATGCGCTGAAACCCGAGCTTCACGGCTTCTTGTACGCGCTGTTCAATGCGAGAAACGCGACGCACTTCCCCTGTTAGCCCTACTTCGCCAATAATCACGTCCGATGGGTTCGTCGGTTGATCGCGGAAGCTCGAAGCAATGCTTACCGCCACTGCTAAATCAATGGCTGGCTCATCCAGTTTCACACCGCCTGCTACCTTTAAGTACGCATCTTGATTTTGTAAAAGTAGCCCGACTCGCTTTTCAAGCACAGCCATCAACAACGATACGCGGTTGTGGTCAATGCCCGTCGCCATTCGTCGTGGATTCCCAAAACTTGTCGGTGAAATTAATGCTTGAATTTCGACAAGTACAGGTCTCGTTCCTTCCATAGAAGCAACAACAGTCGAGCCCGCCACACCACCAGAGCGCTCTTCTAAAAATACTTCGGACGGATTGTCTACCTCCAATAACCCAGACTCTCTCATTTCAAAAATGCCGATCTCGTTCGTCGAACCAAACCGGTTTTTCACCGATAACCTAATGTTCATTTTTTAAATCTTCACTCATTTTTAGACGATTGACTTAAACAAACAACCAAATGTTGTTAAACAATTAAATGAACGATATGTTAAAAAACAAAAATTTATTACCGTATTATATGTAGTGAAAATCAAGAAATGTGGCTGTCTTTTCTAATTATGCAATTGATAACTCAGAGACACAAATTATTGTTTTAGACGATAAACAACCACCACTTTAACCAAGTAATGTTAAATAATTCAACAAACAATCTGATATTTAAATGAACTAACAATAATATTATGAAGAAACACAGGAAAATTATTAAAAACAAAGCAATTTATTACGTAAACCAATTAATAGTTAGACGAACAAAAACACTAAAAAGAATGATACACTCTTCATCACATTGCACAAAATCCTCTTCGCTTTTAAAGATATTTAATACTTCTAAAAAGAGTGAACCCAGTATATACTGTTCCCTTATGTTTGCCAAGGGGCTAAATTAGGACTAGTTATTTACATCAAATAAAGTGCTGTTTTTTTAATTCGCCTCCAATTTCAATATCCCTCCCCAAACAAATTTTCCATAATGTAGAATTTAATGTTGAAAATTGTTAATTTTTGTTGTTTGATATTAATGTACCTGAAACAACAAATTCACATAAAGAGAGATAGAACTGGGGAGAGGAATGAAATGACAAATACAGCTATATACATCGATTATGACAATGTGTTTATTACACTTGACCGATATTATAAAAAATATGATACCTTAAACATTCAACAGGATTTTATTCAAAAGTTCTTCGCAAAATTTTCTAGCGACAATGTATTACATTCAAGGGCATACTTAAATTTTCATAATATTAGCTTAACGGATGAATTATTTAATGAGTTTAGGAAAAATATGGTTCAGTTATACCACATTCATTCTGGAAACAATACCTCTGATGTTCAGTTAATTATAGATGTAATAAAAAGCCTATATGATCCCAATGTCAAAATTGATAAATATATTATCGTTTCATCAGACAGTGATATGATACCTCTCATTAATGAGTTAAAAATAAATGGAAAAGAATATGAAATTTATTATTTCGCATTCAATACCAACTTAGACTATCAAGACTATTTACAAGACACAAATTCAAAATTTACCACCATTGAAAGCATCCTTGGCTTAGAAGTATATTCAAGAGAAAATGAAAGTAAATTCGATGATACTGAATACCTAAAAGGTATATTGACTTTTATCAATAACTTAATAAACAAAACATATACAACATACTTAAAGGTAGACAATGGTGAAATTATTTCTGCTGGAGCTACACATAAAGGTCTTTTAAGGGATTATCTAGAGCAAAATAATGTCTTTGTTCGAGAAGATTTAAAAAGTGGTTTCGCAATAGATACACTATTTAAAAAAGGTATTCTTTATGAATACGAACTATCTAATGGGTTCAAGGCAATTTTGATAAACGAAACAATTATTAACAGTAAAGGCATTACTTTAAATAACATTAAAAAAGAATCAGATTTTAAATTTCCAATTACCGTTTGACAAAAACTCGTATCAATTATAGAATAATGGCATAAGATATATTAAGCGTTTTATTAACAAAAGCATTATAAGCGATCTTTTTAAAAAATTAATTCAAGCGATTTTTTAGAAAATGTAAGACTAAGCGATGATGAGAAAAAACTCCTTACGGGGAGTTTTTTCTTTTTTATTACCATTCATTTTCTTATTTATTTAAGACTTCAAGGGTTTGGATAAAATTCAAGGATTGTAAAAATGAATCCAACTTTGATGGATTCATTTTTATGACATTTTGAATGTAAGTATTGTTTTAAAAAGCCTGAAATTCGAGTTTTGCCTCTTTTAGTTCTCTTAATTTGCGAGCTGATAGTGGGGTCTTCATTAATAAATATGGATTTAAATGAAGCTGAAATTATCTGATAAAGTTGGTTTAGTCGGTTTTGTAAGGAATATGTTTAACAAAGTAATGGAATTAAGCTTAATAAAACAACAATCCCAGAAATCAATATGGATAAGTTTCTAACAGGAAAATAAAAATGTAAAACCCCTGAACGTATTTCAGGGGTCACGGGTTCGCCTTCCGCTCCAATGGAGGCGATATACATGTATAAGCTGCATTTGGTCTCATATCGTCACAGACGATAAGGACTATATAAGTAAAGTATGTTCAATATTAATGATACTGTAACATCATTAATTTGTCAATTGTGGCTTTGTTAAAGACTGTAGCTGCTTTTCCAAATCACTAATCCGCTTTTCTAAAGCTTCAATTTGTTCGTTTTTCAATTTTTTGATATATGGAGTTTGACGACTAAAGAGCATTTCTTCAAGTTCTTCCATCAGTTTGGTTCGTGCAATTGAACCAACAATTTTGGTTATCCGATTTTTTGACACGGCTCGGATCTGGTGAGTCAAAATATAAGAATCTTCTTTAATTTCTGGGTAATCCTTTTTCAAAACAGGGATAATGCATTTCTTAATTTCATCGGAAATGTTATTAAGCCCAGAATCCTTCTTTGAGGTCATCGGTACAACAACTACGATACTTGGATAGTCATCAATTACAATTCCAGTATGAACATATGATAGTTCTCGTCCTATATTGCTTACTCCAAAATCAATGCTTAATAATTTGCCTCTGCCATATCGTTTTGAGTAATAATCCTTTTCAACAAGATTACCCTCTTTATCCTTCTCCTTAAAAATTCTTGCTTCTTCACGTTTATCGCCAAAAATTCCATATTGATTCCATAAACCATTCCAGAGAATAAATTTAATGGCTTGCTCGATGGTTAACCCCTTTACTAAATCCTCAGTATCCTTTAAATTCTTGGGTAACTCACTATTTATTTTGGGTTCTGTGTGGGCAAGCGATGTTTTAATTTCATCTCTTCTTGTTTTGTCTTGGATAATCTTCAATAACCCCTTAAAATCAAACAATCTGTTATCCTCCTTTTAATAATTGTGTGAAGAATAACAGATTTCGACAAAAAAAACTATATTCCTGCTTTTTACTCATCTGAAAAATCATCATACTCTGACCACAAAAAGATTAAATGCGAATCTGGGTATCTTTCTATAAACAGATTATCGTTTAAAGCAAACATCAAAGGGTCGTTAACGGATTGTTTCCTTTTCTCTCCAAGTTCCTCAAATAGATTGGTTATTTTTCTTAGTTCCTCAATGTTTTGGGTTGAAAACTGCAAAATTCTTTCAAATTCATAAATTGGTGTATCAATGTTTTGGGGAATATAAGTCCAATCTGAAAATTGAACTGATTGCCCCTTCCCTTCGAAGATATTTATTAGCTTTTCATATACTACATTTTCCTTTACTTCGAAAGTTACTTTATGTAAATACCCTAAAATATCCTCAATTGATTTTGTTCTGCTATTAAACATCATCTGCTGGATTATATTGAATCCCGCACGAATTCGTTGAACTTTAATTAAAATAAATTCAATTGTCATTCCAAAATCATCACTATAAGGTTCCATTTCAACTTTTCCGTTTGCTGTAATAAAGTGCGCCATCAATTAGTTTCTCCTTGAAAATTGAGATTTCTGTATTTTAATAAAGCTGTACAGTTATAACACAACCTGTTGCATATCCATTCTTGTGTCTTGATGTAATCTTTGCTCTTTTCTAAAGCAAAAAAGCTCCGAGTTGAATCTGGTCTTTTTTGTGTTCTAGGATTTCATCAATAAGTACATTTTTTCATACAAAATTATTTGTTTACATACCTTCTATTTTTGCTATAAAAAAGCGTCCTCGACCTTCGGCAAGTATTTACTTATTTCCGTAACCGTAAGGTCGTTTTCTAAGAATTCCTTTGCCGATTTAGAATAAATCACTATTTGGGAACTACTTTTCAACTTCAGAGCTGCTTGAATCTCGCTCTTTACCTTTTCTTCATCTTGTCTTATATCTACAACAATGAGAACACGTTCAGGCTTGTGTTCAAGCGATTGCTTAATCAAATTATTAATATATTCATCGCTGAAACTGTAACCAATAACAATGATAATTTTACTTTCCAAGGTGTATTTCCGAAATTCATAAACATAAAAGAGATATGGGTCAATAGATTGAAGCTTGGTATCCGTTCCAAATATCAAGTCAGGCTCTTCTTCTGGATGAACGGAAGATTTCAGTATATGTCCTTGGTCTTTATCTCTTTTCCAAGTAATGGACCCGTGTAACTTATACAGATAAATGCCAGCCTCTATATCTTGATTGTTACTGTCAAAACGGAGGCTATTCCAAGTTCTGTTCTCGTCAAAACCTAATTCAAGTTCAGAACCGTGAGGCTTGGCATATTCGAAACAAAGGTCATAATTCAATGTGAAAACTCGAATGGACTTGCCCACTTCTTTTTGAAATTCATAAAAATGGCGGTAATAATCCGCCGCGCGATAATCCTCCAACTTAATCCAGTTAATCAATTGAGTCGTGATTAACTTTTTTAACTTCCGTATACCTTCAAAGTTTGCACCTGCTAAATCAATGAGTCTATTGTTCCAGTTTGCAATAAAGGGATATACCAAATTCTTTTCCTTTTTCTCAAGTTCCGATAGCACATTCATTATTTTCTCGATACCCACAGTGTTATGAAACTTTCCAAAGATACCGTCAGCATACAAGATAGCGCTTTTGATATAGAAATATAAATCCTGCAGTCCTTTCCACTCATCTTTGTTTTTCAAAAGAGAGTTTTCTATATCTTCAACCATTTTATTTACTGTTGGAATGCCAGCATCAAAACTGCAACCAGCTCCCAATAAAAAAACCACATCGTTTTCTTTTATGCTCATATTCTATCTCCTACTCACAAGAACCAAGGTATATAAAAATTCGTCAAATCAACATCGCCTTCTGGCTGAAACTCTCTAAATTCAGAAATAAAGTTGGCAATGATGTTCGGATAATAAATCGAAATTGGAGATAACTTAGCGTTAAATCCCCTCCAATTCGCCCCAGACAAGTTAATGATGTCCTGCAAATACCTTCTCTTCTTCTCTGGATCCAGTTCATCTATCTGCATAAATTCTATATGCACTGGATTTCCAACTTTCTTTTTAACCAACTCTTTACCGTACTGTAAACCTTCAAACCAGACCAAGAACTCATTTGAAGATAGTTGAATGTATGAACTTTCGTAAGGAACCTTAGAGTTGTTCTCTGCGTATCCAAAAAACTTATTATCCGTGTTGATTTTAATGAATTGGAATTCAATATCGCTATACAAATGGGCTATTTCTTGCACACTACTTTTTATATACCTAATTTCATCGTTCTTAATTTTAAACGGTAAATGGATAACGCATTTCTCAATACTTCCATCAAGATTTTCCGAAATAACGCTTTTAATGTTTTCTCTTAATTGTAGAATATAATCTGTTCTTTCCTTTGCATCACCTAAGACGTTAATTTTGCGATAAATGCCACTGGAGTCCATACAAACAGAATAAGCAAAATATTTATTTATGTTCCCAAGCTCATCCTTTTTGTGCGCACAGCCTAATCCAAAAATAATACATTTATCATTACTCGGCTTTACTTTCCACGGAATCCCACCAAGTTTAGCAAAAATTTGTAGTCCAATATTGCCAACAGACCATTTTAATCCATCTCTAGCTGCGATTCTTTCACATCGAACAGTCTGTAAAGGTATTCGTTTTTCGGTGAAAATATATTTGACATAATGATAAGGTGAAAATCCAGTAATTGAGGAAGGAACTTTTTCGTTCATAACAAATATTCCAATTACTTTTTTATCTTGATGGCTCTCTACAATGGTTTGTAGCTCTTGTTCCACTACTTGTAAGCCTTCTTTAGTAAGCGAGGGAATAATAATATGCTTGACATTTTCTTTTGCTAACTTGATTTTATAGACTGATTCCATTCCAGCAAAAATGTTCGTGTAAGTTTTGCCTAATAGCGAACTATACAATTCAAGAGCTTCATTCCTATCTTGAGATTCAAACATAAACACAAACAATGGTTCTTTATCAAGGTTTGCTAACGGTCCGTAAGTCTTTAAACCCTGAACTTGAGAATTGCTTTCTTTTCCGTTACTAAAAATGTATGTTTTCATTTTTAATGGCTCTTCACCACAAGTTGTACTTGATCATTTAAGGTAGGTGTGCATAGAGGGTACAAAAAATGCGAATTTTCCTGTATGGTAAAGGTGACCAAACCGAACCATGGAGGGAAATTCGCATGTACTCTCAGTTTTCTGTGAAAATAATGAATCCATGAGCGGTTATTTTCATGCTTGGGTGGCGAGTAAAAGCTTACTCATGGATGTTTTTTGTTTTTAATTCAAATAAATATTTGAATAATAAAAGAAATGGGGTATAATATATTCAAACGGAAATTTGAATATGAAAGGGGGATAATGAATGAGTAAGAAAGATACATGTGAAATTTATTGTTATGACGAAGAAAAAGTCAATCGAATACAAGGGGAATTGCAAAAAGAAGATATATCCAGTGTTGTCCTGTTGTTTAAAGCACTGGCAGATGAAAATAGGGCAAAAATTGTCTATTCACTTTGCCAAGATAAAGAGTTATGTGTATGTGATATTGCCAATATCATTGGGGCTTCTGTTGCAACCACTTCCCATCATTTACGGACTCTTTATAAACAAGGGATTGTAAAGTATCGAAAAGAAGGAAAGCTAGCATTTTATTCGCTGGATGATGACCATATTAAGCAGTTAATCATGATTGCGTTAGTACATGAGAAAGAGGTGAAAGTCCGTGTCTGAACAACAAGCAAAATTATCTAAATCAGAAGCGAAAACCTACCGTGTTCAAGGATTTACTTGTGCAAACTGTGCGGCAAAGTTTGAAAATAATGTAAAATCATTGCCAGGTGTTCAAGATGCTAAAGTAAACTTTGGAGCATCTAAAATTACCGTTTGGGGTACAACAACCATCGAAGAATTAGAAAAAGCAGGAGCTTTTGAAAACTTAAAGGTTCGGGAAGATAAAGAAAAATCAGTCAAGCGTGAACCTTTTTGGAAGCAAAAAGAGAACATTAAAGTGTATATTTCCGCCGTTTTGCTTGTGATCAGTTGGTTTTTAGGGAAGCAATACGGAGAAGAGCATATCTTTGCGACAATTGGATATGCTGCAGCAATTTTAATCGGTGGATATTCGTTATTTATAAAAGGTTTCAAAAACCTAGTTCGATTGAATTTTGATATGAATACGCTGATGACAGTGGCGATTTTAGGAGCTGCAGCGATTGGTGAATGGGGAGAAGGTGCAACGGTTGTTATTCTATTCGCCATTAGCGAAGCCTTAGAGCGTTATTCCATGGATAAAGCTCGTCAATCCATTGAATCGTTGATGGATATTGCTCCAAAAGAAGCATTAATTCGTCGCGGAAATGAAGAAATGATGGTCCCTGTTGACGATATTCAAGTCGGAGATATTATGATCGTAAAGCCTGGTCAGAAATTAGCGATGGATGGAATCGTCATCAAGGGTACATCTACGCTAAATCAGGCTGCCATTACGGGAGAAAGTGTTCCAGTAACCAAAACAGTCGGTGATGAAGTCTTTGCAGGAACATTGAATGAAGAAGGGTTATTGGAAGTAAAAGTGACAAAACGAGTGGAAGATACAACTCTTTCGAAAATCATCCATTTAGTGGAAGAAGCTCAAGCAGAACGAGCACCTTCTCAAGCGTTTGTAGATCGTTTTGCCAAATACTATACACCAGCCATTATCATTTTTGCTCTTTTACTAGCCGTTATTCCTCCATTATTTATGGGTGCTGATTGGAGCGAATGGATTTATCGAGGTCTAGCTGTATTAGTGGTTGGTTGTCCGTGTGCGTTGGTTATTTCCACGCCTGTTTCGATTGTAACTGCCATTGGAAATGCAGCGAAAAACGGTGTGTTAATTAAAGGTGGTATTTATTTAGAGGAAGCAGGAAACTTAAAAGTGATTGCTTTTGATAAAACAGGAACATTAACAAAAGGTATTCCTTCCGTCACCGATGTAGTCACTTATAATGGCAATGAAAATGAACTAATGACCATTACAGCAGCCATTGAAAAAGGCTCACAACATCCACTTGCTTCCGCCATTATAAGAAAAGCAGAAGAAGATGGATTGAATTTTAATGATGTATCGGTTGAAGAATTCCAATCCATTACAGGTAAAGGGGTCAAAGCCAAAGTAAATAACGCAATGTATTATGTCGGAAGTCCAGGTCTTTTTGAAGAACTTCTTCCAAATGGCATCCAATCAGAAATAAAAGAACAAATTACAACCCTTCAAATACAAGGGAAAACGGTCATGGTATTAGGGACGGAAAAAGAAATTCTGGCGTTAATTGCCGTGGCAGACGAAATAAGAGAATCATCCAAAGAGGTTATTCGAAAACTTCATCAAGTCGGTATTGAAAAAACGGTGATGCTGACGGGAGATAACCAAAGAACAGCCGAAGCCATCGGAAAACAAGTCGGTGTTTCCGATATTAAAGCCGATTTACTTCCAGAAGATAAACTGAATTTCATCAAAGAGCTTCGCGACAAGTATCGAAGTGTTGCGATGGTTGGAGATGGTGTGAACGATGCACCAGCTCTTGCAGCTTCAACCGTTGGTGTGGCAATGGGTGGTGCTGGAACCGATACAGCCCTAGAAACAGCCGATATTGTCTTAATGTCTGATGATTTAAGCAAATTGCCATATACGATTAAATTGAGCCGCAAAGCTTTAGCGATTATTAAGCAAAACATTACTTTCTCTTTAGGGATTAAGGCATTGTCATTACTGTTAATTGTGCCTGGTTGGTTAACGTTATGGTTAGCGATATTTGCGGATATGGGAGCAACATTAATCGTAACATTAAACAGCATGCGATTGCTAAAAGTTAAAGAATAGGCTCTTCACCACAAGTTGTACTTGATCATTTAAGGTAGGTGTGCATAGAGGGTACAAAAAATGCGAATTTTCCTGTATGGTAAAGGTGACCAAACCGAACCATGGAGGGAAATTCGCATGTACTCTCAGTTTATCAAAGAACTCATCGATTGACCAGATGTTTTGATTCAAAAGGTGCGAAAAGAAGGGGAACGTTGGATTTTCGAACTTTCTCTACCCGAACAATGCCCGTTATGTCCTGTCTGCTTGAAGCGCACGATCAAAATGACAGACAAAAAGAAGCAATGGATGCATGGCTATGCTCAGCGAATCGGAATTTTTTGGATCGAACTTCCTGTCGAGCGCAGACGTTGTAGCACGTGTGGCGTGACGTTCAGCACGTCGTATCCAGCCATCTCTCCTCGAAGTGTGGCGACGGATGCTTTTCAGCGATGGGTCGCGCAATCTTGCATCGGAACATCCATTCAGGCGGTGGCTCGTATGCTCAAGCTTCCTTACACGACCGTTGAACGATGGTTTTATACCCATGCCCCTTCCTTCCTATCGAATGACGTCCAACCAAAGGCGGTTTGTGTCGATGAGTTTGCTTTTCGAAAAGGGCACGACTATGGAGTGGCGATCATGGATGCCGAAACGGGAGAAGTGTATGCCATGGAAGCAGGAAAGAACGAGGAAGCCATTGGGCGTGCATTGGCTCATGTGTCTCGTTCCGTTCAGTATGTCGTGAGTGACTTGGCTCCAGCGATGAAAAAAGCGATTCAACGGGTTTGCCCAGAGGCGACACATGTCGTCGACTATTTCCATGTCATTCAGCTGTTTACCGATGCGTTAGAACGTTGTCGCAAATATTTGGGCAAAGGAGGCAAGAAACACGGAAATGTTCGTTACGTTTGCCGTTTATTGAGCCAATGCCCAGAGAAATTGACGGAGGAGGAACGTCAAATCATACGAGAATGGTGTAATGAAAGCGATTACTTAAAGTCTGTTTACCAATCGCTCCAACATGTTCGCTATGTGTTCAAAAGCAAAGATGAGCAACAGGCGAAACGACGCTTGAAGGCTTGGATTCATCGGTATTTGTTTTGTCCTTGTTCCGTTGTTCGTGCCATCGCAAAATCACTCGTCAAACGAACAGACGAAATGATATCGTGCATTTTATCCCATTATTCGAATGGGAAGATGGAGGGAACGAATAACAAGATCAAGCTGATGAAACGTCGGGGATACGGATACCGAAATATCCAGCGTTTTGCACTGCGGGTTCGGCTGGAAACAGCTAACATACTTTCATGACAGGTGCAAGTACATCTTTTGGTGATGAACCTTTTTAATGGATAAGACCGCATTAAATATAGTTCATTTTCAATGTCATAATCCTCATTGTCTAGAGAAAACGGGAAAAGCCGCTGCTTAAATTTCTGCATAAAGAATTTAATTTTGTCGAGCTTGTCACTGTAATAATCGGCGTTGCTCTTACCATATTTATTTAAGCTTAAACTCAATTGCTGCACTCTTATGGAGTAAGGAACATCTTTAGCTTTTTTAAAAGCAAAATCAACTAGAAAACCAAATTTCTTTTCCGCTTTCAAGTAATATGGCTCAATTTGAATGACTTCATTACCTTCACGATGTCTTCCGATAATAACAGCCACTTTGCGTGAAAAGCCATTTCCATAAAGTATGTATTCATCACTACTTAGTGACTTTTGTACTCTATCCAAAAAACTTTCCCACATGATTCTAACGGTCAGTTTCGGATTAGAACTGCCTAAACAATATACACGTTCAAAACCGTCTTTTGGTTGAGTAGTAACCCAGTATTCAGCGTAAGTGTCTGACGAATCATTTATCGGCAATTTAGTTCTATAGTAACCATCTTGTTTTTTTTGACCATTAAAGTCTTGTCTATATATTCTGAATGAAATATTCTGATTTTTTAGAGCGAAAAAGTTTAAGCGGATTGGTATATTGTTCATTTGTTCCACCTTTAAACCTAAATCAATTTTTTTAAAAATGGGATTATGATTTATTTCGACAAATTATCTTATTATTCCTGCTATTATTTATTATTGATGTTAATTAATCTAAGATTTCGGTTGCTAAAACAAAAGCCTTTGAAGAATCGTAAGATCCGTCAAAGACTTGTTTTAAAGAGCTTGAAATTCGAGTTTTGCCTCTTTTAGTTCTCTCAATAACGCAAATTCAACTTCTTCAACTGAATACTGATAAGGAATATAAGCTATACCATTGATATCTGTAGGTAATTCAACATTCGATTTGTACAAACAACATACATTTGAGCGACCCAACTTACCATAAAAGAACCCAAGCTCAAAAATCACATTTTGTCTTGCTCGAAACTGATAGTTCAAGGATTCCAACGGAACATTCTCATATAATGCTCCAATGTCATCTGGCGTTAAAAGTACAATCGCATACTCGACATCAGAATACCGTTCAAATTTCTCTATTAATGTTAAGCCACTATTCGCCATTCTATTCAATACAACGGGTTCTAACCCAACTCTTCTTAATATTCCTTCTACTTCTAATAATGCTGTTCTGTCTCTACCGTGAACGACAAATACTCTCTTACCTTTTTCAGAACGAACTTTTATATCATTATCCCGTTTTTCAAATATAGAAGGCAACATCTCTTCTAAAACACTAATATGTGTTAATAAAGAATTATACCCCACATCATTGATTGTTTTTCGAGTATTTGAATAATGGAAATCTTCGAAATGAAACTCTGGAAGCCCTAACCTTTTTGAGGATTGATTTAGTATAGAAACTAGCCTTTCAAAAACATCTGAGTATCGCCATTCTTTATTGTAATTTTTAATATCCATAATGGCTTTTTTCAAATGAAATACGATTTCGTTCATTGGTTGTGTCCCCCCCCAACTCTACAAACGATTACCAAATTTATTATAATATACTTACATCTACATTTGAACTTTGTCAAAGTTAGTCGTCCTTTTAATAAGAATTACGCTAATGAGTTGGTATTACCTTTGATAAAACAAGCACACAAAAAAGCTCGAGGAAAATTTGTCCTCAAGCTTTTGTGTATATTGTCACTATTAAGCTAACGCATCACTTTTAACACAGCCTTCAGAAAAAAAGAGTTCAGCCTAAATAGCTAAATTCCTCATTTTGTACTAAAAACTATCAATGATTTATGAAAAAGCCTTGACCCAATTCCTTAGTCAATAGCTTTTTCTTCATTAAATATATTCAATTTTCATTATGGCTTCCTTCGGTATAGTTGTACCGTTGGCATCAAAGCAGGTATTACAATGAATAGAAAGTTCCATATTTTGATGTTTATGATACAAAAAATTCAAGACAATTCCTAAATGTCTTATGTTAGATTCCTGAACTTGAAACTTGATAATACACGGATAAGTTGATTGTTTAAACTTGGTCAACAAGTCGTAATTGTATTTTTCTTCAAACGTAAAACAAATGTCTTCCACAATTTCAGGAGCGTCCAAATAATCGTGATTACCGATTTCTTCAGCGGAAAAAGCAACGTCTTTAATTAACATCGCATAAGGACCCCAATGAAATGAATCTGAAACCTTCATACGATAAAGCCACGCATAATGACCAGACGATTGTTTCTCCACATATTTTTTGAAATTTTGCCATTCTTCTTGTGACAAAAAGCCTTTTTGGAGATGAAACAGAAAATCCCATATAAATTGAATGTTTTTACCCAACGGCAGAATTCCATCTTTAAAGTCATTTCCTTTAAACGTTCTTGTCAAGTGGAACCAAGTTGTACAATCAAATTGTAGATTGGTTCTTGCCATTGCTCTTAATTTGTTGAGAAACAAGTCCTCCGCTGGTTCCCAATAATCAGGGTTATCTTCATAATACTTTTCTAAATCAAACTGATTAAAGAAAGATAGTAGTTCAGCTTTCGTAACGCCTGTAATTTGTTCTAATGAAGCATACATTGTTTCTTGTGTTTCGCAGTCCAATATTTTCATATTTATTGATCCTTTCTAAATGAAAATGGACCCTGTACAGGGTCGTAATGATGGTCTTACATAGCAGCTCTACTCGAACTTGAACGAATATCCTTAAGTTCTCTTATGCTGTATTTCTTATGTTCTGGACGATTGAAGTATGTGATGATTTCACTGATTGGCTTGTTACCCAGTCCAAAAGCAAGATGTTTAAATTCCTCTGTAAACTCATTTAACTTCGCAACCATAACCTTATCGGATTTTCTATCCACAATATCAATTTCATTAAACGCTAAGTAATCATATTTACCTTCAAATCTAAGGCTAATATTGAATCTTGATACTTTTTTGTTAAGTTCACGCAAAATGATAAGTCTGGATTCGTTATCGTAAACACGACTTACATAAAATATATTGTATAAATTCAAAGCTCCTTTTTGTTGCTCTCCAAAGAGCTTCCAACCGAATAAGTCTAAATACTTCTCATATTTCAGGGAAAGCTTTATATCTAGATGTTCGAATGGCTTGATAATAAACGACTTTGTATCTTCATCTGTGCCAATAATGGTTGCATTCATAGGCGAGAGGTGTTCATTTATTTCAGGTAACAACGACTGAATAAAATTTTGTTCGAGAATGTTTGGGGCTAGAGGATATGTGACATAGCCTGTTTCTTTTAACTTTTCAAGAATCGCACTTTGATTCGTTCTGTTCAACCAATTGATAATTTTACGGGTGACAACAAATTTTTTGTTTTTATGGATTTCATTGTATTGGTTCATTTCGCTTAGAAATTGCTGTTGTTTTTGGAGATATTCTGCAAATATTTCAATGGGGATTTCTTTACCGTCTAAATAATCGTTATACATTTTACGAACTTCTTCACCAAATTGAACATACGGCTCTTCCATTGATTTTGGGATTAGCACATCAAATTTATGTAATTCGTCCGTCCAACCATTTATTATATCTCCGATACCTGGATATCGCTGGTTTAGGACACTTAATTTTTGTAATCTAATGGCTTCTTTTTTGATTTGTCCTTTGGTCTTTCCGTTCAGCATTGAATCTATCAAGAAGTAATTGATACAGGTGCTTCCTACATTAAGTTTACGCCCACTTATCTTATTGGTAATATAATAAATTTCCTTGTTGGGTGTATTACAAATGGAGCAGGGGATTCGTTGTTTGCCATCTAAAATTTCTAGTGGATACGGTTTAGTTTCATCACTTTTCCATTCATCTTGACAGGTCTTAAAAATATCAGGCATTAAGTGTTCTATCGTATTAATGTCTTCATCAGACAGTTTTTCTCTCATTAACTCTTCAGTGATATCTTCATTTTCCACGATAAATCGATACAAAGTGGGATAAAGTTTTATTGATTCGCTGTGACATAATAAAGAACGTTTCTTTTTTTCTGTCAGAAATTTCGAATTTTTAATTTTTTCCAATAGACATTTCCCCTTTATTCTTATGAATTTCCAAACACACGTTTGGTTAATTTGATTATATTATTTTCATTATTTTGATGTCAAACGTTTCTAGTTTGGTATAAAAGAAAAAATAACCCACACAAAAAGTATGGGTTCTCCGTTATTTATTTCTCAACTCGAAAATAAAAGGTATTTCCAACCTCCGAAGAACAACCACTTAAACGATACTCCACTCCTTTATCGATATCCTTCTTTTCTATTTTAGAGCAAGTTGTACTTTGTTTTCCTTTATCAGAACCAGCAAAAGCATCTTGTGAATTATCGTATGTGTACTGGATTTTTTCACCGTTATAATCTAAATTACGGAAAATTGGATCTCCTTCGTCTGTGTACATTGTGATACGAATTTTATCCTTTTTTCCGCTTTCAACATTGGCTACAAAACGCTCAAACTTATCTAAGTTGCTAATTTTGCCTTGAAGATTGACCACATCTCCGTTTGTTATTGCCTCCTCAGAACGATAAGGTTTCTTCGGATTATCAGTGGCAGGAGTTGATTCTTTTCCATTAGACTTATTACAAGCTGTTAATGTTAATACCAATAAAGCAACAGATATATATGTAACAAATTTTTTCAAACCTAATCACCTTCCTTAATTTTATTAATTAGACGAGGTGTGAAAAACAAATGTTTCATAAACAATTTGATTTTCATATAAGCAGTAAAGAACTTCTCTAAAAAACAATAAAAAATGACCACACCTTTGATTGATGTAGTCACTAGAAATATAATGCATTAATCCTGAAATAATTTACGAAAGACTAGACCAAAATGATATGGTGGCAATTCAACTTGTTTTTCTAATACGAACCCTGTTTCATTAGCCCAATTAATAATCATTTGTGGAGTTAGTCTAATATCCATAGATGGACCTCTGGGTGTATCTTTATTTATCCAATGGATCACTCCAATGCGTCCATTCTTTCCAAGAATACGATGAACTTTACTTAATAATTGAACAGGTTATTCACAATGAAGAATATTAAATAAAGTCACGTAATCAACCTGACCACCGTAATCCGAAAAAACGGATTGTAAGTCTATATCTAAAACATCGCCTTGTATTACTTGTATATTTGAAATAGCTTCTTCATTTATTTTTTTGTTACAGACTTCAACCATTTTAGGATCAATATCAATGCCAATTACTTTTCCGCTAATCAGTTTGGCAATTGGAAATAAAAATGTTCCATATCCACATCCAACGTCAACTACCGTGTTGATATTCCTATCAATACCTAATTTCTGAACGCATTCAGAAGGGTTAAAGAATGTTTTCCATAAATCTTCTGATGACATTCCTGATTCTCTGAATTTCATTACAACATCCCCTTTCCATTAGGTAATTCGTATTATTAAGCCATTTTCTTTTTAAAACGTAATAATAAATATCCAGCACGAACAAACAAATCAATTAATATGGATAACCACACCCCTGCTATACCCGTTCCCATTTGTATTCCCAAAATATATACTCCAATTACACGAATAACCCACATACCTACAGCAGTTGAATACATTGGGCTTTTCGTATCGCCAGCTCCTTGTAAGGCTCCTGCTAATACAAGACCGATTGCTAATGCTGGTTGGGCAAAGGCATCGATTCGTAAAGCAGTTGTAACCATATCAATTACATTTTTATCTGTTGTAAACCAAGTTACAAACCAAGGGGAAAAGAAATATAAAATAACCCCAATGAAAGACATAAATAAAACGGCTATTCCAGTTGTAAGCATTCCATAAGAATAAGCTTCTTTCTTTTGATTTGCTCCTAAGTTCTGACCAACCAATGTAGTAGCTGCTACTGCCAACCCGTAACCTGGCATATAAGAAAAGATTTCAATGTTTCCAGCAATCGTATGAGCTGCATAAGTGGCGGTTCCAATATGACCAATAAGTCCAAAATAAAGAACTTGACCCAAACGCATTATTAAACGCTCAGCGGCGGCAGGAGTTGATAATTTTATCAATGAACGGGGGCTATCGTTAAAAGAAAAACCATCAAATAATGAAAAATGAAGTTTGGATTTCACAATGTATCTATAAAGAGCAATAGTTCCAAGAATTCTTGCAATCACTGTTGCCCAAGCTGCTCCTGTAATACCTAACCCTCCAAATTTCCAAAACCCAAAAATAAGCAAATAATCAAACACAATATGTACAATATTTATCCAAACACTTACTTTCATTGGAGTTTTGGTATCTCCCGCCGCTCGTAGAATGCTTCCGAAAACAAACATTAATGAAATGAATACTGAAGGAACGGCAACGATTCGAAAGTAAGTGACTGCAACTTCTAAAACATTCGGCTCTGCCCCCATAATTTTTAGTAATGGTTCTGCAAAAAATAAAGAAATAAGACCAAATAACAATCCGATAAGAATAGCTATCCAGGTCGCTTGTTTTGCAATTGATTTTGCTTTTTCAAAATCCTTTGCTCCAACGCTTCTGGCAATAAGCGCAGAAGTTCCAGTTCCTAAAGCCATAAAAATAGCCATATAAACTGCAAGAATGGCATTTGCTATTCCCACTGCGGTAACTTCCACAAGTCCGATTTTGGATACAAAAAGCGTATCTACAAAGCCAACAACGGTTTGTAATATATTTTCTATCATTGCAGGAACAGCAAGGGCTAAAATGACCCGTATTTTTTGTTTATTCGTTGTATTCTGTTCCGTCATAATGTGAGACCCCATAAAAGCACTTCCTTTATTTTAGATAATGGTCTAATGCTTTATTTAGGTTGGCTAATACTTCTTGCTGATTTCCTTTATGAACTGCATCCACAACACAGCCCTCCAAGTGGTCTTTTAATAAGATTTTTGCTGCGTTATCTAGTGCCTTACGCACAGCGGCGATTTGTAAAAGCACTTCCGAACAATCTCTGCCCTCTTTAGTCATTTCCTTAATAGACCTTACGTGTCCTTCAATTCTTGCCAGTCTATTTACAATTTGCTGTCTATGCTTATGACTGTGGTTATGGAAGTGATTATGATGGTTGTCATTCATAAAATAAAACCTCCTTCACATCAAAATTATATCCCCCTAGGGGGATAAAGCAATAATGATAGTAACTACTTGGAACAGCAAAAGAAACCTCAATATCGTTAGATTGATATTGAGGTTTCTTTTCGATTGTTATTTATTATCCAAAAAAAGTTTGGAACAATAGATATGCATTTAGGCTAATGATTACAATAGCTACAATCCACGCAAGAACTTTCAACCATAATGGATTTACGAACTCCCCCATTTTCTTTTTATCGCTTGTGAATTGAATGAGAGGAACCACTGCAAAAGATAGCTGTAAAGAAAGAATCACTTGGCTCAAAATAAGTAATTGAGCCGTTCCGCTTTCGCCATAAAGAGCAGTTACAACAACGGCTGGGACAATGGCAATCAATCGAGTGATAAGCCTTCTTAACCAAGCAGGAAGGCGAATGTTTAGAAAACCTTCCATCACAATCTGACCAGCTAAGGTTCCTGTTAATGTTGAGTTTTGACCAGAAGCCAACAAAGCAACTCCAAATAAAATACTTCCAAGTGTTGTTCCAAGCAGTGGAGAGAGCAAGTGATAAGCATCACCAATCTCCGCAACATCCTTCATTCCTGCTTTATGGAATGTAGCAGAAGAAACAATAAGGATCGCTGCATTAATAAATAAAGCGAAGAAAAGTGCAATGGTTGAATCCCAAGTGGCATATTTGATCGCTTGTCGTTTACCTGAGCTGGTTTGTTCGTATTGACGTGTCTGCACAATGGAAGAATGCAGATAAAGATTATGAGGCATTACGGTTGCACCTAAAATACCGATTGCGATATAGAGCATTGATGGATTGTTAATAATCTCTGTGCTTGGAACAAACCCCTTCAATATGCCACCTACATCTGGCTTAGAAAGAAAGATTTCAGTTGCAAAGCAAGCACCAATGGTTAGAATTAAAACGATCACCAACGTTTCAATATACCGAAACCCTTTATTCTGCAATAACAATACGACCAATACATCCAGAGCTGTAATGATAACTCCATATATTAACGGAATTCCAAACAACAAACTCAAAGCGATTGCCGAACCGATCACTTCCGCTAGATCACAAGCTGCGATTGCCAACTCGCATAAAACCCATAAGACCATTGCCACTGGCTTACTATAATGATCTCGACAAGCTTGGGCTAAATCCCTTCCCGTTACAATTCCCAACTTGCCAGCCAATGCTTGAAGCAATATTGCCATTAAATTTGAAAGCAAAATAACGGAAAGTAACGTGTATCCGAACTGGGAACCTCCTGCAATATCAGTCGCCCAGTTGCCTGGGTCCATATAACCCACTGCAACTAAGTATCCTGGTCCAGCAAACGCAAGAAATTTTCTAATCCAAGATCCAGCTTTTGGTATACGCAAACTTCTATATACTTCGGGTAACGTTGGTTGTGTTCGTTTATTTCTCCAACCTTCTTCAACTGCTAACGGCAGTTTTTTTATATTTTCACTCATTGTGATCACCTCGTTATTGGTTTGTACTAAATATTTTGCATAAAGGAAACTTTTAGGGTAAAAAAAATTGCTCCTACACTTAGAATTAGATATATGTAAGAGCAAAGAAAATGTTGCCTAAATAAATTGTACCTCCGAAAGAATTTTAGTCAAGGGAAACTTTTATTACTTATTAGTTCTTAGGCTCTCTAAAATATTGAACAAGGTACTGACCTTGTTCAAACCATTTAATAATATTTGAAACTTATGTTTGAATGAATACTCTCCCACTTACGTTAAGCTTAGAAGGGCTATAAAAAGTTCTAACCATAACATTGCCATCACCTTCAATGGTTTAAAAAATCATTTATCAAATACTCTGCATCGGCACCCACTCCTCCAATAAGAGCGGATCCTCTTCGATACTGCCACGGCAATCCTAAGAAATATAATCCTTGTACAGAATCAACCAGCTCCGAAGAGGGTTAGATTCTCATTTCCCCGTGATGGATTTGAGAGGTTTCAATTTGAATGGTTGTATGCTGAATTTTAAAGTGTTCCTCAATAAAATGGATCGCTTCTTGTAAAACCTTTTGGCTGTCTTGATGATCTTCAATCAAAATATGGCAACTTAATGAGTCCAACCCTGAAGTAATTGTCCAAATATGAAGGTCGTGAACGTCAATCACTCCTTCAATACTTTCTAAGGCTTTTTTCACTTCATTTTGGTCAATGGTAATAGGCGTTCCTTCCATCAAAATATGAACCGTATGTTTAATAACTCCCCAAGCACCTTTCAAAATTAATAAAGCAACCAAAACTGAAATAATGGGGTCTGCAATATACCAACCAAAGAGCCACATAACGAGTCCTGCAACAATGGCTCCAACAGAACCTAAAGCATCTCCGATAACGTGAAGATAGGCACTACGAAGATTGACATTATTTTTAACATCACCTTTTCTCATTAACGCCCAGGCGCTTAAAAGGTTGGCAAAAAGTCCAATGAATGCAATCAGCATCATAGAACCGCTAGCTACAGTTGGCGGGTTGTAAAAACGCTGAATAGCTTCCCATACGATAAATCCAGCGATAACAAACAAGGTAACTCCATTAAATAAAGCGGCTAAGATTTCAAAACGATAAAAGCCATACGTTTTATTGGGGGAAGCTGGTTTGGTTGCAAACCAAATTGCAACTAAGCTAAGAATAAGTGAACTGGCATCACTAAGCATATGACCAGAGTCAGAAAGAAGGGCTAGGCTGTTTGTGATTAAACCTCCGAAAAACTCTAACAACATAATTCCAGAGGTGATGAGAAGGGCAATCGTAAGCCCCTTTTTATTACCTTCTCTGCCGAAGTCGTGGTGATGATGTCCGTGACCGTGATGATGGTGATGACCGTGGTGATCGTGAGAATGATGGTGATGATGATTATGCATTGTAAAACGCCTCCTTAATGATGTTCAGAATGGTCAATGGCTTGTTTTAATAATGAAATAACGTGTTCGTCATCGCAGGAGTAAAATAGTGTTTTTCCTTCACGGCGATACTTAACCAGTCTCAGATTTCGTAACATACTAAGTTGGTGGGAAACAGCTGATTGAGACATTTCCAATACTTCTGCAATGTGATTTACATTGCACTCTTCTTGCGATAACAAATAAAGAATTTTGATTCTTGTTGGATCGGCTAATACCTTAAATATTTGCGATACATTTTCAATGGTTTCAGATTTTAAGAAAGAATGGTCTTCGGTTTTCATTATGATTTCCCTCACTTTATTTATTATATATGAGCATATGTTCATATGTATGTAATAATATTTTAAATTCAGTTTTTTGTCAAGTTTAGGAAATGTTTTTTAATGAAAATGGGTGATTTAGCTCATAATGAATGAGAGGAGGCTGATGATATGGGAGACAATCATAATCATTCCCACGTATCAGATAACAAAAAGGGATTAATGATCGCTCTTCTTATTACTTCGGGGATAACGGTTTTGGAGTTCTTTGGTGGACTGTTTACGAATAGCCTAGCATTACTATCGGACGCAGGGCATATGTTAAGCGATATTGGCTCTCTAGCTTTGAGCTTGTTTGCTATGTGGTTCGCCGCAAGACCCCCTTCTCCACGAAAAACATACGGTTTTTACCGATTTGAAATACTGGCAGCTATGTTGAATGGACTTCTCTTATTCGTCATTGCGGGATTTATTTCTTACGAAGCTTATAAACGTTTTTTTGAACCTCCAACAGTCGCAAGTGGTACAATGATGCTCATTGCTACCATTGGATTGTTGGCAAACATCACCAGCGCATTTATTTTGACAAAAAAAAGTGATACCAAAGAAAATGTAAATGTGCGAAGTGCCTATTTGCATATCATTTCTGATGCATTAGGTGCGATTGGGGCAATTGTGGCAGGGATTGTAATGTACTTTTTCGGCTGGTATGTGGCTGACCCCATCATCAGTGTTGTCGTGTCGCTATTAATCTTGAGAAGCGCTTGGGGTGTGGTAAGCAACTCCTTTCACATTCTTATGGAAGGAACGCCGATTACAATTGATATGGACAAAGTAAAGCAAACTCTTCAATCCATTGAGGGCGTAAAAGATGTTCACGATTTACACATCTGGACAATCACCTCTGGGTTGGATTCGCTCAGTTGCCATTTGCTCATTGATGATACCAAGGATAGTCAGGACATTTTGAAACAGTCCATCCAACGGATTGAAGAAGAATTTCACATCTTGCATACGACAATTCAAGTGGAAAAATCGGACTTACAACATACCGATTTAAGGGTATAAAAAGGACAGCAGTAAGCTGTCCTTTAAAATATAAGCACATCTATTGTAAATTCTTATTCAAATTCCCGTATGACGTTATCCTCAAGTTTTTTACAGAAAAAATAAGTAAAATGAAACCAATACAAAACCAATTATAGCCATTATAACACAGTATATTTTTGTAGATGTGCGTAAAGCTGTTCCAAAAATTTCTTTTCCCGTCACTGAAAGCATTACCCCCATCGCCAATGCGATAATCATTGCTACTAGCCAAGGAACCCCCATTCCATAATTGCTTCCTATGAAGGCTCCAACTCCTACGGGGGCGGAGGCTATGGTTGCCCCAAGTATGATGCTGAGAATTCCAAACCCAGCCATCAACAAGGGAGTAAAAACAGCAATCCCTTCTGGAATATTGTGAAGCATAATCGTAGTCATCATTGGTTTAGTCAATGAAGCGTGAGTATTAGTTCCAAGTGCAATGCCTGTTGGAAAATTGTGCAGGGCAATACTGAATGTTAAAAATAGACCAGAATGTACGAATACGTCTTTTTTAGCGTC
>NZ_JAILZV010000038.1 GCF_023512315.1 Anoxybacillus sp.
GCTGGAATGTTGCGCGATTTCGCAAGCGCCATCCGCATCGTCATCGCACCTTCATACTTGCCGTTCCAGTTTTTAATTGGCGTGCCGTCCGAATATTGGTACGGTTCGTCGACGAGAATGTGCGCCGTTGGCCATTTTAAATATTCAATCGCCGGGCCGTAGTCTAAAATTGGCTTAATCGTTGATCCTGGCTGCCCGACACGCTGGGTCGCATAGTTAAAGCCAAACGTCACGTTGTCTTCATTTCGTCCTCCGCCGAGGGCGCGAATTTCGCCCGTTTTCGTATCGATAAGCGCAATCGACGTTTGCAAATCTTTTTTGTTCGTAAATAGCTCATTCGAATTGAGCAAGTCTTCGACATAGCTTTGCGCGTTCGGGTCAAGCGTTGTATAAATTTTTAATCCGTCTTCATAGACGTTGACGTTTGCTTGATCGGTCACTTCTTTAATCACTTCGTCGATAAACGAATCGTACGGAATAGAAGTCGATTCGCTATGCTTTTTCCGATCGACGAGCATTGATGCAATCGGTACTTGTTTCGCCTTTTCCGCCTCTTCTTTCGTAATAAAGCCGTGTTCTGCCATTAAGGAGAGAACGACGTCGCGCCGCTTTTTCGCCGCGTCTGGATGTTCGTACGGGTTGTAGTTGTTCGGGCTTTGCGGCAGCCCAGCGAGCAAGGCGGCTTCTGGAAGCGTCAACTCTTTTAAATTCGTTTTGCCGAAGTAATACTCCGCTGCTTTGGCAACGCCGTACACCCCGTTAGAATAATAAATTTTATTTAAATACATTTCTAAAATTTCATGCTTCGAATACTTTTGTTCGAGCCGTAACGCGAGCCACGCTTCTTGGATTTTCCGTTTGATCGTTTTTTCCGGCGACAAGAACGTCAGCTTGACGACTTGTTGGGTAATCGTGCTTCCCCCTTCTGCTCCGTATCCTTCTTTGATGTTGGCTAAAATAGCTCCGCCAAGCCGGATAAAATCGACGCCGTGATGTTGGTAAAAGCGGGCGTCTTCGGTCGCTAATACGGCATTTTCCAATACTTTCGGAATGTCCGAATAGGAAATATATGTTCGTTTCTGCCCGCCTAAGTCGACGATTTTATGGCCGTTCATATCGTAAATTGTGGAGGACAGCGGGTCTTTAATTTTTGCTTCATCAAGCGGTGGTATTCCTTTGATAAAATAAGCAAACGCAGCGACGCCGCCAATCACCCCAAGCAGCATGCAAATGACTAATGTTAGTGCCATCATTCGCAAGAGCGATTTCCCTTTTTTCTTTTTTGCTTTTTTTGGTTTTGCTTGTTTCGTTGCTTGTTTCCGTTCTACGCGAGAACGATAGTCACCAGACATAAAAATCCTACCTTTCTTTAAAAGTAGATAGATTCTACTACTTTAATATAATCAATTCGCGGGTGGTAGCCAAGTGAAATGTAATGACCATATGTCTCAATTTCCTTTTTTGTGATTGATTTCCTCCCGCCAGCTTGTTGTCGCTCCCAAAACGTCAGTAAGTGGGAAGCGTCCAACAAATATACTTCATCGAGCGCGGAAAAGCGCAAAATGACAAAACAAATTCCCCCATGGGCGAGCACTTGCCGCATATGGTGAATTTGATGTTCATGAAAATTTTTTAGCGGAAACGACGTGAGGCTTTGCGTTTCTTTTGCTTCAAAGTCGATATATTTGCCGCGGTACACGCCGTTATAATCCGTTGTAGACGCTTGTTTAAAATACGCTTCCTTAATGACGGCCGCGCTTCGTTTCGGATAGTCGACGCGAACGATTTGAATGGGCGTCGGTTTTTTATGGATAACGGCAATGCCGTGTTCTCGGTAATATTCGTTTGTCACGTTTAAATCTTCCTCGAGCGTCATGCCGCGGTTTCCGTAGCTTGGCTGAAAATGGCGGACTGGCTGTTCCTCTTTCGGCTTATATCGCTTTCCACCAGGATAGTTGAACATGCTCCCCCTCCTTTGAATGGTTTTTATTATACCATAGGTGAAGGGGAATAGGGGGGATAAAGAAAATGTCGAAATTGCTCGAAGAAATGGAAAAGACAACTTTCTTTGCCGAAATAGTTCTAGTTTTGTCAAGCGAGAAGGGAGGACAAAAGAAATGGCGAATGTGTAAAGACAAACGGTGTTGGGGGGATGTTGATGCGGTGGGTAAAAAAAGAGGAAGTGGAAAAGCAGCTCGGAGAAATTTTGCAATTAATGGAACAAATTGAAGCGAAAATGGATGATGTGATTGATCATGTGGTGAAAGAAACGTGCGCAGAGCAACAAGCGCATATTCAAAAAGTAGAGAAGCAGCTAGACGCAGTGGAACAGAAAATGGACGAGAAGGAGACGAAGCAGTTTGTGCCTTCGAAATTGCATTTTGTTTAGAAAAGCGCCTGCCTATCGGTGAAGATTGCACAAGCCCGAGGAGGCTTTATGGGTAGCCTAAAAATTTCCTTTTAACAAAAACGGCTCTCCCTTTCAAGGGAAAGCCGTTTTTGTTAGTCGTTTTTCTCGACTTTTACAGAAATCGGGCCACCTGTTTCGGTTGCGACCGTTCCGATTTCGTATTCGACCCGCTCCGTCTGTTTTGACGGAACGTGTTTGCCATGTGCTGGCGGTTGTTGCTCATGCCCTTTTCGCTTATGGTGAAAATGGACACCTCGACCCATGACGCCACCTCCTCAACGTTACTTTTCCGCAGAGGCGGGGGAATCATGCATTACAACCCGACATATTCGTTTTTTTCCGCTGGCTTACATGCGCCGGCTAATTCGAGTTCACGAGCAATGTCACGGTATTCGGAAATTGTCAGTTCGCTTCGTAAATACAGTTGGCGGGCAAAATCGAGCAGTTCGTTTAAATCGGCAGGTTCATAATTTTTCGTGGCGATGAATGTATTTTTCAATTCGGTTACGTTCATCTTGCATCCCCCTTGTGTTTTTATACATCTTATCATAAAAATGGCACATCTCGATAAATTCGAAAAATTGAAACTTCCGACAACTTGTGACATGTCCACGCGCACTTGCCGCCTATCCCGTGCATATGATGAAGTACTAAACGAAGAAAGAGGGGGAGAGTATGTATCGGCTTCCGTATATTTATCCATATTCATCGCGCGCGCCGTTTCCGCCATCGTTTCCCCATTGGCCGCACTACCCGCCAGTCCATCCATACCAGCAACTGCCGCATTGGCCGATGATGGGGCAACATGCTCCGCAAATTACGCCGTACCCAAAGCCAAGCCCGATACTGAAGCCGCCATCGGCGGGCGTTCCATCGCTTATGTCGCAGTTTAAAACGTCGGAAGGAACGTACGACATTAATAAAATGATGAATACCGTCGGGCAAATGATTAACACCGTCAATCAAGCAAACGGCGTATTGAAAGGATTATTAAGTACGTTTAAAAAATAAGGTGTCCGCTGCGGACACCTTTATTCGATATCAATAAATTTTTTCTTTTGTGGGAGGCGAATGACGAGTTCGCCGTTTTCAAATGAAGCTTTAATTTCATTTTCTTTGACGGGATAAGGCAATGGAATCGACCGCATCATTTGTTGCTGCATGCGCCGTTTTTTATAGACATGGTGTTGTTCATCGGTCGATTCGACGATTTCGCGATGATGGACGGTGAGATGGAGCATCGTGTCATCAAACTCAAGCTGGATTTGTTGGCGGTTGACGTTCGGGAGATAGGCGGTAATGACGTATTCGTGTGCCGTTTCGTGGACGTCGATTGGGATGTAGGAACGTAAGATGGTGTCGTGGACATATTCATCGAGCGTTTCCACCATTTTCCGAATCGGCTGTTCGTCAAAAAACTGGCTCACTAACTCCCGCAACCGTTGAAACGGTTCCTCTTCCTGTTTTTTTCTTGGCAGTTGAAAATGATCGCTCATAGTGATCTCCTCCTCTACCTTTCACTATATGTGCGACTGGCAGAAAAGGTCACGAGTATTTTTTAAAAGGTAAGAAAGAAAATTTTCCGATTAGATGGAGCGCTGTCTAGCTTCAAGCGCCATCGGTGTGGTGTGTTCCGCCCCTTCTTTCGTCGGCGCATTGATCGGCTTCATTGAGCTTACCCACGCAGAACCAAGCCGTGCTTGGTTCGAGAGCCTCCTCGGTGGGGCTTGTGCGCTCTTCGCCGATAGGCGGGCGCTTTGCGCTTTTCTTAATCGGAAGCGAACGGGGCACATTGAATCGTCATTCGTTCACTCGTATAATAGAAAGTAGATATTAGACAAAGGGTGAAGACATTTGGCGACAAAACACGAACAAATTTTGCAATATATTGATAGCCTGCCAGTCGGCGAAAAAATTTCCGTTCGGCAAATCGCAAAAGAGATGGGCGTGAGCGAAGGAACGGCATACCGAGCGATTAAAGATGCGGAAAATAAAGGATATGTGAGCACGATCGAGCGCGTCGGTACGATTCGTATTGAACGGAAAAAGAAAGAAAATATTGAGAAGCTAACGTACGCCGAAGTCGTGAATATCGTCGACGGTCAAGTATTAGGCGGGCGGGAAGGGCTTTATAAAACGCTAAACCGCTTTGTCATCGGTGCGATGCAGCTTGAAGCGATGATGCGCTATACAGGGGCAGGCGATTTACTCATTGTCGGTAACCGGACGAAGGCACACCAATTGGCGCTAGAGGCCGGGGCGGCTGTGTTAATTACTGGAGGTTTCGATACGGCAGATCATGTCAAAAAATTAGCCGATGAACTGCAACTGCCGATCATTTCGACAAGCTATGATACGTTTACGGTTGCGACGATGATTAACCGGGCGATTTACGACCAATTGATTAAAAAAGAAATTGTGCTTGTCGAAGACATTTTGATTCCGCTCGAAAAAACGGTGTATTTACAAACGACCGACGTTGTCGAAAAGTGGTATCAGCTGAATCGGGAAACAAAACATAGTCGCTTTCCTGTTGTTGACCATCAATTCAAAGTGCAAGGAATGGTGACGTCAAAAGACGTGCTAGATTGCGACCGGCAGCTTCCGATTGAAAAAGTGATGACGAAACATCCGATTACTGTCAACGGAAAAACATCGGTAGCCTCCGCATCGCACATGATGGTGTGGGAAGGCATTGAACTGTTGCCGGTCGTCGACGACCATAACCGCTTGCAAGGAATCATTAGCCGGCAAGACGTGTTAAAAGCGCTACAAATGATTCAACGGCAGCCACAAGTCGGTGAAACGATCGACGACATTATTACGAGCCAATTTCAAGAACTCGACCCACACTCGAAAACGGAAAACGTTTTCCGTTGCACGATTACACCGCAAATGACGAACTATTTAGGGACGTTGTCATACGGTGTTTTTACAACAATTGTCACAGAAGCGGCAACGCGAGCGCTTCGTTTGTATAAACGCGGCGATTTAGTAATGGAAAGCATCACGATTTATTTTATTAAACCAGTGCAAATTGATAGCACGATTGATATTAAAGCACGGTTATTAGAAATCGGCCGGAAGTTTGGGAAAGTTGACGTGGAAGTATACCATGACGGGACAGTCGTCGGCAAAGCGATGATGATGTGCCAGTTAATGGATAGATAACAAAAAACGGTGGATCATCCACCGTTTTTTGTTAGTTGCGCTGCTTCCTCGATAACAAGCGGTAAATAATGCTTATATGTGCGATAGCCAGCCCATACGCTTCCGCCGCCAATCAGCAAAAAAATCGTGCCGACGACATATGTCACCGTAGAGGAATAAAGGAAAAATTGGTTGACGCCAAAGAAAAAGACGAATGAGCCAAGCGCCATGCTCGCTTTCGCTGAAATCCAGCGGCGTTCCGCCGGACGGTGGCTCCGAAAATACTTGATTTTATAATAAGCATAAAACGATAACGAAAAAATAATGAGAATTACTAATGCCGGCACTTTACTCCACCACCCTTTCTCCCTACCATTGTACATCGTTTTCCCTTATAATGAAAGAAAACTATCGCAGGAAAGAGGAGAAGTCAGCATGACAGAAAAAGCACTCGCTATTTTACAGATGATCGAGCAATTTGACACGATCGTCATTCACCGCCACGTGCGCCCAGACCCAGATGCGTACGGTTCACAAGGCGGATTAGCAGAAATGTTAAAAGCTTCGTTTCCCGACAAAAAAATTTATACGGTCGGGAAAGAAGAACCATCTTTGCAGTTTTTACGGCGGCTCGACACAATCAATGACGATGTTTACGAACAAGCGCTCGTCATTGTTTGTGATACAGCAAACGAAGAACGAATTTGCGACGAACGATATCGACTAGGGCAAAAACTGATTAAAATCGACCATCATCCGAACGAAGACCCATATGGTGACATCGTCTGGGTAGATACAAACGCCAGCTCAACAAGCGAAATGATTTATGAGTTTTATTTAGCAGGGAAAGAAAAAGGACTAATCATGACAAAAGAAGCGGCGCGCTTAATTTATGCTGGCATTGTTGGCGATACTGGCCGTTTTCTTTTCTCAAGAACGAGTGCCAAAACGTTTCAATATGCAAGCGAGCTCATCCAATATGGGTTCTCGATGACCGAGCTATACAATGAGTTGTATCGTACACCGGTGAACGTCGCCCATTTAAGCGGCTATGTGCTGCAAAACTTTGAACTTTCCGAATCAGGAGTGGCGTTTGTGAAAATACCGAAAGCGCTGCTTGAACAATACGGCGTGACGCCTTCCGAAGCATCACAGCTTGTTAGCCTTTTAGGGGATATTGAAGGGATTCGCGCCTGGGTATTTTTCATTGAAGAAGAAAAAGACATTCGCGTGCGGCTACGTTCTAAAGGGGTTATCGTTAATGAAGTGGCAAAAAAATACCGCGGCGGCGGCCATCCGTTTGCGGCCGGTGCCACGATTGACTCATGGGACGAAGCTGACCGAGTGATTGCTGATTTAGAAGCGGCGTGCCGTACAAGCTAAAAAGGGGCTCATGTTGCCCCCTTTTTAGTTATTGACGGGTTTTAATTTCACTTCGATCGATAACGTCGTAAATAAAAAAAGCTCGGTGACTTCTAAACGATACGTTTGCTCGTTCATCGTATATGCTTTATTTTCAATCGCCTTCTTTAACAGCTCTTTGCTTTGGTAAACACTTTCCATATCTTTCGCGATTAAATGGGAAATATCTTCCTTTACGCTTTCTTCGATATGAAATGTTGTATACGAATCAAGCTTGTATTGTTCAGCATTTGCCAGATGGACACGAATTTCTTGTACGGTAAGTTTCTTTTTATTCGCCTTGTTTAACTTTACATAATCTTCTTGCCAAATGCGAATGTCGTTTTGCAAATCGACAATTTTATCTTCTAGCTCGGCAATTCGGCGAGTTTGTTTCTCTTGCAGGGCGCCAAACAAATAAAGAAATACAACCCAGCTCATCACGGCTCCGATGGCGGCTCCGGCGAAAAAACGTTGCCACGTTCGTTCGTGATAATACGGTGGAATTCTCATGAGGAAATGTGCTCCTGTGTCAACCATGTAATAATCGTCACGCCTGTTTGTGCCCCGCTAATTGCTGAAAGAATAAGAAAAATTTGTTTTACTAAATCGCGTGTCTCGCCAGAAAATAGACCGCGGTCGACGGTATAAAACGTATCGAACGTCCCGCCAATCGCTGAAACGACTGCCCAAATTTTTAAATCAAGCGCAAACCGGTACATCGACGTAAGCGGCGGCTGCCCCATTAAAAATGCACCAATCCCACCAATAATCGCCCCACCTAATAATACCCCGAGAGCAAGAAAATAACTTTGTACTAATGCAGGGAAAAAGGATAGCTTCATCTCCATCATTGTCCATTCCTTTCGAGCATCCATTCTCCTTTATATATATGGACAAACGAAACGAAGTATGTTTTGCGTTGTGAAAGTTTTGTCGACTATAATAAGGAAAAAGGAGGGAAAGCCATTGGCGTTCGTTCACCTTCACGTACGGAGTGGATATAGTTTATTAAACGGAACAGCGAAAATTAATGATTTAGTGAAAAAAGCAAGTGACTTACGCTTCCATGCGCTAGCATTGACCGACGAAAACGTATTGTATGGCGCGATTCCGTTTTACAAGGAGTGCCAAAAATATGGAATTAAGCCGATTATCGGGATGGTTGCGTTGGTGAAATTAGAAGAAAAAGGGTATCCACTTGTGCTGTTAGCGAAAAACGACATCGGCTATCGTCATTTACTGAAAATAAGCAGTGCCATCCAAACGAAAGCACAAGACGGAATCCCTGAAAAATGGTTAAGGCATTACCGAGAAGGGCTTATTGCGCTAACGCCGGGAAACGATGGACAGATTGAAACGTTGCTTGCCCAAGACGAATGGGAGAAAGCAAGAGAAGTAGCGAATACATATAAACAACTATTTACTAGTGATTTTTATATCGCCATTCAGCGACACGGAAAAGAAGAAACGTGGCAGCGCGAGTTAATTCGTTTAAGCAAGGAAGCAAACATTCCGCTCGTTGCGACGAATAATGTTCATTATCTAGAAAAAGAAGACGCGTTTGTGCATGAGTGCCTTCTTGCTATTCAGCGAGGGACAAAAATCTATGAAGAAGGAAAGCGGCTAGAAAGCGGCGAATACTATTTAAAATCAGCAGAGGAAATGGCTTCCTTATTTGCCGATATTCCAGAGGCAATAGCCAATACGGAAAAAATTGCAGCTCAATGCCACATCGATATTCGAGTCGGAGAGAGGAAGCTGCCGAAATATCCTGTGCCTAACAAGGAAAACGCCCATGATTATTTACGGAAGCTTTGTTTTGAAGGGTTACAGGGGCGAATCTCATCTCCATCATCCGTGTATATCGAGCGGCTCGAATATGAGTTAGCAACGATTAAAGACATGAATTTCAGCGACTATTTTTTAATTGTTTGGGATTTTATGAACTTTGCTCGAACGCAAGGGATAATGACCGGACCTGGACGTGGTTCGGCGGCTGGCTCGCTTGTTGCGTATACCCTCTACATCACAAACGTTGATCCAATTCCATATGGACTACTGTTCGAGCGATTTTTAAACCCTTCCCGCGTTTCGATGCCAGATATTGACATCGATTTTCCAGACGACAGGCGGGATGAAGTGATTCAATACGTGGCAAAAAAGTACGGAAACCAGCATGTCGCACAAATTATTACGTTTGGCACGTTTGGTGCACGAGCAGCGCTTCGAGATGTGGGAAAAGTGATGGGCGTGACCGCTAAAGAAGTCGAACAGCTGTTGAAGCATCTTCCAAACAAATTGGGGGTGACGTTACAAGAAGCGTATGACGAAGCGCCTGCGTTTCGGAAAGAAGTACACGCTTCAGAACGAATGTACCAGCTCTTTATGACGGCACTACGGCTTGAAGGGCTTCCACGCCATACGTCAACCCATGCTGCAGGGGTAGTGATTAGCGAGCAGCCGCTTTCCGATATCGTTCCGTTACAACAAGGGCATGGGGACATTTATTTAACACAATACGCGATGGACGTATTAGAACAGCTGGGCTTATTAAAAATGGATTTTCTTGGGCTGCGCACATTAACGTTGATTGGCAACATTCAGAAATTGATTCAGCAAAAAACAAAACAATCGGTCGATTTACCGAATATCCCATTGGATGACAAAAAAACATACGACCTGTTAAGTAATGGCGATACGAGCGGCATTTTTCAGCTCGAATCGGAAGGAATAAAGCAAGTGCTTCGGCAGCTGAAGCCGTCGCAATTGGAAGACATCGTCGCGGTGAATGCGCTTTACCGACCAGGACCGATGGAATTTATTCCGGTATACATTCGCCGCAAACATGGCGAAGAAGCGGTGACGTACTTGCACGAAGACCTTCAACCAATTTTACAATCAACTTATGGGGTGCTTATTTATCAAGAGCAAATTATACAAATTGCCGCGAAAATGGCTGGGTTTTCGTTAGGGGAAGCTGATTTATTGCGGCGGGCGGTTAGCAAGAAGAAAAAAGAAATTCTTGACGAAGAACGAACGCATTTTGTTAACGGCTGCATCGAGCGTGGGTATAGCGAAACGATCGCTCATGAACTATACGACATGATCGTTCGCTTTGCCAACTACGGATTTAACCGAAGCCATGCGGTCGCTTACAGTTTACTTGCTTATCAATTGGCGTATTTGAAAGCGCACTATCCGTTTTATTTTTACGCGGCGCTATTAACGAGCGCCATTGGCGATGAAAAAAAATTAGCGGAGTATATTCAAGAGATGCGCAAAATACGCATTCCATTGCTTCCACCTTCTATTAACCGAAGCTATTATTCTTTTGCGATAGAAGACGGGCATATTCGCTTTAGTCTTGCTAGTATTAAGCATGTCGGCGCGGTAGCAGTCAAAGCGATTGTCGATGAACGGAAAAAGCGACCATTTTCCGATTTATTCGATTTTTGTGCCCGATTGTCTAAAAAAGCGGTCAACCGCAAAACAATCGAATCGCTAATTTTAGCCGGTTGTTTTGATGAATTTGGCAGGGAACGGTCGGCATTGCTCGCAACGTTAGATGCCGCACTTGAACACGCGGAATTAATGGGACCGTACATTGGCGAAGACATATTTGCAAGCGAGTTTTCGTTTGAACCGAAATATGCGGAAGCGCCACCGTTGTCGCTGGAGGAAAAACTTACGTACGAAAAAGAACTGCTCGGTGTGTACGCTTCTCCACATCCGATTTCCGCGAAAATAGAACGGTTGCAAGCAGCGGGAGCGACGGTGATTGCTGACGCGCTAAAAGAACGAAGCGACCGATATGTTCGCATTGGGGCTTACGTCGTAAGCGAACGAAAAACACGGACAAAAACCGGAGAAGAAATGGCGTTTTTCACTATTAGCGATGAGAGCGGAGAAGCAGAGGCGGTCGCCTTTCCAGCGGTGTATCGCCGCTATCAATCGTTGCTAAAAATAGGAGAAATCGTGCTACTTGAGGGGAAAGTCGAAGCGCGCGGCGGGAATGGGAAGTTCATCGTGAAAAGCGTTACCGCACTTAGCGAAGAAACGCTTTTTATTAAAATTTGCCCGTCCCATCTCCCAAAGTTAGGGTCATTGAAACAATTATTGCAACGATACCATGGAACAGTTCCGGTGGTGCTTTATTACGAGCAAGAGCGGAAAACGGTAAAGCTCTCGCCAGATTATTACGTGAACGCCTCGAACGAATGTTTAACGGAACTCAAAGCATTGATAGGGGAGCCGTATGTCGTAGTGAAATAATCTTTTCTTTACTATTTCATTGTTTTATTATATTGTATAAACGTTAGGTGGTCAGACCAGATATCGCTTTTCACTAATAACTAGTCATCAGCGGTTTATTTTTTAGCATTTAAAGGTTATGTGAAACCCGTTGTGCATATTATGGTACAAAGCAGGTGAAACGAAATACGATGACGTCGAAAGTATACGTAGAAATTTTGCAACAGCTGTATCGCATCATTGAAGAAGATGGATTGAGTGCAGGCGACAAAATCCCTTCTGAACGAGAATTAGCTGAACGGCTGAACGCTGGTCGTTCTTCCGTTCGAGAGGCGCTCCGCTCCCTTGAGTTTCTCGGAATTATTGAAACGAGAAGAGGGGAAGGGACGTATTTAAAAGAGTTCGGCGACCATCAGCTTATCGGGCTGTTAGGAATGTTTATTTTGCAAGAAAAAAGAGCAAAAGAAGATTTAGCAGAAACGAAATGGTTGATTGAGGAAATGTGCTTATCGTTGGCTTGCAAACGACGGACGGAGGAACACGTTCAAGAACTAGAGCAATTGCTAACCAAACCGCTTGACTACGAAACGTTTTTTCAATGGGTATTAAAAGCGGGAAATAACTATTTGCTTGAGCGAATTTGGCGCGTATTAAACGACTTTTACCAATCGCAGCACGGAACGATTACGCTTCCGCACGTGTTTTATGAGCAAATGGCACAATCGTTCAAAACGCGCGACTGGACAACCATTCGCAACATATTTTCGGAGTATAGGTGTGTTGATTGAATATTCCTAGCTTTTCTGCTGGAGCCGGCAAACGGTTCGTTTGCCGACTAGAATACATTCTACATTGGCAAAGGAGGGGACGCCTCTTGCTTAAAGAGTTGTTTACCAAAAAGAAAAAATATGCTTCGATTCCTTCCGAACAAATGAAACAAGATGTTCCAGAAGGGATTATGACAAAATGCCCGAAATGCAAAAAAATTATGTATACAAAAGAACTCGTGAAAAATTTGCGTGTATGCATTAGCTGCCATTACCATCACCCGATGCCGTCGCATGAACGAATCACCAGCCTTTTAGATGAAGGAAGCTTCCGCGAGTACGATGCGGAGATGATTTCGGAAAATCCGCTTCAATTTCCAGACTATCTCGAAAAACTTGAAGCGGATCGCCGGAAATCTAATTTAAATGAAGCCGTCGTAACCGGTGAAGGAACGTTAAATGGGTATTCACTCGTCATTGCGGTGATGGATTCCGCCTTCCGTATGGGAAGCATGGGCTCGGTCGTGGGGGAAAAGATTACGCGAGCGGTAGAAAAAGCGCGGGAACTAGGGGTTCCATTTCTTATTTTTACTGCTTCTGGCGGTGCGCGCATGCAAGAAGGAGTACTAAGCTTAATGCAAATGGCGAAAACGAGTGCAGCACTCAAACAGTTTAGCGAAGAAGGTGGGCTCATTATTTCGGTGATGACCCATCCGACGACTGGAGGGGTATCGGCAAGCTTTGCTTCCCTTGGAGATTACAACTTTGCCGAGCCGGGGGCGCTCATTGGCTTTGCTGGTCGCCGCGTCATTGAACAAACGGTGCGCGAAGAATTGCCGGAAGATTTCCAAACTGCCGAGTTCTTATTAAAACATGGACAACTCGATGCAGTTATTCATCGGCACGAGCTGAAAGAAACGTTAACGAACGTATTAGATATTCATCAGGCAAGGGGGGATGGCGGATGGTGGGAGAATTAGAATTTGAAAAACCGCTCATCGAACTGCGAAAAAAAATTAGCGAACTAAAAGAATTTACTAAAACGGCGGACGTCGATTTATCTGCGGAAATTGAAAAATTAGAGGCACGATTGGAAAAGCTAGAAAATGAAACGTACGCGAACTTAACGCCGTGGGATCGCGTGCAAATCGCAAGACATCCGAACCGACCGACAACGCTTGATTACATTCAACGCCTATTTACGAACTTTTTGGAATGCCATGGCGACCGCTTATTCGGAGAGGATGAAGCAATTGTCGGCGGCATCGCCAAATACGACGGGCTGCCTGTCACTGTTATCGGGCATCAGCGCGGAAAAGATACGAAAGAAAATATTCGCCGCAACTTCGGGATGCCGCATCCGGAAGGATATCGAAAAGCGTTGCGATTAATGAAACAAGCAGAAAAGTTTGGGCGTCCGATTATTTGCTTTATCGATACGAAAGGGGCATATCCAGGAAAAGCGGCAGAAGAGCGCGGCCAAAGCGAAGCGATTGCCCGCAACTTGTTTGAAATGGCAGGGCTAAAAGTGCCAATTGTTTGCATCGTCATCGGGGAAGGAGGAAGCGGTGGCGCATTGGCACTTGGGGTTGGCAACCATATTCACATGCTTGAAAACTCAACGTATTCCGTCATCTCTCCAGAAGGAGCCGCCGCAATTTTATGGAAAGATGCTTCATTAGCGCGGCGGGCAGCGGAAACGATGAAAATTACGGCACCCGATTTAAAAGCGCTTGGCGTCATTGATGAAATTATTCCAGAAGTGCGCGGCGGGGCGCACCGTGATGTGGACGAACAAGCAAAAGCGATTGACCAGGTGTTGAAACAGTCGCTAAAAGAGCTACTCACATTAGATGGGCATGCGCTAGTCGAACAGCGATACGAAAAATTTAAACAGATTGGAAAATTTACGTTTTCTCGCGATTATCTTGGCGTAAAATAAGCTGTCTCTTTTAATGGGGCAGCTTTTTGCCTACTCGAAAATGGAAAGAAAAATAAACATTTGTGAAAACAGCGGGTTATCTATTGTTTTCGGGTATGCTTCATGGTATTTTATACAATGTATGAGGTCGGACTTCTGAGGGGTATGAAACAAGAATACGAGGTGAGCGAGATGAAGAGAATAGGTGTATTAACAAGTGGTGGCGATTCTCCAGGAATGAACGCGGCGATTCGGGCAGTCGTGCGTAAAGCCATTTATCATGGCGTCGAAGTGTTCGGAATTTACCACGGGTATGCAGGATTGATTGCCGGGCAAATTAAGAAGCTAGAAATCGGTGATGTCGGCGATATTATTCATCGTGGGGGAACGATGTTATATACGGCACGCTGTCCAGAATTTAAAACGCTCGAAGGTCAACTGAAAGGAATCGAACAGTTGAAAAAGCATGGAATTGAAGGGCTAGTCGTTATCGGTGGAGACGGTTCGTATCAAGGAGCGAAAAAATTAACCGAACATGGCTATCCTTGTGTTGGCGTACCTGGAACAATCGACAACGATATCCCGGGAACGGATTTTACGATTGGCTTTGACACAGCATTAAATACCGTCATTGATGCTATCGACAAAATTCGTGATACAGCGACATCTCATGAGCGTACGTACGTCATCGAAGTAATGGGTCGCCATGCCGGCGATATTGCGCTTTGGGCAGGATTAGCAGGTGGAGCGGAGTCGATTTTAATCCCAGAAGCAGACTATGATATGGACGACATTATTGCAAGACTAAAGCGCGGACATGAACGCGGGAAAAAGCATAGTATCATTATTGTAGCCGAAGGCGTTGGAAGCGGCGTTGAATTCGGGAAAAAAATTCAAGAAGCAACAGGTTTTGAAACGCGCGTTACGGTGTTAGGGCACGTGCAGCGCGGCGGTTCTCCAACGGCGTTTGACCGCGTACTTGCAAGCCGGCTTGGGGCGCGTGCGGTCGAATTGCTGCTAGAAGGAAAAGGTGGAAGATGCGTCGGCATTCAAAACAACCAATTAGTCGATCATGACATTATTGAAGCGTTAGCAAAACAGCATACAGTGGACCAAAAAATGTATCAGTTGTCAAAAGAGCTTTCGATCTAAAAAAACGTGGTATCGTTACCAGAGGACAAACGGAAAGGAAGAATGGAAAACATGCGGAAAACGAAAATTGTATGTACAATTGGTCCTGCAAGTGAAAGCGTCGAAAAGCTCGTCGAATTAATTGAAGCGGGGATGAACGTAGCGCGCTTAAATTTCTCCCATGGAGATTATGCAGAGCATGGCCAGCGCATTCAAAACATTCGCGAAGCGGCGAAGCGGACAGGAAAAAACGTTGCCATTTTGTTAGATACGAAAGGGCCAGAAATTCGAACACATAACATGGAAAACGGCGCCATCGAGTTAAAAGAAGGGGCGCAAGTCGTCGTGACAGTGAACGAAGTGCTTGGAACACAGGAAAAATTTTCGGTTACGTATGAAGGGTTAATTGACGACGTAAAAGCTGGCGATAAAATCCTTCTCGATGACGGCTTAATTGGTTTAGAAGTATTATCGGTCGATAAACAAGCACGGGAAATCGTGACGAAAGTATTAAATAGCGGCGTGTTAAAAAATAAAAAAGGTGTTAACGTGCCAGGTGTGCGCGTCAATTTACCTGGCATTACGGAAAAAGACCGCCAAGATATTTTATTCGGTATTCGCCAAGGCGTCGATTTTATCGCTGCTTCGTTTGTTCGCCGTGCAGCCGACGTATTAGAAATTCGCGAGTTGCTAGAGGCAAACGATGCGCTTGATATTAAAATTATTCCGAAAATCGAAAACGAAGAAGGCGTCGACCATATTGACGAAATTTTAGAAGTGGCCGACGGATTGATGGTTGCGCGCGGAGACTTAGGAGTAGAAATTCCAGCCGAGGAAGTTCCGCTCGTGCAAAAAGAGCTGATTAAAAAATGTAACGCGCTCGGCAAACCGGTCATTACCGCGACGCAAATGCTCGATTCGATGCAGCGCAATCCGCGTCCGACGAGAGCGGAAGCAAGCGATGTGGCGAACGCAATTTTCGACGGCACGGATGCGATTATGCTTTCCGGAGAAACAGCAGCGGGGCTTTATCCAGTTGAGGCAGTAAAAACGATGCACCGCATTGCGTTGCGCACAGAGCAAGCGCTTCAGTATCGCGATTTGTTAGCACAGCGTACAAAGCAAAGTGGAACGACCATTACCGATGCGATTGGTCAGTCGGTAGCGCATACGGCGTTAAACCTTGATGTTGCCGCGATTGTGACGCCAACCGTTAGCGGGCAGACGGCGCGTATGATTTCCAAATATCGTCCGAAAGCACCAATTGTCGCGGTTACATCAAGCGATGCGGTATCGCGAAAGTTAGCGCTTGTATGGGGCGTTTATCCGCAAGTTGCTCCACAAGTCAATTCAACGGACGAAATGCTAGATATTGCCGTCGAAGCAGCGGTGAAATCTGGCATTGTGAAACATGGCGATTTAGTAGTTATTACAGCAGGCGTTCCAGTCGGAGAAACAGGCTCCACAAACTTAATGAAAGTCCATGTCATCGGTGATATGATTGCAAAAGGGCAAGGAATTGGCAGAAAATCAGCGTTTGGCAAAGTCGTGATTGCCAAAACAGCGGAAGAAGCGCTTAACAAAATGATGGACGGTGGTATTCTCGTCACGTATAGCACGGATGCTGATATGGTGAAAGCATTAGAAAAAGCAGCGGCAATCATTACAGAAGAAGGCGGACTAACAAGCCATGCGGCCGTTGTCGGCTTAAGCCTTGGTATTCCGGTCGTCGTCGGTGTTCAAAACGCGACATCGATTTTAAAAGATGGACAAGAAATCACGGTCGATGCAGGATTCGGCGCGATTTATCAAGGACATGCGAGCGTATTATAAGCTAAAATAAAACAGAGAAGACCTCTTCTCTGTTTTATTTTTTCGGGAGGGAAACGTGATGAGATGGCTTGTTGTCTTTTTTCTTTTGATTCCTGCAGTGGAAGTGGCTTTATTTGCCCTTTCCGGTCAACTGATCGGTGTGTGGTCGACCGTTGCCCTTATTTTGTTAACAGGGGTGTTAGGGGCAGCGCTTGCGAAACGCCAAGGGATAGCAGTGATTGAAGCGGCAAAGCGGGATATGATGTACGGTCGTTTGCCGAGCGGTGCCGTATTGGATGGCATTTGTGTGCTTGCGGGAGGTCTTTTATTGTTAACGCCAGGTTTTTTTACGGATATGATCGGTCTTTTGTTGCTGCTTCCAGCAACGCGAAGATGGATGAAGCCGTTGCTTGCCCGCTGGCTGAAGTCGCTATTTGAAACAAACTTATTTTTCATCAAACGTCTATGAACGAATGCAACTATGACATGTCATAGCAAAATAGCCCTTCTCGCGCGAAGGGCTATCCTTTAATGAACCGCCATAGGTCATGAAACACATTGGCGCTGTGTAAAGCGCGGATCACAACAAGCAAAACAGGACCAGCGATTAGCCCGAGAAACCCAAGTAGCTTGAAGCCAACAAACAGCGCGATTAACGTGGCTAGTGGATCAAGACCGATAGAGGAAGATAAAATTTTCGGTTCCATAATTTGCCGTTGAACGAGAACGACGACGTATAAAACGCCTAATCCGATGGCAAACGGTACATCCCCACTCATCGCAGCGTATATAATCCATGGCACAAACACAATGCCTGTTCCTAAGTACGGCAAAACATCGACAATCCCGATAATAAGTGCAATCGTAATGGCATAATCGACGCGTAAAATCAACAATCCGATTAACACAATAACGGTCGTAATCGAAATGAGCGTTGCTTGTGCTTTTACAAACCCAAATAGCGCGCGCTTTAAGTTCAGAAACACCGCTTGCCCGCTTGTCCGCGCTCTTGTTGGCAATAGCCGCTGCACGGCACCGTTTAGACGGTACCAGTCTTTGCTGATGAAAAAGGTAGCGAGTAGCGAAAAAATGATCACTGTTGCGGCGTTCGGTAGCCATCCGAGCAACTTAGGAATATGTTGCAATACGCCTTGAATGAATTGACCGACCGTCGTCGCTATTTTCGTTCCGACCGACTGAATATTGTTCATAATCGTATCTTGCTGGCTAGCATCTAAGTTTTTAAACAATGCAGCCCAATCTTTATAGAGCGGAATGATTTGGCTTGCGACGATGTCTTCGATGTAGACGACAAGCGTCTGAAAATGGCTCGGTACTACTTCCGCTAAATATTGAGTGCCAGAAACGATTTCAACGATTAAAAGCGTAACGAGTCCTGCCAATACGGCAAACAGCGCGATTAAAGACACGATCACCGCAAGCGCTCGCGGCATCTTTGCTTTCTTTTCTAAATAGTTCACGAGCGGATTCATGAAAAAGGCAAGCAAAAATGCAATAATGAACGGGTATGTAACGGTAGCGGTATAGTAAATAGCAATAGAGCCAAATATAACGGCGGCAATGACAAGAAGAAAACGAACTAGCCGTTGAATATATTGCGAAGACAAATTTCCACCTCCTAATTTTTTCCGTATACATCATATTATACTGTATTATACGCCTATGAAAAACAAAAAGTTTCATCATTAGAAGAAAGGACGACGACATGTGCATGCAA
This sequence comes from Anoxybacillus sp., assembly GCF_023512315.1. Classification (GTDB taxonomy): domain Bacteria; phylum Bacillota; class Bacilli; order Bacillales; family Anoxybacillaceae; genus Anoxybacteroides. The sequence continues at coordinate 18,585 of NZ_JAILZV010000038.1, forward strand.
TAATCTTTCTGCTTCTTTTGTTAGGGATTGGGGTTTTGGCGAAAAACGAATCGCTAATCGTTGCCGTAGCATTTTTATTAGTGCTGAAGCTAATCGGGTTAGAGAAGTGGTTGCCAGTGGTTCAAACGAAAGGCATTCAATGGGGAGTTACGATTATTACGATCGCGGTATTAGCACCGATTGCGACAGGAGAAATTGGATTTAAGCAGCTTATCGCGTCGCTCCAATCCGTTTCGGCATGGGTGGCGCTTTTGTCCGGGGTATTTGTTGCTTTAGTTGCACGGGGCGGCATTGCGCTGCTGTCAACCGATCCACACATAACCGCTGCACTTGTGCTTGGGACAATTATTGCCGTTTCCTTTTTTAATGGGGTAGCCGTCGGACCGTTGATTGGGGCAGGCATTGCGTATATGGTAATCAAGGTGATAGAATATTTATGAAAATCGTTTTTTTATGATAATATTGAACAAGAATAAGCAGTTTTGATTCACAAAAGTCAGATAATTGTTTATAATATAGACAAGCGCCCTTTTCTTTGTCTGTACGATAGTTTTGGATATTCTATTGTCGCGCATCAATGAATGGGTGACAATATGAATACAATATAAAATGTAAGCATTTTCTTTTTCGTTTTTGTTTCACCGTTTCGAGCAAGCGCTCGCTCTCGCATCACGAAATGCATAATGGGAGAAGGGGAATTTTTTAGAGAAAAGGAGAGGTGTGTATGACAGTAACACGCGGTCTTGAAGGGGTTGTCGCGACGACTTCTAGCATCAGCTCTATCATTGATGACACATTAACGTACGCAGGGTATGACATTGATGAATTGGCTGAAAATGCGACATTTGAAGAAGTAGTGTATTTGCTTTGGCATCGCGAATTGCCAACGAAAGAACAGTTGGAGCAATTAAGAAAGCAACTAGCAGAAAACGCAGCGGTTCCGAATGAAATTATCGAGCATTTTAAACTATATCCAATCGATAAAGTGCATCCGATGGCAGCATTGCGGACGGCGATTTCGTTATTAGGGTTGTATGACGAAGAAGCAGATGTAATGACACCGGAAGCAAATTATCGAAAAGCGATTCGTTTGCAAGCGAAAATTCCGACGATTGTGACGGCATTTTCGCGCATTCGCAAAGGACTAGAACCAGTTGCGCCACGCCAAGATTTAACGTTTGCTGCGAACTTCTTGTATATGTTAACAGGAACAGAACCGAATGAAATTGCAGTAGAAGCGTTTGATAAAGCGCTCGTGTTGCACGCTGACCACGAATTAAACGCTTCAACGTTTACCGCGCGCGTCTGTGTTGCGACATTGTCTGACATTTACTCAGGCATTACGGCAGCCATCGGCGCCCTTAAAGGTCCGCTTCATGGCGGAGCGAACGAAGCGGTTATGAAAATGCTGACAGAAATCGGCACGGTGGAAAACGTAGAACCGTACGTTCGTCAAAAGCTTGAAAACAAAGAAAAAATTATGGGCTTTGGTCATCGTGTCTACCGGAAAGGCGATCCGCGCGCGAAACATTTGAAAAAAATGTCAGAAAAATTAACGAAACTTGTCGGGGAGCCGCATTGGTATGAAATGTCGACAAAAATCGAAGAGATTGTTACGTCGACGAAAGCGTTACCACCAAACGTTGATTTTTACTCCGCGTCTGTGTACCATTGTTTAAGAATTGACCATGATTTATTTACGCCAATTTTTGCGGTAAGCCGCATGTCTGGATGGCTTGCGCACATTTTAGAACAATATGAAAACAACCGCCTCATCCGCCCGCGTGCCGAGTATACAGGACCAGCGAAACGGTCGTATGTGCCGATCGAGCAAAGAGGCTAAGACAGCAAAGGGAATAAAGGGCGGGGAATTAACACGTTCTCGCCCTTCACATTAAATACATTGGAGGTTGTTACAAGTGCAAGGTGAAAAAATTACGGTTACAAACGGTGTGTTAAACGTACCAAACCATCCGATTATTCCGTTCATTGAGGGAGACGGAACAGGTCCTGACATTTGGGCAGCTGCCTCTCGCGTATTAGAAGCAGCAGTAGAAAAAGCATACAAAGGCGAAAAGAAAATCGTCTGGAAAGAAGTGCTTGCTGGGGAGAAAGCATACAAATTGACAGGCGAATGGTTGCCGCAAGAAACACTTGATGTCATTCGGGAATACATAATTGCAATTAAAGGACCGCTTACGACGCCAGTAGGTGGCGGAATTCGCTCGCTAAACGTGGCGCTTCGCCAAGAATTAGATTTATTCGTCTGCTTGCGTCCAGTTCGTTATTTTAACGGTGTTCCTTCTCCTGTTAAGCGTCCAGAAGATACGGACATGGTCATTTTCCGCGAAAACACAGAAGACATTTATGCGGGGATTGAATATGCAAAAGGAACGCCAGAAGTGAAAAAAGTGATTGACTTCTTGCAAAACGAAATGGGCGTTCGCAAAATCCGCTTCCCAGAAACGTCTGGTATCGGCATTAAACCGATTTCGGAAGAAGGAACGAAACGCCTTGTCCGCGCGGCAATTAACTATGCGATTGAGCATGGACGCAAATCGGTAACGCTCGTGCATAAAGGAAACATTATGAAATTTACAGAAGGGGCGTTCAAAAACTGGGGCTATGAACTAGCAGAGCAAGAATTTGGCGATAAAGTATTCACTTGGGCAGAATACGACCGCATCGTGGAAACAGAAGGAAAAGATGCAGCAAACAAAGCGCAAGCAGAAGCAGAAGCGGCAGGAAAAATTATTATTAAAGATGCGATTGCCGATATTTTCTTGCAACAAATTTTGACTCGCCCACGCGAGTTTGACGTTGTTGCAACGATGAACTTGAACGGCGACTACATTTCTGATGCGCTTGCTGCACAAGTAGGCGGCATCGGCATTGCTCCTGGGGCAAACATTAACTACGAAACAGGCCATGCGATTTTTGAAGCAACACATGGTACAGCACCGAAATACGCTGGATTGGATAAAGTGAATCCATCGTCTGTCATTTTATCAGGTGTAATGATGTTTGAACATCTTGGTTGGAACGAAGCAGCGAAATTAATTATTGATTCGATGGAAAAAACAATCGCATCGAAAGTGGTTACGTATGACTTTGCTCGCCTCATGGAAGGCGCAACTGAGGTGAAATGTTCAGAGTTTGCTGATGCGTTAATTCGGAATATGGAATAAAGCCGAGAGGGGATGGGGAAAATGGCGATGAAACGAAAAAAAATTTCGGTCATTGGCGCTGGCTTTACGGGAGCGACGACGGCGTTTATTTTAGCACAAAAAGAACTCGGGGATGTCGTATTAGTCGATATTCCTCAACTAGAAAACCCGACGAAAGGAAAAGCGCTTGATATGCTAGAATCAAGCCCTGTGTTAGGGTTTGATGCGAACATTATTGGCACATCTGATTATGCGGATACGGCGGATTCGGACATCGTCGTCATCACGGCTGGAATCGCTCGCAAACCAGGCATGAGTCGCGACGACTTAGTGACAACAAACCAAAAAATTATGAAAGCTGTCACGAAAGAAATCGTCAAATATTCGCCAAACTGCTACAT